>NZ_JARBFT010000022.1:0-12535 GCF_028863985.1 Vibrio chanodichtyis | reverse complement strand
GACTTTTTACCCATTTGGTCGTGACCTAACAAACGATTCAAGACAGATTCACAACGCACGGCATTGGCGTGATGCGTCCAAATGGCTATGGTCGTCTAACTATTATTATAAAAGTGGGAGTTAAATTTTAATGTATGATGTTTTTTGTATTAGTGCTGGTCAGTTGACAGTTAAAAAAGATGCAAATGTAATTAATAAGAAAAATAGATATTTAAATTATGGCCTTCTTTCATTAGCCTCACTTATAAAAAGATCGGGTTTGGTTCCAATTCAATTACATGGTAATTTTACGGAACCTAAAGAATTCGCAAGTTATTGTCTAAGCTTAGGTATAGTTGAGTCAAAATTTCCTGTTTTTATTTCTATACCAAGTTTTTATGCGATTAGTTGGGTTGATGGCTTTACTAAAATACTAAAAAATGAATTAAAGATAAAAGAGATTGTTATAGGTGGTCGTTGGGTTATTGATGGTGAGATTAATCAATTAGCAAAGCTATTACCTCATGTCGACAAAATTGTTGACGGTTTAGGTGAAAATCAAATTTCAGATCTTATTGGAAGGAAAATTGAAAAGGTCAATGGTTATGTCCCATTAGATTATAGTCTCCTTGATAAAAGGGAGCTTTATCAACCTAGTATTGAGGTTTCTCGTGGGTGTGGCATGAAATGCTCTTTTTGTCAGGAAAAAGACGAGAAGTTACAATCACTAAAATCCCCCTTTCAGATTACGTCAGAAGCTTCCGATATATTGTTGAATGATGATCTAAATCCAATGTCTCCATACTTTGAAGCTTCGATGTTTAAGCCAACAATAAGCTGGCTTGAAGAGCTCACTAAACAAAGAATGAACCACTCCCATTCTTATTTTTGGCGTTCAGAATCGCGGGCGGATACGTTCCCTATCAAACAAATTCCTGAACTTGCGAAGGCTGGGATGAAGGTCTTAGATCTTGGCTTAGAAAGTGCCAGTCCAACTCAGATTAAGAGAATGGGTAAATCAAAAACACCAGAGAAGTATTTATCTCGTGCATCGAATCTTTTGGAACAAGCTCATAATGCAGGTATAGATGTTAAAGTAAATGTTATGCTTTATGCAGGCGAATCAAGTAGAACAATTGAAGAAACATATAAATGGTTAGATCAGCATAGAAATTACATAAAAGGTGTCTCAGTTGGTCCTGTTTTAGCTTTTGGCTGGGATAATAAGAAATCTGAGTTTATAAAAACTTTACTTTCGTTTGGAGCTAGTATTTATGGAAAAAACGCATTAGAAGGAGTTACTCGTTTCAACTTAAGTTCTTCAATAAATCATGACGCATCTTTGAGTATTTCTAAGGAGTTGTCTCGAAGTTTCATGACAGCAAAAGAATATTTTGATTTAAAATCGTTTTCTTATTTTTCAAGAGACTATACATATGATGAGTTCCTACAAGACATAAAATCCGAAAGTGGTGATTATTCATTCGATGTGAGTCAAGTATAAATGGCCACATAACAAACGCCTCAAGAGGGACTGTCAACGCGCGGCGTTTCCAGTCCCAATGAGCCGAAGTGGTTACGGTTGTTGTGTTTAAGTTAGGTTGTTATGCGTTGTCAGCCCCTTAGGCGGGCGTTAGCTTGCTATTCAGTTGAGGAGGTAATCAGGAATATTTGTGGTAGAAAATATTAGTATCATTGTTTCAGTTTGTAGTTTTTTCGCAGCAGTTGCTAGTGCAATCGCTGCTTTTCGCTCTTACAAATTGGCTGAAAATTTAGCAAAAATATGTAACTTATTCCCGAGTGTTCATGACAATCGCTTGGTCATTACCTGTACGTCTACAACAGAACGATTAATTGCTCATGAAATCCTTATTGCTGTTCATGAGAACCGTTTTAAACGAAATACTTACTCCCTGACTCGGCTGTATAATCTAAACGCACACTTTCAAAAGGCATCATCATATGATGCTATTTTCCCAACTTTATTTGAAAGAGGCTTAGTATCTGGAGAGTCATACGAATTTCCAATAGCGGAACTTTTTAAAATAGCCACTAACAGAATTATCCTTCAAAAGGAAACTGTGGGCTTAGAGCCTGAAAAGTTATGGGTAGGGCAAAGGGTTACGATCACTTTTATGCTTAATGGTTGCCCATATAAAGTGGCTATTCGCCTTACTCAGCAGTTGATTAATGAAATCCTAAGTGGGAAGACAACGTTCTCTGATTTTAGACTGATAGTGCGCGCAAGCTAACAAACTGTTTAAGAGTGATTCGCAACGCGTGGCATTTTTACTATGCGTTGCGTTTAGTGTTTAAGGTGGTATGCGGAAGCTTCGGTATTGCGTTGCTCACACCTTAACAGGGCGTTATGCCGCTGTCGTAAAAAACAACTATCGCTGATTCAAATTAAGGTCTAAAATTAGGTCTGTTTTTGATGCTTATATGGTGTTTTATGAGACAGGTTTTGGCAAGTTGCTCTGCAAGTATTTCAGAGTTAAAGAAGAATCCAACTGCTTTACTGAACGAAGCTGATGGGGCTGCAATTGCAATTTTAAACCACAATAAGCCAGCGGCTTACCTTGTACCAGCGGGAACATATGAGTATCTCATCGATATGCTCGATGATTATGAGCTTTCCCAAATTGTAGATAGCCGCCGAGCGGATTTATCACAAGCTGTGGAAGTAAATATTGATGACCTATAAGTTAAAGTTTCTACCGGCAGCACAAAAGGAGTGGAGTAAGTTAGCTCCGACAATTCAGAGTCAGTTCAAAAAGAAGCTCAAGGAGCGATTAGAAAATCCGCACGTTTCTTCCGCTAAGCTTCGAGGATACGATGCAGTTTATAAGATTAAACTTCGTACAGCGGGTTACCGTTTGGCTTATGAAGTTATTGACGATGAGATTGTTGTCTATGTACTTGCTGTCGGTAAGCGTGACAAAGATTCTGTCTATAAAAAACTGGCCTCACGCTTCAGTTAGCGGCACAACAAACGCCTCAAGAGGGACTGTCAACGCGTGGCATTTTTGTTATGCGGAAAGTTTTGTGATTAATTTGTATGCGTTAATTTGGATTGTGCGTTGCCAGCCCCTTAGGCGGGCGTTATGCCTCAGATGTAAATTTGCACAAATAGTCTAAATAGTAGGAGTTTTAGATGCCAATTTTTATTAGTTATTCGCACGAGAATAAGGATTTTGTTGATAAGCTAGCAATTCAGCTTGTTCAGAATAATGTGAATGTCTGGATGGATCGTTGGGAATTGAGTATTGGCGATTCAATTATCGAAAAAGTGCAGGAAGCGGCTGATGGCGCAAGCGCTCTATTGGTTATCATGTCTAAAGCTTCAATTGCATCAGAATGGTGTAAAAAGGAATTATCAGCAGGCTTTCTTCGTGAGCTGGAAGAAAAGCGGGTTGTTGTAATGCCTGTTCTTCTGGAAGACTGTGACATTCCTTTATTTGCACGAGGAAAGTTATACGCCGATTTTAGAACTAACTTTGATGACGGTTTAAAAACTGTTGTTGAAGGAATAGCTAAAGTAACGAACCCTTTTTTGGCTCGAAGTAATGCTCCTCAATATCACACTGATTGGTCGATTGATTGGGGAGATGTAAATGGTAATTTTGCGATAATTTTAAACTTTGTCGAACAGGCTAAAAATCAACCGTTTACATGTCTAACAAACATAGAAGTACTCGCATCTCCATTTGCAACAAAAAAATATCATCAGAACTGCATTGAGCATAATGAAGAATATGCTCGTAGCTATATAATTGGCGTTTTAAATGAGCATTTTTCAACAGGTGAAGATTATCGCCCGAGGTTAGTATCTGAAAGAGAGCATGTTGACCATATGGTTATACAGGGCAACTTACCTCAAGAAGTGTATAAAGTAAGAGTTGGTTCGCGACGTCTAGGTGAAGATACTGGAAGAGATATTTTGGTAAATACGACTAGCCTAATCTCTCAAGCTTATAATCATATGACAGAAGTGCTTCGCTCTGGAGAAACTAAGGCATAACAAAGCATTTAAGAGTGATTCGCAACGCTTGGCATTTTCGCTTCGCTCAAGTATAGCCAAGCGTTGCTCACACCTTAATGCGGCGTTATGTGTTTTAATCAAGTTAAAAAATTAAAGGAAATTATGTCAGTATTTTTAATTAGCACCATGAAAAAAATCATGATATCTACAATGTTCATTTATGCTTTAGCTATCTTATTTTGGTTTGTTTTTCGCCAGAATCCCGAGATTTTCGAATTAAAAAAAGAAGTGCTTGTGGTCCTTAATGAAACCATGAATGCTTTGTTGCTTCTAATCGTACCTTTCATTTTTGGCTTCATAGCCGCTGCAACAAGGGTGATGATTTCTGGATTAAGCTTCCGAGACAACATCAAAATAATTGCAGCTTCAGGTCTTATGTCATCTTTTTCATGGCTTGGAATTAAGAGTAAAGTTTTTATCGCTTTGCTAACTCCGTATATTGCAAAGAGTGCTGAATCTGGAGAGGCAATTATTAGTGAAAGTAGTAACGAATTTTATTCCATGGCTTTGGTTGCAGTACTTGTTGGTGCTTTTGCATCGAATCTCTACATTTTTATTAATCAAAAGGTCGAATCTTTAACAAATAGCGCGAATAAAGAGCCTAAAGCAGCGGAGCAATAGGTGAACGTGAAAACAACACATAACAAACTGTTCAAGAGGGATTCGCAACGCGTGGTATTTTCACTATGCGTTGATTTAAGTGATTAAGTGGGTATGTGGCGGCTTCGGTATTGCGTTGCTCACCCCTTAACAGGGCGTTAGCTTTTTATGCATAGTTGGGAGTGATGGCTAATTGCTTTTCAAATCACTTGGTTTTTGTTGTTATATTTTTGGTGAATATATGTTTATTTCAAGGTTAAAGTTTGTATTGGTTATTTTGTTTGCAATTCTTTTGAATGGTTGTGCGTCAGGGTCAGCTATTGTTACCGGAGAAAAAAGAGCAGAGCTAAATTTTAATGAAGTAAAATTATATTTAGATGCCCCAGAGAAATATGAAACTATAGGGATAGTGAAGGCATCTAGTGATATGGGAATTACCCAACAAGATAGTCAAAACTATGCTATTGAAGAATTGAAAAGACAAGCTGCAAAAATTGGTGCTAATGGAGTTATATTAACTACAGTTAGTGAAAACATATCATCTATTCTTTCTACTAATTTTGATGGAAGCATGTATTTGATTCCTGTATCAGAGCAGGCAGTTTCCGGCAGAGCAATATTTGTTATCAAATAAAAAGCTAACAAACGCCTCAAGAGGGACTGTCAACGCGCGGCATTTTTGTTATGCGGCCGGTTTTGTGATTAATTTGCTATGCGTTAAGTTGGGTTGTGCGTTGCCAGCCCCTTAGGCGAGCGTTAGTGCGCAAAGATAAAATTAGCATCAGTAGGATTTAAAATGAGTGAAATTGCTCGCTTCATATCTGGCCAAATTCCAGATAAATTTGGTCGTAATATTGAGCAGTTGTTAGCATATAACCACTTTTGGCTAGAGCATGATCATAAGTATATTCAAGTTCTTTTCCCGATAGATGAGGGTACTAAGTTCAATCAACATGCTCCTTTGGTAACTCAAGCAGATCGAGATGCTTTTGCTAATTCAGAAGAATTGCGTGTTGCTCACTTAAAAGCTCTCGACCTTTTACTTGAGTTTTGGGGATTACAGCGAGATGGGTGTGAAATTTCTTCATTACTGGTATTAAGTCCTGCTAACCATGTCTGGCTTAAAAGTCATGACCACAACCAACTTCGCCTGACCCGTGCAATTCGTAGTTTGTCTTTACTCGGTAATAAGCAGGTAGCGACTAATTTGTGTGACTTTCTAGTGGCAGCAGCAAGAGAAACTAGCATGGTTTCAGATAAAACGGTCGAGTATTGGCGTAATGCGCTTAAAGGTTAGGGGATCGCTGAAAAAGCGCACTAACAAACTGTTCAAGAGGGATTCGCAACGCGTGGCATTTTCACTATGCGTTGGTTTAAGTGATTAAGGTGGTATGCGGCGGCTTTTGTATTGCGTTGCTCACCCCTTAACAGGGCGTTATGCTCTAATCGTAGGAGGTAAGATTAGTGGAAAATCCAAAATTATTTATTTCGTATTGCTGGTCAACCCCAGAACATGAGCAATGGGTTATTGATCTAGCAACAGAACTCACAGAATCTGGTATCCATGTGATCTTAGATAAGTGGGATCTTAAAGAAGGTCACGATGCATTTGCTTTCATGGAGAAAATGGTAACTGACCCGACTGTTAAGAAAGTCGCTATGATATGCGATGAAGCTTATGCTTCTCGTGCCGATGGTCGCTCTGGTGGAGTGGGAACAGAAACCCAAATAATTTCACGAGAAGTTTACGAAGACCAAGAACAAAGTAAGTTTGTGGCAATAATCCCAAATCGTGATGAAAACGGGAAGGCATTTTTACCTACGTATTATAAATCACGTATTTATATCGACTTAAGTGAACCAGACAAATATACGGATAATTACGAGAAGCTTCTGCGTTGGGTTTATGATAAACCCTTGTACACTCGTCCTCAAATTGGTGCCAAGCCATCATTCTTAGAAGAAAGTGATAGTATTTCACTGGGTACGACAACGAGCCAGAAAAGAGCGCTATCTGCAATTAAGGAAAGCAAACCATTTGCATCAGGTGCACTCGATGAGTACCTGAATACATTCTCAGTTAATCTTGAAAGATTTAGGCTCGTAGATGTTGACGGTGAATTTGATGATGCTCTAATTTCGAATATCGAGAATTTTTTACCATACCGCAATGAGTATATATCTCTGATATTCGCTATTTCTCAGTATGCTCCAAATGAAGATAATATTCATAAAATTCACCGCTTTTTTGAGTCTCTAATTCCTTATATGGACAAGCCTAGCCATATCACTTCATGGAGAGAGTCGGACTTTGATAACTTTAAGTTTATTGTGCATGAGTTGTTCATATACACGATAGCTATTTTACTAAAAAATGAGCAGTTTGAGCTAACAGGAAAATTGTTGTCTCAGCAGTATTACATCGAAGGAAAAGTTCAATATGGGCAACCAGCGATGTTTGAGTATCATATATTTCGTGAATATCTGAGGTCTCTTGATTACCGTAATCGGCGATTAAAATTAAATCGCCTTTCTGTTCATGCAGACTTGCTCAAAGAGCGCTCTAAAGGTCTAGGCATTGAGTTTAAGCACTTGATGCAGGCAGACTTTTTACTGTTTATTCGCTCTGATCTTAATAAAGAAAGTTACTACCAACGATGGTTCCCCGTCACTTTGGTTTATTTAGGTCATTTCAATAATCCATTTGAAATGTTTGCACGTTCATCGTCCAAATCTTACTTCGAGCAGGTAAAATTTGCTTTGGGAATAAACGACATTAGCGATTTAGAACGTTTATTGGAAGTCTATGATAGTGACTCCCAGAGTGTCCCTAGCTGGGGTTTTGAATCATTTAGCCCGAGAGCACTACTAGGTTTCGAGCATTTAGCAACACGAGCATAACAAAGCATTTAAGAGTGATTCCCAACGCTTGGCATTTTTCATTCCATCGTTGGGTTTAGTGGTAGCGTTGCTCACACCTTAATGCGGCGTTATAAGCTTTCAATTACAAAGAGGTTAACATGTCAAAACAATTGCTTATGGGACAAGAAATTTTAGTGGCACCTAGAATGAGAGGTGGTTATAACAATGGAGTTCCATTTGTTCAAGATGAAGAGAACGATGTGCAATTAGATCCCACCTTATTTAGTGATAAAGTATCAATATATGAAAGAGAAGTTACTGGATGGTTTTTAAACCCAGCTAAGTCGTTGGTTGAAAATGATAGTTTTAACAATGCATTTTTAGTCATAATGGTTTGCATGTCCTACATTGAAGGAGTTGAGCAATATAAGACAGGTCAAAGCAGCAATCGTAACAGTAGTGCTTTCTTTTTTTCATCTATGAATAAAATTTATCCAAATCAATATAGTAACGATGAACTAAGTAATCTCTATAATAAAACTAGGTGTGGTTTATTTCATAATGGGATGATAAAAAGTGGAGTGATTTTTAGTAACGAATTTGATAGATCGCTATTATTTGATGATAACGGCGGCAAAATATTTATTAACCAAGAAAAACTACTTAATGATTTGATTCAAGATTTTTCTAGTTATATTGAGTTATTGAAAAGCGATGTTAACTCTGAAGATGTTCAGCGTTTAAAATCTAATTTCGATACCATGTTTACAATTTTGCCTACCGAAGACTAAAAAAGTACGCTTATAACAAACTGTTTAAGAGCGATTCGCAACGCGTGGCATTTTTGTTATGCCTTGTGTTTAGTGTTTAAGGTAGTATGCGGCGGCTTCGGTATTGCGTTGCTCACACCTTAACAGGGCGTTATGTAACTATTCGTAGTTTTGAGTTTGGAATAGAAGATCTTGGAAGTAAAAAGAGAAGTTAATGACAAAGGGACTGTTTACAGTGTCCTGATAAATGGTTTCCGTATTCACGAAGAATACTGCTTGAGTAGTGCTAAACGTGTATTTGATGGCTTGAGCAAAGGAAAACAATTAGTTGACGTAGTTGAGCACCCACAATTGCGCAAACTCAAAGAGGAGTTAGCAAGCATTAAAGCTGAAAATGATAACCTTAAAGAGGAAAAGGATGCATTATCTACAGAGAAAGATGCACTTAACAGCTTGCTTGATATGCTCGAGTCAGGTAAGAAATCAGTTTTCCAGTATAGAGTAGAGAAAATTACTGGTTTATCCGCTCCTGCTTCTCTGAATGAGTTAGATTCAAGTACTTTTAATGAAATTTTGGCTTATGTAACGATGTTTGTTCAATTGCGCTTTAAGGAGCATTGGCAAGTAAATAACGTAATATCAAAAACAAATAGTTGGCATCAGTACCCAAATATACGCTCTATTAACACCCATAGAAATGGCAAGCAGGTGGAGGGGATACATCCAGAGTATTATGCGCTGATATGTGAAATTCTTGATATAACGGGAGATAACGGAACACCATTGGTTCATAGCCGTAGATATTAGTTACATAACAAACGCTTCAAGACGGATTCGCAACGCGTGGCATTTTTACCATGCGTTGATTGTAGTGATTTAGGTGGTATGCGGAAGCATCGCATTGCGTTGCTCACCACTTAAGCGGGCGTTAGTTTCTATCAAGATAATTCGTAAATATTGGTGATAATTGTTCCGATTATTCGGCTTTTGATGCTCAAAGTTCACGAATTGGCTTTTTAGCTTCGCTTGATACTGATTGGGTAGAAAGTGTTGAAAATGTCGCTGGCACAAGATCGCTAAAGCCAATAAATTTCGACGCATCCATTTTGTGGAAGCGTCCACACGACAAGTTTAGTTTCGGAAAAGCTGCAACATCGCTGTGAATGCGTTTTCTTTGTTGGAAAGCTGGTTATTGGCTAACTCAACCTTGATCGTTTTGAGTTTTGGCCGCTAACTTCACAGCGTTTGATGCTGGATGTGTTTTTGCGCTATGACTTTGCATAAAATGTGGTTCAAATATTTTGGTGAAAAATCATTGTTAAACAGTTGGCTACGAAACTAACAAGCGCCTCAAGAGGGACTGTCAACGCGCGGCATTTTTGTTATGCGGCAGGTTTTGTGGTGAATTTGGTATGCGTTAAGTTGGGCTGTGCGTTGTCAGCCCCTTAGGCGGGCGTTAGTTTCTATCAAGAAAACTCATAAAATTTGCGTTAATGGTTTCGATAGTTCGGCTTTCGGTGCTCAAAGTTTACGAATCAGCTTTGGTGCTTTGTTTGATGCTGATTGAGTAGAAAGCGTTGAAAATCTTGTTGGCACAAGATCGCTAAAGCCAACAAACTTTGATGCATCCATTTTGTGTAAGCGTCCACACGGCAAGTTTAGTTTCGCAAAAGCTGCAACACCGCTGTGAGTGCGCTTTCTCTGTTGGAAATCCGCTCATTGGCCAATTCAACCTTGATCGCTTTGAGTCTTGGCAGCCAACTTCACAGCGTTTGATGCTGGACGTATTTTTGCTCGATGACTTTGCATAAAATGTGGTTCGAATGTTTTGGTGAAAAATCATTTTGAAACAATCGGCTACAAAACTAACAAGCGCCTCAAGCGGGACTGTCAACGCGTGGCATTTTCGTTATGCGGTGATTTTTGTGGTTAATTTGTTATGCGTTAAATTGGGTTGTGTGTTGCCAGCCCCTTAGGCGAGCGTTAGTTTTTATCAGGAAAGTTGATTAAATCTGCGTTAATGGTTTCGATAATTCGGCTTTTGGTGCTTAAAGTTTACGAATTGGCTTTGGTGCTTTGTTTGATGCTGATTGGGTAGAAAGCGTTGAAAAGGTTGCTGGCACAAGATCGCTAAAGCCAACAAACTTTGATGCATCCATTTTGTGGAAGCGTCCACACGGCAAGTTTGGTTTCACAAAAGCTGCAACATCGCTTTATGTGCGCTTTCTTTGTTGGAAAACTGGTCATTGGCTAACTCAACCTTGATTGTTTTGAGTTTCGGTTGCCAACTTCACAGCGTTTGATGCTGGACGTGTTTTTGGTTGATGATTTTGCATAAAATTTGATTCGAATATTTTTATAAAAAGTCATCATTAAACAATGAGCTACAAAACTAACAAGCGCCTCAAGAGGGACTGTTAACGCTCGGCGTTTTTGTAATACTTTGGGCTTTGTGATTAATTTGTTATGCGTTGAGTTTATTTGTAGCGTTACCAGCCCCTTAGGCGGGCGTTAGTTTTATGGAGTCATAATGAAACAAAATGAAGTTTGGTTGAATAGTATTCTTCCTGCACATAAAAGACTCACTGAGTCAGTCGTAACAATTCTAGAAAACCTATTTAAATCGAAGGAAATTGATTATCTTTCAGTCAGTGGGCGAACAAAAGAACGAAAAAGTGCATTAGAAAAAATTGAGAGGAAGTCATATAAAAAACCTGCCGATCAAATGACGGATTTATCTGGAATTAGAGTCATAGCATTCTTTGAGTCTGATATAGAAAAAATATCTGAGATAATTGCAAGCTCATTTAATGTAGACAAAGCAAACTCTCTCAACCAAGATGAAAGATTATCAGTAGACCAAATTGGTTATCGTTCGGTTCACTTTGTTTGTGATTTAGGTAATGTGCGGACAAAATTACCAGAGTTTGAAGGTCTAGATGGACTTAAATTTGAAATTCAAGTTAGAACTGTTCTACAACATGCATGGGCAGAGTTGGCTCATGATAGGAACTATAAGTTTTCTGGTAAATTGCCACCTACAATTGAGCGGAGCTTATATCTATATGCTGGAATGTTAGAAATTGCAGACAAAGGTTTTAGCCAGTTATCTCGGGAAATTGATGGTTATATTAGAGCTGTTCATGAGAAAAATAATATTGGTGAGCTTGATTATCCTATTGATGCTATTAGTCTTCAGGAGTTTGTTAATTCATGGGCAGAAAAAAATAATATTAAATTGAGTAATGTTTTATATAAGCATGGATTAGATGATCTAATAGTTGAATTGGAACAGTATGGAATACGAACGGCAAGGGATTTGAATGATATTATTCCTGTTGGTTACGCGGAAACATGTAAGGAAATAGGTTATTCAAGTAATATTTTTGGATATGTCAGAGACTGGATGGTAATAAATGACTGGAAAGGAATGCTCGATAGAGTTGAATTTGATTGGGTGTTAGATCCAGATGAGGATATTTACGGTAAATTAATTCCAACGGAAGAGTATCAAGCATTTAAGGATGCTTGGTATTTGCATGATGCCCCTTCTGAATATGATGAAATTGGATAATAAAACTAACAAACGCCTCAAGAGGGACTGTCAACGCGTGGCGTTTCCAGTCCCAATGAGCCGTGATGGTTACGGTTGTTGTGTTTGAATTTAGTGGTATGCGTTGTCAGCCCCTTAGGCGGGCGTTAGTTTCTATCAAGAAAATTCATAAAATTTGCGTTAATGGTTTCGATAATTCGGATTTTGGTGCTCAAAGTTTACGAATTGGCTTTTGTGCTTTACTTGATGCTGATTAGGTAGAAAGCGTTGAAAATGTTGTTGGCACAAGATCGCTAAAGCCAACAAACTTTGATGCATCCATTTTGTGGAAGTGTCCACACGGCAAATTTGGTTTCACAAAAGCTGCAACATCGCTGTGAGTACGTTTTCTTTGTTTGAAAGCCGGTTATTGGCCAACTCAACCTTGAACGCTTTGAATTTTGGCAGCCAACGTCACAGCGTTTGATGCTGGACGTGTGTTTGCTCGATGATTTTGCATAAAATGTGGTTCAAATATTTTGGTGAAAAATCATTGTTAAACAATCGGCTACGAAACTAACAAGCGCCTCAAGAGGGACTGTCAACGCGTGGCATTTTTGTTATGCGGCAGGTTTTTGTGGTTAATTTGTTATGCGTTAAATTGGGCTGTGCATTGCCAGCCCCTTAGGCGGGCGTTAGGTCACGACGGGATCACATGAGCAATGCAGAGCAGTGTCGATTGAGTATGGA
>NZ_JARBFT010000021.1:0-15135 GCF_028863985.1 Vibrio chanodichtyis | reverse complement strand
TATAGAGATCAACTTCACACTGGCAAGTGTTTTTTGAGAAAAAATACAAAAATAACGCTCAAGCGCTTAACTTACGCACAAAGGCTTATTTATCCCACTTTACTCATAGATTAAACACAAGTTATCCACAAACATGGGCTTTTCTGAGATATAAAACGTAGAGTTACCTCCCCATTGTCTTTCTGAATTGATTCGCGACCTTAATCTGCTCTCCTACTATAGGTTTGAATCGTGGCTATCTTCGTGTAAACCACACTCACGCTTTAAACCAAAGAAGCGAGTTTGCTCTTCACTCATCCCCGGTTGCCATTTCTGTGTAGTGTGTGTATCGCCAACCGAAAGATAACCTTGGTCCCAAAGTGGATGGTAAGGCAGATCATTATCCTTGAGATAATAGTGCACCTCTTTATTGGTCCAATCGATCACAGGCAGGAATTTAAATACACCATTTTGTACCGATAGGATCGGTAGACTTGCTCGTGACTGTGACTGCGCACGGCGTAAACCTGAGAACCACGTCCCTATGTTAAGTTCATCCAACGCTCTGCGCATCGGTTCGACTTTATTGATCTGATTGTAGCGCTCGATACCTTCAACGCCTTGCTGCCACAATTTACCGTAACGCGCTTCCTGCCAAGCGCCAGATATTGGTGCGGAGTAAACTTTTAGGTTCAGTTTGAGGCGTTCGGTAAGCTGATCAATAAACTGATAGGTTTCGGCAAATAAATACCCCGTATCAGTCACGACCACAGGAATGTCACTTTTCACTGTGGTCAGCAGATGCAGCATGACTGCGGCTTGAATACCAAAGCTTGATGACAACGCATAGTTACCTTGCAGATTGTCTAGTGCCCATACGACTCGCTGTTGCGCGGTTAGGGATTCTAAATCCTGATTGATTTGCGTTAGGCGCAGCGTTTGCTGCACCTTATTTAACGTCAGTAACTCTTCCAGGGTTGGAACGGTATAGTTAGGCATAGAAATCCCTCTTCGAGATGATCACCTCTGCGATAATTCCGGCGCGGATGGTGAAATCACCAAATCCTTCCCCATCAAGACGCTCGCGAGCCCAACGTCCCACCAACTCATCAATTTCCTGAAGAATTTGTACGTCGGTAATGTTCTCTTTATACATCTTAGGAATGCGCGTTCCATTTCGATTGCCGCCTAAGTGCAGGTTGTAGCGCCCCGGAGCTTTACCGACTAGGCCAATTTCCGCCAACATGGCACGACCACAGCCATTCGGACAGCCCGTGACACGCAAAATAATCTTCTCTTCTTTGGGTAACGCGTGTTTCGCCAAAATCCCTTCCACTTCGGTAACAAAAGAGGGAAGAAAACGTTCGGCCTCAGCCATAGCCAGCGGACAGGTAGGGAAAGACACACACGCCATAGAATGAATGCGCTGCTCACTGACCCCATCGTCGATCAAGCCATGACGACGAGCGATCTGTTCAATCAGCGCTTTCTGATCCGCTGCCACACCAGCCACTATCAAGTTTTGGTTAGCGGTCATGCGAAAATCGCCTTGATGCACCCTCGCTATTTCCGCTACACCGGTTTTCAGTGGCTTACCCGGAAAATCCAACAAACGACCATTCTCAATAAACAGGGTTAAATGATGTTTACCATCGATGCCCGCCACCCAACCAATCCGATCGCCACGACTGGTAAACTCGTAAGCGCGGCTTGGCGCAAACGCAATTCCCGCGCGTTTTTCAACTTCGGCTTTAAATACCTCAACCCCGACACGATCTAAGGTGTACTTGGTTTTGGCATTTTTACGGTTAGAACGGTTACCCCAATCGCGTTGCGTACTAACCACCGCCGCCGCCACCTCCAACGTTTTCTCCAGAGGAATAAAACCAAAGTCATCAGCACGACGCGGATAGGTTGAAGTATCGCCGTGTGTCATGGCAAGGCCGCCACCCACCAGCACGTTAAAGCCCACCAGCTGACCCTGTTCACCAATCGCCACAAAATTCAGGTCATTGGCGTGCACATCCACATCATTGTGTGGTGGGATCACAACAGTGGTTTTAAACTTACGCGGTAGATAATTTGCACCTAAGATCGGCTCTTCATCCGGCCCTTCAACTTTTTCACCATCCAACCAAATTTCAGCATAAGCGCGGGTTTTCGGCAGTAGATGCTCACTGATCTTTTTCGCCCACTCATAGGCTTGTTGATGCAGTTCAGACTCCACTGGGTTAGAGGTGCACAATACGTTACGATTGACATCCCCAGCGGTGGCAATCGAATCAATACCAATACTATGCAAGGTTTGGTGCATCAATTTGATATTCGGTTTGAGCACACCATGAAACTGGAAAGTTTGCCGCGTAGTTAAGCGAATGCTGCCATACATCGTCTGTTCGCTGGCAAATTGATCAATCGCTAACCACTGTTTAGGGGTAATAATACCGCCCGGCATCCGCGCCCGGAGCATCACATTATGCAAAGGTTCAAGTTTTTGCTTACTACGCTCAACGCGAATATCACGATCATCTTGCTGATACATGCCATGAAAACGGATGAGCTGGAAGTTGTCCGCGCTAAAGCCGCCCGTAATGCGATCTTGCAGATCTTGCTCGATCGTCCCGCGTAGGAAATGACTTTCTCGTTTTAGACGTTCATTATCCGACCATGGGCCGAGCACTTCGCCAAGCACCTCTTGTACTGATGGGTTTTGATTTGCGCTCATTAGTAGACATCCCTTTGATAACGTTTTGCTTTACGCAGTTCACTGACATACTCTTCCGCTTGCTCACGGCTCAAGCCACCTTGCTGCTCAACAATAATGATCAGCGTTTGGTGGACATCTTTCGCCATCCGTGATGCGTCACCACACACGTAGAAGTAAGCACCTTCTTGTAACCATTGCCATACCAGCTCAGCTTGTTCTAATAAGCGATGCTGTACATAGACTTTTTCCGGCTGATCACGGCTAAAAGCGACATCTAACCGATTCAGCACCCCAGATTTGAGGTATTTTTGCCACTCCACTTGGTACAAAAAATCTTGGGTAAAGGTACGATCGCCAAACAGCAACCAGTTTTTCCCTGCTGCACCACGGCTTTCGCGTTCTTGAATAAAACTGCGAAAAGGCGCAATCCCCGTCCCCGGCCCCACCATGATCAGCGGCGCATGATCATCACTCGGCAGCTTGAAGTGGTTATTGTGTTCCACGAAGACTTTCACTGCCGCCCCCTCTTCTAACTGATGCGCTAAGAAACTGGATGCGCCACCAAAACGCAGCTCTCCCCCATGCTCATACTCAACCACCCCAACCGTGAGATGCACTTCTTCACCCACTTCACTTTGGCTAGATGCAATCGAATAAAGCCGTGGGGTTAAACGACGCAGCAGTGAGAGAAACTGAGTAGCAGAAAGTGTGACTTTTTCTTCGCGCAACACATCAATCACTTGTGTGCGAGTCGCGTATTCACGCAGCGCCTCTTTATTTTGAGTTAAAGATTGAAGCTTTGGACTCTGCGCCAACTCGGCATATTGCGCCACCAACTGCGGATTGGCGGCGGTAATTTCATAATGCCGAGTCAATGCTAAGTGGAGTGACATCGTTTCGCCGTCCACTTGTACGGGTTCATGGCCAGACAACCCTACGCTATCAAGCAGTGCATTCACCAGTTGGGGACGGTTCTCATACCACACGCCTAACGCATCTCCCGGTTGATAAGTGATGCCTGAATCGGCCAAATCAATTTCAATATGACGGACTTCTTTGTTCGAATCACGACCGGTGATTTTTTGGCTGGTCAACAAACTGGCCGGATAAGGATGTTGTTTGGTGTAATCATGCGTGGCTACTTGGCTCGTGGCGGCACTAGACCTCTCGGCGGGCACGGCAGAGCCTTCTTGCTGCAAAACAGCAATAACTTGAGTACACCACTGTGTCGCCACGGCCTGATAATCCACATCCGCATCCAAGCGCTCAACCAAACGTTGTGCACCCAGTTTTGCTAAAAACTGATCAAAATCTTTACCGGTTTGGCAGAAAAACTGATAACTCGAATCACCCAGTCCTAATACCGCATATTTAAGATTAGCCAGCTTGGGCGCTTTTTTCGATTTGAGAAACTCATGCAGTGCTAGTGCATTATCCGGAGCTTCGCCTTCCCCATTGGTGGAGGCGACCACAATCACATGGGTTTCCTTGGCTAAGTCTTTGCCTTTGTAATCGCCCGCGTCAAATAACTCGGCTTGGATACCTGCGGCTTGCGCCTGTTTCAACAGCGCTTGAGCAACGCCTTTTGCATTCCCCGTCTGCGAAGCAAAGATGATCGTCAGCTTAGCCGCTACTGCAACCGGAGTCGTCGGCGCAGCAGACATTGGTCGCGTATCAAGCGGATTGGATTGGCTCAATCCCCACAAATAACCGCTTACCCACGCTAATTGCTGAGAGTTCAGTTGGGTCACGCTTTGTTGGAGTTGATTGAGTTGTGAGTCATTTAACGGACTCGCGAGCCCTTTAAGGGATGGAGAGAGATTGGCTACCGACATTGTCACCACTTCCTTGTTGATTATATGACGACAGAGTAATCACTGTTTTTAATAACAAGAAAGAATCGATATGAATGCTTTATAACTTTTTGGCTTAAAAAATCGCAGGGAGGGTTGAAAATGAAGGAGAGTAAACAGCAAAAATGAGCCGTTGAAAGGCTCATTTACTATAGATTAGCGGGCAAATTATTCTAGTGTTGATTAGAAACTGAATTGCGCACCGAGGAACCAGCCATCCACAAACACCAACGATTCTGACATATTGGCCGATGATTTGGCCAATTCAGTAAACTCAAGGTCAACCACACGATAGCCGGCTTTGAAGGCTAAATCGCCAGCCGCAATCGGCACTTGGTACTGTAATCCAGCCATCACATCAGCGGATTTAAGATCACTATTATT
The DNA here is from genome assembly GCF_028863985.1 of Vibrio chanodichtyis. Lineage (NCBI taxonomy): Bacteria > Pseudomonadati > Pseudomonadota > Gammaproteobacteria > Vibrionales > Vibrionaceae > Vibrio > Vibrio chanodichtyis. Next base: position 10,212 of record NZ_JARBFT010000021.1, on the reverse strand, counting down.
ACCAAAATCAAATTGACCAATCACCGCGAGTGGCGTGCGCGGAATCGCGATTTGCGCATTAGCGTACCAGTTAAAACTCACTTGATCGAAATCGTAACGATGAACATCCGGCGCGCGATAATCGCTGTTGGTATATTGGCTGAGCGTAATACCCGCATCAAACTTCATCTGCTCGCGATTTAACACTCGATAGTAGAAAGTGTAATCCAACTTATCGAAAGCAACGAAATCCGCCTCCAAGTTGGTATAACGTAAACTGACATTCGGCCAGTATGGAAAACCATGCTCAAACGCAATCTGCAGACTTGGCGCGTTCGCATCATCACGGCGAGTATCATCAATTTTTGTACTGGTTAGCCACATCTCTGCGCCTACTGAAGTCTTATAGAAAGAGTCAGCAGCAAAGGCCGAAATGGGCGCAATCATCAATCCCGTGACGAGCGCTACCGATGCAGTGTGGTTCATGAGCGATGCTCCGTTATGTTTCAGTTAAAGATAATCAAGCTAAAAGATCGTTAAGGTTGGCGATGGTAACACAAACCAAACGGCTGCCGAAAAAAGAACATCGTTTGCCATCAAACGTTTTTATACGCCCAATTCTTGGTATGGAATTTTCGCCAACGCTTGCTCAACGACCTCTAATCCAGCCCCGGGCTTATGAGCATTCTCACTGATATGACGTCGCCACTGACGCGCACCCGGCATGTTCTGAAACAGCCCCAACATATGACGCGTCATATGGCCAAGATGAGTACCTTGGGATAATTGTTGCTCAATATAAGGCATCATTTCATGGATCACTTGTGAGCATTTTTTAACTGGCGTGTCCAGACCAAAAATCTGCTGATCCACTTCAGCTAAAATATACGGATTTTGATACGCCTCACGACCGATCATAACCCCATCTAAATACTGCAGATGCTGCTGTGCTTCCGCTAAGGTTTTCACCCCACCATTCACCGCAATCGTCAAATGTGGGAAATCACGTTTGATTTGATACGCTCTCGAATAATCCAATGGTGGAATTTCGCGGTTCTCTTTGGGGCTTAAACCACTCAACCACGCTTTGCGCGCATGAATAGTAAACTGCTCACAGCCACCTTTTTCAGCCACCGTCGCAATAAATTGGGTTAAAAACTCATACGAGTCTTGCTCATCAATGCCGATTCGAGTTTTGACGGTGACTGGAATATCCACCACCGCACGCATGGCAGCGACACATTCCGCAACTAAATCCGGATCGGCCATCAAACAGGCACCAAAGCGACCATTTTGCACTCGATCAGACGGACAACCAACATTGAGGTTAATTTCATCATAACCACGCTGTTGGGCAAGCTTGGCACACTGCGCTAAATCTTGTGGATTCGAGCCACCAAACTGCAGCGCTACCGGATGTTCTTCTTGGTTATAAGCCAAAAAATCGCCACGGCCATGAATGATCGCCCCCGTCGTCACCATTTCGGTGTACAGCAAGGTTTGCGCAGAGAGCAAACGATGGAAATAACGGCAGTGGCGATCGGTCCAATCGAGCATCGGAGCAACTGAGAGCCTGCATGAGTGAGTCATAGGTGAACGTCCCCATTTCGGTCAGAAATAACCACCGCACGGTGGCAAAAAATCAAAGTCCGGCATTTTAATCGTATCTTAGGCTAAGTGCCAAGCCTTGTTCAAACAATCAACCCAGCATCATTCACTGCCAGATCGGCAATAAGCAACACTGTCTTTACCGCCATCAATCTGGGATTACAGTATCGTTTTTTATCCAGATAGGGTAATTTACGTCTATTCAACAAGATGAGTTGATTGAGCGCTTTATTTTGTATAACCGCTATTTTTCCGCTCAACATGCTTCGTCTCGATCGAGTACATAATGACTAACGCACAACAGTAATGGTGATGGTTTTGGAGCACAAGCTAACCAAACAAATTGAAGAAATATGTGCCGCAAGAGGCGTTCGTTTGACTGCACAGCGGAAAACCGTGTTTGAATTGATCTGTGCCAGCAAACGCTCATCCAGCGCCTATGAGCTACTGGAAGATCTCAAGAAAAGTGAGCCACAAGCTAAACCACCAACGGTATATCGGGCATTGGATTTTTTGCTCGCCCAGGGATTTATTCACCGAGTAGAGTCCACCAATAGCTTTATTTCTTGCGGTTCATGTAACGCCCATAAGCATTTTTCACATCTATTGATTTGTGACCAGTGTGGTAACGTGATTGAGTCTCGAGATGATACTCTAGTCGCCTTGCTAGCGAATAATGCAGAGAAACACGGTTTTAAAATAAGCAACCATGTCATCGAATCACATGGAGTTTGTCAAAACTGTCTCTCAAAAGAAAATCAGTCACAGTAGAAGAAAGTTATGCGCGCTGAATTTGTAAACCCGTTTTTAGCATCTTTAATGAATGTGCTAAAAACAATGGCCTCTCTTGAGTTGAAGCCACAAAAACCACGGATCAAGAAAGATGAAATTGCTCGTGGTGATGTCTCGGGCCTGATCGGCATGATCGGTCCAACTACCCGTGGATCGATGTCGATCACCTTTGATGAAAGCCTGGCACTGGAAATCATGCACAATATGCTCGGTGAACGGCCAAATGGTATCAATGAAGAGGTGACCGATATGGTGGGTGAAATCACCAATATGGTAACGGGTGGAGCCAAGCGAATTTTAGCTGAAAGCGGCTTTGAGTTTGATATGGCAACACCGGTGGTGGTTTCAGGCCGAGGCCATACCATCTGCCATCAATGCGAGGGTTCAATCATTCTGATGCCCTTTTCTTCACCTTGGGGTAATGCGTTTATTGAGATCTGTTTCGAATAATTAAAACGTGAACGGATGACTCAAAATAGCCTATCGAACATAGCAATTACGCAGTACGTACTACGCACCAGATAACGATCGCGACTTCCAATAAAAAGGCCTTAGTCACAAACTAAGGCCTTAACATTAATCAATATTTAATTCGCGATCTTAAGCACGAAACGCTTTAAATGCATTGATCAATCCGTTGGTAGAACTGTCATGGGAAGCGACGGCAGTATTGTCGGTCAGCTCTGGCAGGATCTGGTTTGCCAACTGTTTACCCAGCTCAACACCCCATTGATCAAAACTGAAGATATTCAAAATCACCCCTTGTACGAAGATTTTGTGTTCGTACATCGCAATCAGATTACCTAAAGTGCGAGGTGTGATCTGTTTAACCAGAATCGAGTTGGTTGGACGGTTACCTTCAAACACTTTGAACGGAACCAAGGCCGCAATTTCAGCCGCCGATTTACCGCTGTTTTCCAGTTCTGCTTGTACCGCTTGTGCTGACTTACCAAATGCCAGCGCTTCAGTTTGCGCAAAGAAATTGGACATCAGTTTTTGGTGGTGATCACTTACCGGATTATGGCTTAGCGCTGGTGCGATGAAATCACATGGGATCAGCTTAGTACCTTGATGGATCAGTTGGTAGAAAGCGTGCTGACCATTAGTTCCTGGCTCACCCCAAATGATTGGACCCGTTTGGTATGTCACTGGATTGCCATCACGGTCAACGTATTTACCATTTGATTCCATGTTGCCTTGTTGGAAGTAGGCAGCAAAACGGTGCAGATATTGATCGTAAGGCAGAATCGCTTCTGACTCGGCACCGTGGAAGTTGTTATACCAAATGCCGATCAAGGCCAGAATAACCGGGATGTTACTTTCGAATGGAGTATTGACAAAATGCTGATCGATCTCATGAGCGCCAGTCAGCAACTCAATGAAATTATCGTAACCAATCGATAGCACGATCGATAAACCAATCGCTGACCATAGTGAATAACGGCCACCAACCCAATCCCAGAATTCGAACATATTGTCAGTATCGATGCCAAATTCAGCCACCGCTTTACCATTGGTCGACAGGGCCGCAAAGTGTTTTGCCACGTGGGCTTGATCGCCCGCCGCTTGCAAGAACCAGTCACGCGCGGTGTGCGCATTGGTCATAGTTTCTTGAGTGGTAAACGTTTTTGACGCGACCAAAAATAGCGTGGTTTCTGGATCGACTTTTTTCAGGGTTTCCGCCATGTGTGTGCCATCAACGTTAGACACAAAATGCATGGTCAAATGATTCTTATAAGGCACCAGTGCCTCTGTCACCATGTAAGGCCCTAAATCTGAACCACCGATACCAATATTCACCACATCAGTGATCGCTTTACCGGTAAAGCCTTTCCAATCGCCACCAATCACACGCTCAGAGAACGCTTTCATCTTAGCCAACACCGCATTAACGGCTGGCATCACATCTTCACCGTTCACCAGCACAGGAGAGTTGCTGCGATTACGCAGTGCCGTGTGCAATACCGCACGATCTTCAGTTTGGTTGATCGCTTCACCTTTAAACATCGCGGTAATGGCTGACTGCAGATCGGTTTGCTTGGCCAATGCAAACAGGTGTTGCATGGTTTCCGCATTGACAAGGTTCTTCGAATAGTCGACCAGAATATCGTTACCAAAGCAGGCTGAATATTTGGCAAAACGCTCACTGTCTTGCGCAAAAAGTGCTTTGAGGTCCATATCCTGAGCGGATTCAAAATGCGCGGTCAGCGCTTTCCAAGCTTGAGTTTGCGTTGGATTGATATTTTTCAACATGGCATCTATCCCGATGTTTCTGTGGTTTTATTCCATCGAACGGCAGGTTTCACTCTACCGCTGGAATCCCCGATTTAAGCAAAAAAAGAATAGGTTAAAAATGCGTTTTTCGTTTAGGAATCATAGCGCATTTATTTTTGAGCCTGATTATGAGTGAAGTGATCGCCACCCACTTTGCGATAGGTCACGTAACCACTGACCATGGCTCATTTTTATCTGGTGCTGTGCTTTGCTCACCTTACCCTTAAACGGATACCTTGCCAATACGCTTTACTCACAGACACTCAGTCACTGTCGGTAAGCCTTCACTCGGCTAGCTCGCTAAGCTGAAAACGGCCACTAACTGCCAGCACCAAAATAAGACATTTCTACCCGCGAAGTCAGCTTGGTCACCAACTCATAACCCAAGGTACCAATATGCGCCGCCACTTCTTCAACTGGCAATTCGTTGCCCCATAGTATCGCTTCATCGCCAACACAATCGGTGGCATCCGCACCTAAATCAACGGTTAACATATCCATCGAAACTCGCCCAGCAAGCGGTACTCGGCGACCATTAACCACCACCGGGGTACCATTGGGCGCGGTACGTGGATAACCATCACCATAACCAATCGCAATCACTCCGATTTTGGTATCATTCTGACAGGTCCAAATCCCACCATAGCCCACTTTTTCACCCGCTTTGACATCACGAACAGCAATCAAATGTGACTTTAAAGTCATCACTGGCTGATAGCCAAGCTCAGCAGCGCTCTTTTCCGCAAAAGGCGACACACCGTACATGATGATTCCCGGCCTCACCCATTCCAGTTGACTTTGTGGCCAAGCAAGCAATCCAGCTGAGGCAGCCAGTGATCGCTCGCCACGGAAACCATTGGTAAGCGCTAAAAACAGCTCAATTTGGTCGGCAGTGGTCGATTGATCTAACTCATCCGCACAACCGAAATGGCTCATATAGCGTAAGGGCTTAGCGACGTTCTGGCACTGATGCAAACGAGCGACAAAATCCGCATATTGCTCAGGACGAACCCCTAAACGATGCATGCCACTATCAATCTTTAGCCACACCATCACCGGTGTTTCGAGCTGAGCTTGTTCCAAGGCTTGTAGCTGCTCTTCGCAATGCACCACGGTTTGAATATTGTTGGTAACCAATACGGGTAAATCACCGGATGAATAAAAACCCTCAAGTAACAAGATCGGTTTAACCACACCACTGGCGCGCAGTTGTAAGGCCTCTTCAATCCGAGCCACCCCAAACGCATCGGCCCCTAAGGCAAATCGCGCAATCTGGCGCAAGCCATGACCATAACCATTGGCTTTAACCACCGCCATAATTTTACTGGTTGGGGCTTGCTGCTTAACACGCTGTAAATTGTGCAGCAACGCATCAAGATTGATATAGGCCGTGGCCGCCTTCATGTAGTTCATTGAATTATTCATCGTCAAATGCAGGTCCAGCATAGTTGTCGAAGCGAGAATATTGTCCTTGGAAAGTAAGGCGCACCGAGCCTATCGGGCCATTACGCTGCTTACCGAGAATGATTTCTGCAGTGCCTTTTAATGGGCTATCAGGATGGTAAACCTCATCACGATAGATAAACATGATCAAATCGGCATCCTGCTCAATCGAACCTGATTCACGTAAATCTGAGTTAACTGGGCGTTTATCGGCCCGTTGCTCCAAAGAACGGTTGAGCTGCGAGAGTGCCACCACAGGTACATTCAATTCTTTCGCTAATGCCTTCAGTGAGCGAGAAATTTCGGCAATTTCCAGCGTCCGGTTATCAGTTAACGCAGGGACACGCATTAATTGTAAATAGTCGACCATGATCAGCGATAAACCACCATGTTCACGAGCAACACGCCGCGCGCGTGAACGCACTTCAGTGGGAGTCAAACCAGAACTGTCGTCAATGTACATATTCTTCTTCTCCATGAGAATACCCATGGTCGACGAGATACGAGCCCAATCTTCATCATCGAGCTGACCGGTACGAATTTTGGTTTGATCGACGCGCGACAGTGAAGCCAACATCCGCATCATGATCTGCTCCGCTGGCATCTCCAGCGAGAAGATCAGCACTGGCTTATCTTGCTCCATAGCGGCGTTTTCACACAAGTTCATCGCAAAAGTGGTTTTCCCCATTGAGGGACGCGCAGCGACAATCACCAGATCCGAGCCTTGTAAACCAGCGGTTTTCTTATTCAGATCAGTAAAACCGGTATTCACCCCAGTCACACCATCCTGTGGCATTTTATACAGCAGCTCAATCCGCTCTAAGGTGCGCTCTAAAATGCTATCGACATTTTTCGGGCCTTCATTTTCACTGGTACGCGCTTCAGCAATCGCAAACACTTTACTTTCGGCGAGATCGAGGAGATCTTCAGCGTTGCGTCCCTGTGGATCGTAACCCGCATCGGCAATTTCATTGGCAACCCCAATCAGATTGCGCACCAGCGCACGCTGAGCGACAATTTCTGCATAAGCATTAATATTGGCCGCACTTGGGGTATTTTTGGCTAAATCGGCAAGATAAGCAAAACCGCCGACATCTTCTAATTGCTCGCGTTGCTCTAGATATTCCGATAACGTGATTAAATCCAGCGGCTTGCTTGCCTCGAGGATCGATTTCACCCCATCAAAAATCAGACGATGTGGACGACTATAGAAATCCTGCGTCACCACATGCTCAGAGACCGTATCCCAACGCTCATTATCCAACAGCAAACCACCAATGACGGATTGCTCTGCCTCTAACGAATGGGGAGGAACTTTGATAGCATCGACTTGTGCATCAGAAGTTTTACGGTTTCGTTTATCAGTACGTGGATCTGCCATGACTTCGCTTTAAGTAACTTTTGAATGTCCGTCATTATAACGAGAATCCATGATTTGTAATTAAGGCAAAGAAAGTTTGTGTATCGAGTGTTCAGAATTGACCTTGAGTTGACTCAAACTCAACCATGAGTTTTTACTATGCCACCACCCTAAACGTAGAAGAGGTGATCGTGTTCCCCAAATGGTTAACTTGGACGAGTCTCGCACTCTGCTTTCCTGCGCTCGCCGAGCCAGCTAAATCAAACAGCGATATCAGACTGCCCTCCCCTTGGAGTCACCATGTTGAATTTGGCTATCAAGCCCATACAGGCAACACCGATTCACAATCATTAACTTCTCGGGTGAAATCGGAGTATACCTCAGGCCGTCATCGTACCTATGGCGAATGGAAATTTTATAAGCTGGATAAAAATGGTAAAGCCAATAAGCACCAATCCACTTATGCGTTACAAACCGACTATAAACTGGGTCCGAAAACCTATTTATACGCCAGCTTCTATGGCACTGATTCACGTTATAGTGCTTATTTCAAAGACTACACGCTCTCGGCTGGTCTCGGTTATCAATTTGTTTATACAGAAGATTTTACACTAGAGGTAGAAGTCGGCCCCGGTTTCCGCTATCAAAAACCCAACCAAGATGAGATTGATAAAAACGATATCGTGTTCCCCGATCAAGTCAATGAAGGGATTTTTCGTGGTAATTTGAAAAGTGAATGGCAAGCATTAGCCAATTTATGCTTCGCGGCAGAATTGACTATGGTATCAGGAGGGAGTAACACCAGCGTCGATAGCGATCTGAGTGTCACCAATAAAATCACCGACAATATCGCATTGAAAATTCGCCAGTCCCGCCAATTTCACAACCGCGTACCAGAGGGATTGAGTAAAGAGGACAGCGTATTTTCGGTTAATCTACGTTTCCAATTTTAAGCAAAAAAACACCAGCCGAAGCTGGTGTTTTCATATTCGTCAATAACTGAAATTACTCAGCAACAACTTGAACTTTCGCAGTTGCAAACACTTCAGAGTGAAGTTGAACGCTAACTTCGAATTCGCCAACATTGCGCAGAGCGCCTTCAGGCAGGCGAACTTCGCTCTTAGATACTTTAACGCCAGCTGCAGTGATTGCATCAGCGATATCACGAGTACCGATAGAACCGAACAGTTTACCTTCGTCACCAGCTTTAGAAGCAATTACCACTGCTTCCAGAGCGTTAACTTGGTCAGCACGAGCTTGAGCAGCAGTCAGTTGCTCAGCAACTTTTGCTTCTAACTCTGCACGACGGCTTTCAAACATTGCAACGTTAGCTTTAGTTGCCATTACTGCCTTACCTTGTGGGATAAGGAAGTTACGAGCGTAACCAGATTTAACGTTTACAGTATCGCCAAGGCTGCCTAGATTACCGATTTTATCAAGTAGAATAACTTGCATTGCTTAATCCTCTTTCTTAATAAACGGTGCCGATTACTGATGTTTGTCAGTGTATGGCAGTAGAGCTAGGTAGCGAGAACGTTTGATCGCACGAGCTAGCTGACGCTGATATTTAGCGCTTGTGCCAGTGATACGGCTAGGAACGATTTTACCAGCTTCAGTGATGTAGTTCTTGAGAGTTGCTACGTCTTTGTAATCAATCTCTTGTACGCCTTCTGCTGTAAAACGGCAGAATTTACGACGACGGAAGAAACGAGCCATGGGCTATCTCCTGATCTATATATGAGAAATTTTGTCGGCATGCAGCACTAATTTACCTACGCCATTTCGGCTGGTTTGGTAAGCTAAAAAACCGCTTACCAAAATGCTACTGCCTTGTACTAAATTTTGAGTTAATGTTGTTGACCCTGCCTCACTGACCACCACCGCCAAGCGACAAAACACTTGTCTTGGGAGGTTAGCTTCAACCATCGTAGAGCGATGCTCTAGCCAAAAATGGCAATGTTTAACACCCGATGGGCTTTGGCTTCGAACCGGAGCTTTTGCGACAATGCCACTTAACTCGATTCGATTGGTCAGCGAATCATTACTCAACGTCTGCGTCGAATTTCACTTCGTCACGCTTTACACGCTCTTCACGAGCTTTCAGCATGATTGAAGGTTCAGTGATAGCAGCTTTAGTACGCATGATCATGTTACGTAGAACTGCATCGTTGAAACGGAAAGCAGTTTCTAGTTCATCAACCACTGCTTGGTCAGCTTCAACGTTCATCAGAACGTAGTGAGCTTTGTGCAGTTTGTTGATTGGGTAAGCCAGTTGACGACGACCCCAATCTTCTAAACGGTGGATTTTACCGCCCGCTTCAGTGATTGAACCAGTGTAACGTTCGATCATGCCAGCAACTTGCTCGCTTTGATCTGGGTGCACCATGAATACGATTTCGTAATGACGCATTATTTGCTCCTTACGGATTATTCAGCTTCCAGAGTTGGCCCGGTCATCCAGAGGAAGCAAGGAACTAATGATAATTGACCGAGAATTAAGGAGCGAGAATAGTACAGAAAGAAAGCAGCTTTAGCAAGGGAATTGATGTGTGGTTTTGATGGTGTGATGCAATCCGTAAATTCGGGAGGAGTGAACGATAAAATGGTTACCACAAAAAATGAAAAAGGGCAGCCGAAGCTCCCCTTTTTCGATGCAGCATTGCGCGGCAAGATTAACGCAATTAAGCGATGATCTTCGCTACAACACCAGCACCTACTGTACGACCGCCTTCACGGATCGCAAAGCGTAGACCTTC
>NZ_JARBFT010000020.1:0-19445 GCF_028863985.1 Vibrio chanodichtyis | reverse complement strand
GCGACACTAGCTCAGTTGGTAGAGCGCAACCTTGCCAAGGTTGAGGTCACGAGTTCGAACCTCGTGTGTCGCTCCAAATTTAAAGTTGTCAGCGTACTTAACGATGAATGCGCCACTCGCTCAGTTGATGAGCGCAACCTTACCAAGGTTGAGGTCACGCCTTTTTGTTTTAAAGCAGTGAACCTCGTGTGTCGCTCCAAATTAAAGCTCTCACGGTGCTTAACGGTGACACAACATGGACGCGGGATGGAGCAGCTTGGTAGCTCGTCGGGCTCATAACCCGAAGGTCGTTGGTTCAAATCCAGCTCCCGCAACCAAATTCTAGCGCAGATGCTACGGCGTCTCGAGGAATGCGACACTAGCTCAGTTGGTAGAGCGCAACCTTGCCAAGGTTGAGGTCACGAGTTCGAACCTCGTGTGTCGCTCCAAATTTAAAGTTGTCAGCGTACTTAACGATGAATGCGCCACTCGCTCAGTTGATGAGCGCAACCTTACCAAGGTTGAGGTCACGCCTTTTTGTTTTAAAGCAGTGAACCTCGTGTGTCGCTCCAAATTAAAGCTCTCACGGTGCTTAACGGTGACACAACATGGACGCGGGATGGAGCAGCTTGGTAGCTCGTCGGGCTCATAACCCGAAGGTCGTTGGTTCAAATCCAGCTCCCGCAACCAAATTCTAGATAAGAGACTGTGCTTTAAGCGCAGTCCTTTCTTTTTTAGGGTGTTAAGTTTTTGGCTAGCCCCCTTTTCTATAATGCTGAGAAGCATCATCTCAGATGAGGCCAATTGAACCATTGTTCAATCTAGTCACTCTCATCTCTTGAATAATTTTTTAAATTACCAGAAGTCTGTTGGATATCAGCAGATTCGGCCTGCTTTACCTTATTCATTAACAGACTTATCCACAAAAATGAGATGTGGATAAAGTTGTTCATAAACTATCTATCATGACGTTTTCAGTTGACATCCTTAAGGATCTTTGATTGTTCAGTTGAAAGCGACCCGATGAGCATTGCCTTAATTCATTGTTTTTATTTGATTTATTGTGGCTTTTGGCGATAGGTTATCAAATTTGAAGATCATTGCCGTATAAAAAGTTGATCCTGGTCATTTCCAAGAGCTGTGATTAACTTTATTTCGTGATAGAAAACGGCGTCTAATTAAAAATGTTGTCCACATTACGCAAATTGGGATGGGCATCAAACAATCATGGCTTTGATTGTTGGATTCACTCTATTTAGGCATCCCGTGGCAGGCCTTTTTCAATAATACGAATTAAACGTTGATATTGGCGTGAGGTTGATGTTTTTTGGCCCTGTTCAGCCAAAGCCCAAGCAATGTGTTCATCCAATAGTGGATTCTGTCCCTGATGTCGTTCTAATGTTTCCACAATACGTGGAGAATAAGGGGCATTGCCCATAGCAATAATTAAGTTGCGTCGCCATTGTTGATGGCCGATACGCCGGATGGCCGAGCCTTCCATTTGCTTGAGAAATGTCGCTTCATCCCACTCAAATAAGTTCACCAAGTCAGGTTCAATGAGGCTTGGCCGACGATGAAAATCACTTTGCTGAGTTAATGGTGCAAAACGATTCCAAGGGCAAACTAACTGGCAATCATCACAGCCATAAATTCGGTTGCCGATCGGACGGCGAAACTCAAGCGGAATCACACCCGAATATTCAATGGTGAGATACGAGATGCAGCGTCGTGCATCGACGACACCTTCTGCGACGATGGCGTTGGTCGGACAACTGGTCATGCAGGCGGTGCATTTACCACACTGATTCTCGCTCGGTTGATCAACCGGTAAGGGAATATCGACTAACAGCTCACCGAGAAACGACCAAGAACCACTGTCTTTATCTAAGATCAGTGAGTGTTTGCCGCTCCAACCTAATCCAGCTTTTTGTGCCAATGGCCGTTCAAGGATGGGCGCCGAGTCAACAAAAGGGCGATAACCGAGTTGCCCTACTTCTTGTTCAATTTTTTCGCCGAGTTTTTTCAGTTGGTTGCGCATTAGCTTATGATAGTCGCGCCCGAGCGCGTAGCGGCTGATATACGCCTGAGAGGGATCGCGCAAGTTAGCAGCAAACTGTGCTTGAGGTGGCAAGTAATTGATCCGAGCGCTGATCACGCGCAGAGTACCAGGTAGTAATTCAGCTGGACGAGCGCGCAGCATACCATGTCTGGCCATCCAATCCATCTCACCGTGATACCCAGCATCGAGCCAAGCTTGTAGCGCGGGTTCATGCTCACGCAAATCGACATCACAAATCCCAACTTTTTCAAAGCCGAGTTGGATCGCCCATTGCTTGATCTTGTCTGCCAGTTGTTGGTAGTCCATCACGGGGTCTCACGATAAGGGCCGAGGATCTTAGCGGATCTTGTCCGCTTGTTCTAGCGTTAATCTCAGGTGCTCTAATCGGTATATTTTTCGGTTTGTTAACAGAACAGATCTTGTCTCTCAATTCCAACCCAGTTTACTATTCCGGTTCTTTTGATTTCTTTATAGTCAGTCATGACCTTGTTGAGAAAAGCGTAATGAATAGCAAGATTTTTCCCCTAAACGATGAGCAAGCTACATTGGAATTAGGTCGTGCGCTGGCCGCGCTCTGTTCACAACAAACGACGCTTTATCTGCATGGTGATCTTGGTGCCGGAAAGACTACCTTTAGTCGTGGTTTTATTCGGGCATTAGGCCACCAAGGCAATGTAAAAAGCCCTACCTATACTCTGGTGGAGCCTTATCAATTAGGTGAGTGGCAGGTTTATCACTTTGATCTTTATCGCTTAGCGGATCCAGAAGAACTCGAATTTATGGGGATCCGTGATTATTTTACTGACGATGCGATTTGCTTAGTTGAATGGCCAGAGCAAGGTTACGGGCTGCTCCCTAAGGCTGATCTTGACCTTGATTTACGTTATGACGGAGAGCGGCGCATTGCCACGCTGACGGCTAATAATGAATATGGATGTGACCTTTTGAGTCAGTTGGAGTTATGTTGAACGTTCGTCGTTTGGTTTTGCTACTGTGTGGATGGGTGTTATTCAGCATCGCGCCTCAAACTTGGGCTAATAGTCTAGAGGGGGTGCGAGTTTGGCCTTCGCCTGATGAAACGCGAGTAGTTTTGGATGTGACATCCGAAGCCGATTTTAGCTATTTTACTCTTAGTTCACCTGAGCGTTTGGTTATCGACCTCAAGCAGAGTTCTTCGCGTGCCAAGTTGCCTGTCAATGTGACGGACAGTGGCATTTTATCTCGGATCCGCGCCTCCACACCGCCAGAGAAAAGTTCATTTCGGTTGGTGTTTGAACTTAAGCAGAAAACCACTCCCAGTTTATTTAAATTAGCTCCAACTCCAGGTGGTCAGTATGGACATCGACTAGTGATCGATCTGCCACACGGAAAAGCCAATCAGGACCGTGTGGTTAGCACGCCGAGTACCACTGCGGTACAAGTGAGTAAAGATGCCTCTCAGCTGCTTGGTAATGAAGATATTGTGGTCGCGATTGATGCCGGTCACGGTGGTGAAGATCCAGGTTCAATCGGTCCGACTCGTAAATATGAAAAAAATGTCAACTTAATTATCTCTAAGAAGCTGGCCGATCAATTGAATGCAGTGCCTGGCGTGAAGGCGGTTTTGACTCGTCGTGGCGACTATTCGGTGAATTTAAATAAGCGCACGGAAATTGCGCGTAGCAGTAAAGCGCATATTTTGGTCTCGATTCATGCCGATGCATTTCACACCCCTCAACCTCGTGGCGGTTCAGTGTTTGTGCTCAATACACGCCGCGCTAATACGGAAATTGCGCGTTGGGTTGAAAATCATGAGCAACAATCTGAGTTGCTTGGTGGGGCAGGAGAAGTACTATCAAAAACCAATAATGACCGCAACGTGAGTCAGACCTTGCTTGATTTGCAATTTAGCCATTCGCAGAAAGAGGGCTACAAGCTGGCGACCAGTATTCTGCGTGAAATGGGTAAGGTCGCTCATCTGCATAAAACCGAGCCGGTGAATGCCAGCCTCGCAGTATTAAAATCACCTGACATTCCATCGGTACTGGTTGAAACAGGATTTATCTCTAATCCGGCCGAAGAGCAGTTGCTGTTCCAGCGTAGCCATCAAGATAAATTAGCTCGCGCGTTAGCTAAAGCGATTGTGCAGTATTTTGAAGCCAATCCACCAGAAGGTACGTTGTTTGCTAACCGTGGTAAAACGCAAATCCACCAAGTGCAGCGCGGCGAGTCATTAGGAGTGATCGCCAATCGATATGGTGTCACGGTAGATGCGCTCAAGCAGGCGAATAAACTTAAATCGGCAACGATTGCGGTGGGACAGAAACTGACGATCCCTGCGTCAGCCTCGGCAAAACCGATCGCTGTCCCAGTTGTGACCAATCCGGTCGAAACGGAAACCATTATCCATGTGGTGAAAGCGGGAGATTTTCTCGGTAAGCTGGCAAGCACTTATAAAGTGTCGGTGGCGGCGATTAAAAACCAGAATAATCTCAAATCGGATACCTTGGTTCTTGGCCAAAAGTTAAATATTACCGTGAGTTTACAAGATAAGCCGCTGCGTAAGCATAAAGTCCAGCGCGGTGACAATCTGAGTAAAATCGCTGACCACTATAACGTCAGCATTGCCAGTATCCGCCAAGCTAATCAGTTACGCTCCGATCAACTGGCTGTGGGGCAGCAACTGATCATCCCGAATAAATAACTGATTATGACGATTCGTATTCTGCCCGCTCGTTTAGCCAACCAAATTGCCGCCGGTGAAGTGGTGGAAAGGCCCGCTTCCGTAGTCAAAGAGCTGGTGGAAAACAGCTTAGATGCTGGCGCAACCCGAATTGAGATTGAGATTGAGAAAGGGGGGTCTAAGCTGATCCGGATCCGAGATAACGGCTCTGGAATTGATAAAGAGGAGCTTGGCCTAGCGCTAAGTCGACATGCAACCTCGAAGATCCATACCTTAGATGATCTGGAAGCGATCATGAGTCTGGGATTTCGCGGTGAAGCATTAGCCAGTATCAGCTCCGTCTCCCGCTTGACCTTAACATCGCGGACTGAGGCGCAGCAGGAAGCGTGGACGGCATACAGTGAAGGTCGAGATATGGCAGTGAGGTTACAGCCCGCCGCTCATCCGGTTGGCACAACGGTAGAAGTGTTGGATCTGTTTTTTAATACTCCGGCTCGCCGCAAATTTTTGCGCACAGAAAAAACCGAATTTACCCATATTGATGAGCTGCTCAAACGGATTGCGTTGAGTCGATTTGATGTGAGTTTTATGTTGCGCCACAACGGAAAAGTGGTGCGTCAATACCGCGCCGCCGCCACTTTAGCCCAGCAGGAAAAGCGTTTAGCGGCAGTTTGTGGTAATACGTTTGTGCAGCATATGCTGCGTATTGAGCTTGAACATCAAGGCCTTAAGCTACACGGTTGGATCGCCAGCCCACAGGGGGCTCGCCAGCAGAGTGATTTACAATACTGCTATGTTAATGGTCGCATGATGCGCGATAAGCTGATCAATCATGCGATTCGACAAAGCTACGAGACCAGTTTACGCGCCGATCAATTTGCAGCCTATGTACTGTTTATTGAGCTGGATCCTTTGCATGTCGATGTCAACGTGCATCCGGCCAAGCATGAAGTGCGTTTCCACCAAGCGCGTCTGGTGCATGATTTCATCTATCAAGCGTTAAGCAGCGCCTTAGTCCAAACCGCGCAAGTGATCGCCGCCTCGCTCAATGATGGCGCATTTCATGCGCCAAGTGCAGAAAAAACATCCCCGCAGATTGGACTCAACAGCGAAACTTCACTGACTGAAAGGGTTACTCAAGCAGTACATAATGTGCCAAGTTATCCGCGTAAAGCAGTGCCAGAAGGTGAAAATGAAAGCCGGAGTAGCGCTTATCCGTTAAAAGAGCATGCTGTAGCCAATCCTTGGGTTATTGCATCAAATACTCGTGCTACACGGTTTGAGAAAAATCACCCGCCAACGGTAACTCAATCTGAAGTAGCGGTATATCAAACCTTGTTGCAAACGCCCAATTTAGCAGCCGAAGCCCACTCAGCGGCAACCAATGTGGATGCCTCTCAGGCGGCGGTGGCGATTGAAAAATTAGGTAAAGCGATCCAAGTGGTTGAAAGGCAGTATCTGCTGATGAATAGCCCTGTCGGCTGCGTGCTGGTTTCACTGGTTCAAGCCGAGCAGCTTAAGCTGCGTGGCTTACTCAATCCACAGTATGGAGCACTCAAAGCCCAGCCGCTGCTGGTGCCATTAGTGCTTAAATTAAATGACCTTGAATGGCAAGCGGTACAAACCTATTGGCAATCATTGCAGCAATTGGGCATTGAACTGAAAACACGCGCCCACCATTCGATTATGGTGATGGCGGTCCCTCAGCCATTACGCCAGCAAAATTTACAGCAATTACTGCCGGATCTGTTATCTTACGCGGCGAGCCGTCACCACAGCGAGCCTTTGCCATATCAAGCACTTGCTGAGTGGTTGGTCCAACGTATCGTGTTAGAAAAAACCGACTACACTTTAGCTGAGGCGATCAGCTTGATCGCCGAACTGGAACAGCTATGGCAAGGTGGCTTGCCTTATCATGACCCGCATTTTATTACGTTGGTGGACTTTTCCGCCTCAATTACAGCATTACATTCATGACTCAACAGTTACCCCTCGCCCTTTTTTTAATGGGTCCAACGGCTTCTGGTAAAACCGATTTAGCTATTCGCTTACGTCAGAAATATCCGGTGGAGATCATCAGTGTCGATTCCGCTCTAATTTATCGCGGAATGGATATTGGCACCGCTAAACCGGATGCAGCCGAGCTTGCACTGGCTCCACATCGCTTGATCGATATTCTTGATCCGAGTGAAGCCTATTCTGCAGCCGATTTTCGGCGCGATGCGCTGCAAGCCATGGCAGAGATTGTCGCACAAGGCAAAATCCCGCTATTGGTCGGGGGCACTATGCTCTATTTTAAGGCATTGATTGAAGGCTTATCGCCTTTACCTGCGGCCAACCCTGAAATCCGCCAACAGATCGAACAACAAGCCTTAACCTTAGGTTGGCCAGCCTTGCATGCTCAGTTGCAACAGATCGATCCAGTCTCAGCTGAGCGAATTCATCCCAACGATCCACAAAGATTGTCGCGGGCACTGGAAGTTTATCGAATTTCGGGTAAAACTCTTACCGAGCTAACGCAAACTAAAGGGGAAGCGATTCCCTATCGAGTGCTACAGTTTGCGATTGCTCCCAAGGAAAGAGCCGAACTCCATCGGCGGATTGAACTTCGTTTTGCGAAAATGGTCCAATCAGGGTTCGAAGACGAGGTTAAAGCTCTGTATGCAAGAGATGATCTGCATCCTGATCTTCCTTCGATCCGCTGTGTCGGCTATCGGCAAATGTGGGATTATTTAGACGGTCAGGCAACGCTTGATGAGGCGATTTATCGTGGCATCTGTGCCACCCGTCAATTGGCCAAGCGACAGATCACCTGGTTACGCAGCTGGGATGATTTAACTTGGTTAGATAGCGAAAACGTAGACCAAGCCGTTGAAACGCTCTCGAATGCGATAGCGTCCAACGAAATAAGCTGTGTATAATGTGATCGCTTTTGCGTGTGTACCCCGGGAAAGGATCCGCTATTGGTACTCGATTGAGCATTGATAGCAACGGGAATTTTGATTGGTTTAGCTCAGATGCAAGGCTGCATATAATTCTGCTGCACCGCTAGCTAAATAATTACTAGAAAAGACAAAATAAGGAAAAATAAAATGGCTAAGGGGCAATCTCTACAAGACCCATTTCTGAATGCGCTACGTCGTGAACGTATTCCGGTCTCTATCTACCTTGTGAATGGCATCAAGCTGCAAGGTCAGATTGAATCGTTTGATCAATTTGTGATCCTGCTGAAAAACACCGTAAACCAAATGGTTTATAAGCATGCTATTTCGACTGTGGTTCCTGCTCGTCCAGTGAGCCACCACAGTGGCGATCGTCCAGCGACAGATCGTCCAGCTGAGAAATCAGAAGAGTAATTCTTTGCACCATTATTTAAGGAGTTGATCGCTTGTTTGACCGTTATGAAGCCGGTGAGCGAGCCGTACTTGTTCATGTCAACTTCACGCAACAGGGGGAAGATCTGAGCGAATGTAAAATGCTCGTATCTTCTGCAGGGGTGACCACGCTGCAAGTGGTAACAGGCAGTCGTCAAACCCCTCACCCTAAATATTTCGTTGGTGAGGGTAAAGCCCAAGAAATCGCCGAAGCCGTCCAACTCAATGAAGCCAACGTGGTCATTTTTAACCACGCGCTTTCTCCTGCTCAAGAACGTAACCTCGAAAGATTGTGTCAGTGTCGGGTCATCGATCGTACTGGCCTGATCCTCGATATCTTTGCTCAACGTGCCCGTACCCATGAAGGTAAGCTCCAAGTCGAGTTGGCGCAGCTGCGCCATATTTCAACGCGCTTAATTCGGGGGTGGACCCACTTAGAAAGACAAAAAGGTGGGATTGGTTTGCGTGGGCCGGGGGAAACTCAGCTTGAAACGGACCGACGTTTATTGCGTGAACGGATCAAAGCTATTTTGCGTCGCTTAGAAAAAGTGGCCAAACAGCGTGAACAAGGGCGTCGAGCGCGTAGCCGAGCCGAGATTCCAACCATCTCGTTGGTGGGTTATACCAACGCAGGGAAATCGACCCTGTTTAACCGCATTACTGAAGCGGGTGTGTACGCCGCCGATCAACTGTTTGCCACCCTAGATCCAACCTTACGTAGAATAGATTTGGCGGACGTTGGGCCTGCGGTATTGGCTGATACTGTGGGCTTTATTCGTCATTTGCCACATGACTTGGTGGCGGCCTTTAAAGCAACGTTACAAGAGACGCAAGAAGCTGACATTTTGTTACATGTTGTTGATGCCAGTGATGAACGCTTTCGTGAGAATATCCAAGCGGTAGAGACGGTTCTACAAGAAATCGATGCGCATGACGTCCCCACGCTGTTGGTGATGAATAAAATCGATAACTTAGAACAAGCCACTCCGCGTATTGAACGGGATGACGAAGGAGTACCCAAAGCCGTATGGATTTCTGCCATGCAGGGATCTGGCATTGAGCTACTGTTTCAAGCATTGAGTGAACGTTTAGCCAGCCAAGTGGTGGAGCATCGTCTGCGTATTCCGCCACAACATCAAGGGCGTATCCGTAGCCTATTTTTCCAAATGAAGTGTATTCAACAGGAAGAATATGATCCGGAAGGCAATTTACTGATCACTGTTCGTATGCAGCAAGTTGATTGGGCTAAACTAGAGAAACGAGAGCAAGCAGACTTAAGTGACTTTATCGTCACAGAAAGGACTGCTAGAGTATAACGTCATATCAAATGATGGAGTTTTCTAATGGCGTGGAATGAGCCTGGTAATAATAACGGCAACAATGGCCGCGATAATGACCCATGGGGGAACAACAATCGCGGTAACAAAGGTGGCCGAGATCAAGGACCACCCGATTTAGACGAAGTGTTTAATAAAATCAGTCAAAAATTGGGCGGCAAATTTGGTGGTAAAGGCGGTAAAGGTCCTTCGCTGGCAGGTGGTAGTGCGATTGGTTTTGGCGTGATAGCGGCCATTTCTGTCGCCATATGGTTCTTTACCGGTTTTTACACCATTGGTGAAGCTGAGCGTGGCGTGGTGTCACGACTTGGAAAATACGATCGAATTGTTGATCCTGGCTTGAACTGGCGTCCACGCTTTATTGATGAAGTGACCCCAGTTAACGTGCAAGCGATTCGTTCACTGCGAGCATCGGGTCTTATGCTGACCAAAGATGAAAACGTGGTGACGGTCTCGATGGATGTGCAGTATCGAATTGCTGATCCCTATAAGTATTTGTACAAAGTGACCAATGCGGATGATAGTTTACGTCAAGCGACTGATTCAGCGCTGCGTGCTGTGGTCGGTGATGCACTGATGGACAGTATTTTAACCAGTGGTCGTCAGCAAATTCGGCAAAGTACTCAACAGACGCTCAATCAAATTATCGATGGCTATGATATGGGCCTGATGATTGTTGACGTTAACTTCCAATCTGCACGTCCGCCTGAGCAAGTAAAAGATGCGTTTGATGATGCGATTGCTGCGCGTGAAGATGAAGAGCGTTTTATTCGTGAAGCAGAAGCGTACAAAAACGAAATTTTACCGAAAGCGACTGGTCGCTCTGAGCGTTTGAAGAAAGAAGCGCAAGGTTATAACGAGCGTATCATCAATGAGGCCTTAGGTCAGGTTGCTCAATTTGAAAAGCTGTTACCTGAATATCTAGCGGCACCGAAAGTCACTCGTGATCGTCTGTATTTGGATACCATGGAAGAGGTGTACAGCAATACCTCGAAAGTGCTAATCGATTCTAAATCGAGCGGCAATCTGTTGTACTTACCGATTGATAAGCTTGTTGGACAAGAGACGAATAAAGCCGAGCCACGTGCCAGTAAATCGTCATCAGCGTACGATAAAATCGAGCTTGAGTCGCCAACGACGGAGACCAATACCGACACTTCGTCACGCAGCACTACACGTCAAGGGAGATACTAAGAATGCGTAAGTTATTAATCCCTAGTATCGTTCTGATCATGGCGGCATTGTTAATGTCGATGTTCGTGATCCCAGAGGGAGAGCGCGGCATTGTGATCCGTTTTGGCCGAGTGTTGAAAGACACCAGTGATATGTCAAAGATTTACGAACCGGGTCTGCATTTCAAAATGCCAATGTTTGATCGTGTGAAAACATTAGATGCACGGATTCAAACCATGGATAGCCGTACCGATCGCTTTGTTACGTCAGAGAAAAAAGATGTGATCATCGATTCGTACGTGAAATGGCGTATTGAAGATTTCGGTCAATATTACTTGGCAACTGGTGGCGGTAATGCATTAACGGCGGAAGCGTTACTTGAGCGTAAAGTCACCGATGTATTGCGTTCGGAAATTGGATCTCGTGAGATCAAACAAATTGTTTCTGGTCCGCGTAATGGGGCGATTTTACCTGAGAATCCTGATTCTTCTGAAATCACTACCGAAGCGGCGCGAGAAGCTTTGGAGATTGATGGACAACGTGATCAAATCATGGCTAACGTACTGCAAGATACACGACAAAGTGCGATGAAAGATTTGGGTGTGTATGTGGTCGACTTTAGAATGAAGAAGATCAACCTGCCTGATGAGATCAGTGAATCGATTTACCGCCGTATGCGTGCTGAACGTGAATCAGTGGCTCGTAAACACCGTTCACAAGGTCGTGAAAAAGCCGAAGTGATCCGTGCTCAAGCCGAGCTTGAAGTGGCTACGATTCTCGCGGAGGCCGATAAAACTGCTCGTGTAACCCGTGGTGCGGCAGATGCAGAAGCGGCGAAGATCTACTCGGATGCCTATAAGAAAGATCCGGAGTTTTTCAGCTTCTTACGCTCATTACGTGCCTATGAAAAATCATTTAATAGCAAAAATGACATTCTGGTATTGGATCCAAGCAGCGAGTTCTTCCAATACATGAATAATGCGAAAGGCGCTGCTGCCAAGTAAGCATTCGTTAACTTTATTCAAGGCTCCGTAAGGGGCCTTTGTTATTTGGAGGCAATATGTCACAGACACTTTGGGTTGCACTGGGTTTAGTGCTGATTGTGGAAGGGTTAGGGCCATTATTAGCGCCGAGAGGATGGCGTCAGATGGTGGCACAATTGAGCCTACAATCCGATCATCAATTGCGCCGGATCGGCGGTTGTTTGGTGGTCGCAGGCACTGTGATTGCCTACGTTTTCGCTCGATAAGATCGGCGAATTACGTAGGCTGTAGCCAAGCTTATTGCATCAGTAGTGTGGTGGCGGTGTTTCTTGAGCGGGATCGGCCAAATTTGAGCTATCGATATTTTTCACTTTGCCGACCATATATTGCATCTGATCCTGCATCTTACTGATCAACAGTTGCTGTTGAGTCAGGGCATCATTTAGCATCTCAATGGTTTGATCTTGAAAGGCCAACTTGCACTCTAAATCTTCAATTTGTATTTGAAGTTGGGTTAGCGATGTCTGTTGCATTGATTAGTTCTCCACTCGCCAAGCTTGGGCGATGCCTGCTGAGTTGCCTGATACAGCACGTTGCTGGCGATCAAAACTGGCATCATACACGACAGCTTGAGCTGGTCCGCCATCTTTTTTGGCCTGTGAATTGAAGTTGGCGATTTTTTTACCATCTTGGGTATTCCATACTTCCACTTGCCCTGATGGGGTTCCCGTGATCAGTCTTTTTCCATCATCGGCAAAGCGTGCGCTAGAAAAAATCAGTTGGCGGCGCAAACTGCGCAGCGCTATTGGTTCACGCTCGGTAGAGAGGTCCCAAATTAACGCTTGGTTGCCACTATCGGAAGTGAAAGCGAGCTTACCATCGCGTTGCAAAGTTACCCGATTGACCCGTTGTTGATGTTCAAATTGCCGAATAATTTGCCCGCTTTGGGTATCCCATAAGTAAGCGTGGCGATCATTGCCACCAGAAAGCGCATAGCGTCCGTTAGCGGAAAGCGCGACGGAATTGACTTTTTCGCGGTGGGCGAGGAACTCCATGCGCCGCCCAGTGACTAAGTCCACGTAAATGGCTTTGCCATTGGTTAAACCGAGTAGCACTTGTTCGCCATTATTAGCGATGTCGACATCACGGATCTGACCATCTGTAATAGACCAAAGCCCTTTGGCTTGAGCCCAGGCAAGATCCCATATGGCGAAGTTATTCTGACTGGCCGTGATGGCATAGCGACCGTTATCCGCGATGCGGATCACAGAAACGGGATTGGCTTGCGGATCTTGTGCGCCAAGCTTGGCGAGTAATTGTACTTGCTGCAGATCCCATAGCATCAGTTGTTGTTGTCGGGAATAAATCAGCGCGAAGCGGCCATCGCGGCTGAGGCCAAAGGCAGTGGCGCCTTCGGGGGCGAGGTTCCATTGCTGCTCGGCTTGGTTTGCAAAAAAACAACCGTTTAAGATAAGGATGATAAGTAAGGTGCCGAATGAGTGATAAATTCTTCGCATCAAGTTCGAATTATCCGTTTGTTGTGTAAAGACAATCATGCAACATATCGCTATATTGGTACAACTCTTAGTTGTACACCAGTGACTTACTGGTTTTGTGCACAATACCAAAACGAATACCTCACAATTGGAGAACCCGATGAAATCACTTTTTAAAGTGTCACTGCTGGCTGCGACCGTTATGCTCGCGGTTGGTTGTCAGAAAGAAGAAGCTGCAAAGACTGAGACGGCAGCCATCGTCAAAACGGTCGAATTAAAGTCAGAAGATGATAAAGCGGCTTATGCAATTGGTGTATCATTCGCCAATTACCTGAAAACCAGCATTGAAAAGCCAAGTGAAATTGGCATTGTACTTAACAAAGATTTGGTTCTTAAAGGTATTGAACAGGTGTTTACCGGTTCACCAGAAATGACTGAAGAAGAGACTCGTGCCGCGCTTGAAGCGCTGGATAAGCGTGTCGCGGAAACCATGCAAGCCAAAGCGGCTGAGAAAGCGGCTGAAAGTAAGCAAAAAGGTGATGAGTTCCGTGCTCAATTTGAGAAAGAGTCTGGTGTGGTAAAAACCGAATCAGGTTTGTTGTATCAAGTTCTGACTCCTGCTGAAGGTGACAAACCAAAAGATACCGATGTTGTACAAGTTCACTACAAAGGAACTTTGACCGATGGCACTCAATTCGACAGCTCTTATGAGCGTGGTGAGCCTGCGACTTTCCCGCTTAATCGCGTGATCCCAGGATGGACTGAAGGTGTGCAGCTCATGCCTGTGGGCTCGAAGTTCAAGCTGGTCATCCCACCTGAGATGGCTTACGGTGAGCAAGACACCCCAACCATTCCTGCCAACTCGACGCTGGTGTTCGAAGTTGAACTACTGAAGATTGAAAACGGTGCTAACGCAGCACAATAAATCGCTGTGTTCTGCTCGTGAGATCTATCTTATTAGGCCTGACTTTGTTCAGGCCTTTTATATGCGCTTAATCGAGTAATAATTTGTGCTAAATCACTTGTTGGTGATATTGCCGAATCGTAGTTTAAAATTTTCTGATAAACTTACAGCAATTTGTTGATTTTCCGTTCTAGGGTTTAAGCACAGTGACAATGACAGAAACCATGAATGTTGATTTATTGCTGGAGATGGAATCGGTGCACGTTAAGCCATTTAGCGAGCACGATAAAGTCATCCTGCGTTCTTATGAGGCGGTGGTCGATGGCATCGCGAGCCTGATTGGCCCATTTTGTGAAATTGTCCTGCATTCACTGGAGGATTTGAATACCTCGGCGATCAAAATTGCCAACGGTGAGAACACTGGCCGCCAAGTCGGTTCGCCGATCACCGATATGGCGCTAAAAATGTTGCGTGATATTGAAGGTTCAGAGCGTAATTTTTCGCGTTCTTATTTCACGCGTGCCAAAGGTGGCGTGTTGATGAAATCGATCACGGTTGCGATTCGTAACGGTGATAATCGCGTGATTGGCTTATTGTGCATTAACGTCAATCTCGATGCGCCTTTTTCACAAGTGTTGAAATCGTTTATGCCGACTCAAGAAGCCCAAGAAGCGGCATCGTCTGTCAATTTTGCTAGCGATGTCGAAGAGTTGGTGGATCAAACGGTCGAGCGGACTATAGAAGAAATTAATGCCGATAAATCGGTGTCGAACAATACCAAGAATCGCCAAATTGTGATGGCGCTGTTTGATAAAGGTATTTTTGATATTAAAGATGCGATTAACCGAGTGGCAGATCGGCTCAATATCTCCAAACATACGGTGTATCTGTATATTCGCCAGCGTAAAACTGAGGATGATGAGAAGTGAAAGCGCTCACTTACACCTTAGTGGTCAACGGACCACAATACGGTACTCAATCAGCGCGTAACGCCTATCTGTTCGCTCAAGCTCTGCTGGCGAAAGGGCATGTGTTAAAGAGCGTATTTTTTTACCAAGATGGGGTGCTGAATGGCTCAGCAACCCACGTGCCAGCGAACGATGAGTTTGATCTACTGCAAGCTTGGCAAAGCCTTGCTGTTGATCATCAAGTACAGTTAGAAACCTGTGTCGCTGCTGCGCTGCGTCGCGGGGTGGTGAGTGAGCAAGAAGCTTCGCAACACAGTTTAGCTAGCCATAACCTCGCCGCTCATTTCACTCAAGCAGGATTAGGTAGCTTGGCACAAGCTTTATTACAACAAGATCGAGTGGTGCAGTTTTGAATCATATCGCTTGGGTATTTCACTCCGCCCCTCACGGTACTGCCGCAGGACGAGAAGGATTGGATGCTATTTTGGCGGCCTCTGCTTACAGTGAGCAGCAAGCCTTATTTTTCGTCGGTGAAGGGGTATTGCAGTTAGTTAAACATCAGCAACCGGAAGCGATTTTAAGCCGCGACTATATTGCCGCGTTTAAGCTATTGGATTTGTACGACATTGAAACACGTTATGTGTGCGAGCAGAGCTTGCAGCATTGGGGCCTTAGCCCGCAAGATCTGCTGCTTGATGTGCAAGTGGTTGCGCCACAACAGTTGGCGTGTTTACTGCGTGGTTACCATCAACACCTGACTTTTTAAGGAACCTCAATGCTGCACATTATCAAGCACCTCGAAAAACTCCCCTTAGTCAGTGCGTATCTGCTACCGGGCGATGTGGTGATACTGACTGAAAACGCGGTTTACGCGGCGGCGCTGCAATCGCCTTATCGAGCCTATTTAATGCCTGACATTCAATACTCAGCTCTGCGCGAGGATCTTGCCGCGCGTGGTTGGCAAACCAAAGTCGATGCTCATATTGAGGTGATCACGATGAGTGATTGGGTTGATTTGACCGCAAGCCATGAAAAATCAATCACATGGTGATGACTTTATTATTTATGCTGCGCAGTTCAGTCTCACACTAGGTTGGACCGGAAAAAAGATCTGTATATTTCTTGACACCCCCCACACTACTGCATAGAATTTTGCGTCCCTATTTGTGCAATCTGTTTGTGCGGAAGGGATAGATTTTTCACAAGCTTACTTTAAGTCAATCAGGAGCTAGTTAATGGCAACTATTAACCAGTTGGTTCGTAAGCCACGTGCTAAGCAAGTTGTTAAAAGCAACGTGCCAGCACTAGCTGCGTGCCCACAAAAACGTGGTGTATGTACTCGTGTTTACACAACTACACCTAAAAAACCTAACTCGGCACTTCGTAAAGTATGTCGTGTACGTCTAACTAACGGTTTTGAAGTTACTTCATACATCGGTGGTGAAGGTCACAACCTACAAGAGCACAGTGTTGTACTGATCCGTGGCGGTCGTGTTAAAGACCTTCCAGGTGTTCGTTACCACACCGTTCGCGGCGCACTTGACTGTGCTGGCGTGAACGACCGTAAACAAGCTCGTTCTAAGTACGGTGTGAAGCGTCCTAAGTCTTAATGCCCCTCTTGTTACAAGAGAAGCGTTAAGTAAGGCCAAACACTAAAATTAAATTTTAATTTTGAAGAAACTGCAAAGTTTTGGATAACCTGAAGAATAAGACAACGGAGAATATTCCATGCCACGTCGTCGCGTCATTGGTCAGCGTAAGATCCTTCCAGATCCAAAGTTCAAATCTGAACTGCTGGCAAAATTCGTTAACATCCTTATGGTTGACGGTAAAAAATCTACTGCAGAGAAAATCGTTTACACTGCACTAGACACCATGGCTGAGAAGTCTGGTAAAGATCACTTAGCTGTATTTGAAGAAGCTCTTGAAAATGTTCGCCCAGCGGTAGAAGTTAAATCTCGCCGTGTAGGTGGTTCAACTTACCAAGTTCCAGTTGAAGTACGTCAAGTACGTCGTAATGCTCTGGCAATGCGTTGGTTGGTTGAAGCTGCGCGTAAGCGTGGTGAAAAATCTATGGCTGCTCGTCTGGCTGCTGAAATGCTGGATGCGTCAGAAAACAAAGGTTCTGCTGTTAAGAAACGTGAAGACGTTCACCGTATGGCAGAAGCGAACAAAGCGTTCGCTCATTACCGCTGGTAATACCTTCTGTGCTGCGAGGCTCTCTCGCAGCACATTTCTATTTTCTAAGGTTGACCTTAGTAAGAGGATACAATCGTGGCTCGTAAAACGCCTATTGAGCGCTACCGTAATATCGGTATTTGTGCTCACGTAGATGCAGGAAAAACAACCACTACTGAGCGTATTCTGTTCTACACTGGCCTCTCTCACAAAATTGGCGAAGTTCACGACGGCGCTGCGACTATGGACTGGATGGTCCAAGAGCAAGAGCGTGGTATTACCATTACCTCTGCCGCAACAACCACCTTCTGGCGTGGTATGGAAGCACAATTCCAAGAACATCGCATCAACATCATTGATACCCCTGGACACGTTGACTTTACGATCGAAGTAGAGCGTTCTCTTCGTGTGCTTGATGGTGCAGTGGTCGTATTCTGTGGCACATCTGGTGTTGAACCGCAGTCTGAAACCGTTTGGCGTCAAGCTGACAAATACGGCGTTCCACGCATGGTATTCGTCAACAAAATGGACCGTGCAGGTGCAGATTTCTTACGCGTAGTAGGCCAAATTAAACATCGTCTTGGTGCGAACCCAGTTCCAATCCAGCTTAACATTGGTGCAGAAGAAGAGTTCAAAGGTGTCATCGACCTTATCAAGATGAAAGCCATCAACTGGAATGAAGCCGATCAGGGCATGAGCTTCACTTATGAAGACATTCCGGCCGACATGCAAGAGCTTGCCCAAGAGTGGCGTAACCACCTTGTGGAAGCGGCTGCCGAAGCCAGTGAAGAATTGATGGATAAATACCTTGAAGATGGTGAACTCACTGAACTAGAGATCAAACAAGCTCTACGTCAGCGTACTATCAATAACGAAATTGTTCTTGCTACCTGTGGTAGTGCATTTAAGAACAAAGGCGTGCAAGCGGTTTTGGATGCAGTGATTGAATATCTACCGTCACCGACCGATGTACCAGCGATCAAGGGCACTGATGATCGAGAAAATGCGGTTGAGCGTCATGCTGACGACAATGAGCCATTTTCTTCACTCGCGTTTAAAATTGCTACCGATCCATTCGTTGGTTCACTGACCTTTATTCGTGTCTACTCTGGAGTGGTTAACTCGGGTGATGCGGTTTACAACTCAGTGAAGCAGAAGAAAGAACGCTTTGGCCGTATCGTACAGATGCATGCTAATAAGCGTGATGAAATCAAAGAGATTCGTGCAGGCGACATCGCAGCCGCCATCGGCCTGAAAGATGTCACCACCGGTGATACTTTATGTGATCCGAATCATGTTGTGATTTTGGAGCGTATGGAGTTCCCTGAGCCAGTGATCCAAATCGCGGTCGAGCCTCGCTCGAAAGCGGATCAGGAGAAGATGGGTGTTGCGCTGGGTAAACTTGCGGCAGAAGATCCATCATTCCGAGTGGAAACTGATGGTGAAACTGGTCAGACACTGATTTCTGGTATGGGTGAACTTCACCTAGATATTATCGTCGATCGCATGAAACGTGAGTTTGGTGTGGATTGTAACGTCGGCAAACCTCAGGTGGCTTACCGTGAAACCATTCGTGGTAAATCGGAAGTGGAAGGCAAATTTGTTCGTCAGTCTGGTGGTCGTGGTCAATACGGTCACGTATGGCTGAAAATTGAACCTTCTGAGCCTGGTCAAGGTTTTGTCTTCGTTGACGCAATCGCGGGTGGGGTGATTCCTAAAGAATTTATCAACCCTGTTGCGAAAGGCATCGAGGAGCAAATGAACAACGGTGTGTTAGCTGGCTATCCAGTTCTGGATGTTAAAGCGACCCTGTTTGATGGTTCATTCCACGATGTCGACTCCAGCGAAATGGCATTTAAAATCGCTGGTTCTATGGCATTCAAGAAAGGTACGCTTGAAGCGGATCCTGTTCTTCTTGAGCCGTTAATGAAAGTTGAAATCACCACGCCAGAAGATTGGATGGGTGATGTTGTTGGTGACCTAAACCGTCGTCGTGGCATCATTGAAGGTATGGATGACGGCCCTGCGGGACTGAAAATTATCCATGCTAAAGTACCTCTTTCTGAAATGTTTGGTTATGCAACTGACCTGCGTTCTGCCACACAAGGCCGTGCTTCTTACTCTATGGAGTTTGCTGAGTACGCTGATGTGCCGAAAAATATTGCCGATGCAATTATTGCAGAGCGTGGTTAACCGTTGTTTGGTTAATAACGAATCTATTGCGCTGATGTGAGTTGGCGCATAAAATAGCAATTTCTGGCGCGCCTTGGGTATGCTTACCCAAAGCGAATCATAACTAGGAAGGAACACGATCGTGTCTAAAGAAAAATTTGAACGTACGAAACCGCACGTAAACGTTGGTACTATCGGCCACGTTGACCACGGTAAAACA
>NZ_JARBFT010000002.1:0-371183 GCF_028863985.1 Vibrio chanodichtyis | reverse complement strand
AATCGGTGATCGGTTTAAACCGAAATGGGTGATCGGATAATCCCGAAATGACTGATCGGAATGCTCCGAAATATGCAGTCTGATAAGCTTTTTTGTTCAACGCCTAAAATCCAACGAACACCAATATCCTGATGTGGGAAAGGTGTCCGCTTGTGGTTTTCCCAATTTAACTCACCATCCCATGAAATATCAGAAATCAGTTGTTCAACTTTAGGAGAATTTTCAGACAGCTCTTCATCATTTAGATCAATATCAACAACATGTATTTCTGAGCCTTCTGATTCAGTCTCGACGTCTTCTGCCTCTCCGTGGCTAGAAAGATCTGTATCAGGGTTAGATATCTTGTGATGTATTTCTTTTAGAACTTTTTCGACAGCTGCAGGGTCACTGATATCGTATGATTGTCCTTCATAATCAAAAACGGTTGCTCCAGTTTGTTGAGCATCTTCAATCTTCTTAGTTACGTCCTCAAGAATTGTTTTATCGCAAATCCTATCAGTCAGTTGGGATATTGGATTAATCACATCAGATGAGGAGGAGACTCCGAACCAATCTATGCCTGACTCGTCCGTTTCTCCAAAATAAGCGTGTTTAAAAACTGTCGCACCATGAACTCTGATAGAAAAACCTAAATCAAGATCGACTAAGCTCGCATCAACATATGCTGTAGGGTTTTCCAGGAACGCTTTAACTTGCTGTTGGGGAATTACCCTGTTGCTAATAACTTCTTTTACAGCCATTAGCTTTTCTTCAGAAAACAAGACTATTTCATCACCCACTTTCAGAGTAACTGCGTTGTCGCTTTGCAACTGCCCCAAAACCTTTTGAATCGACTCATGGCTCGCACTTTGCCCCATGTTTGGCGTCAATATCAGCTCGCCTTGAGAATTCAATTCTGCTTCTACTGTGATTTTATTTGGTGTCAGTATTCTTAGCTTTTCAAAGTGCTTTAGATTCAACTTACAACCACTCTTTTGAGCCTCTTGCAAAGAGTGTAGGTACAGTAAGTTATCGTATTCAGACCGAGCAGACTTTAGATGGATCTCATGCGCAACAAATACCATAAGCTGCTCGGGTGTTAGCAGGTACTGCTCATTTTGACTAAACCTAATGAAAGGCCCATCCACAGTGTAATTTAGTGTTATTCGACCCTGTTTGGTTGTGACCGAAAGGTCAATTTTAAAGGTGGGCGTACTAGCTTTTCCTTGAATATCAGTGTCAATGACTCCTTTCCAAACCGGAGGCAAACTAAACAAATCCCTCAACTCAGAATCGAGTCTGACAGCTGTATCAGCAGGCATAATAAAGCCATCTGGAAATGAGCTTACATCCCCCTGCTCTTCAAGCATTTTAAGTGCAACATACTGCGCCGTTATCCACTCATCAGCTTTACCAGCTTTAATTTTCTCTAGAGTTTTTTTGGAAGTTGTAAAATCAAGGCTATTATCACAAATGAGTTCAAACTGAGACGTTTTATCTAAGCCAGAGAAGAACTTGCTGATTAAAGAGGTTAACTCCACTCTCGCACCCCATAACGTTGTTTGAAATCAATATAATCTTCATTTGAAAGCACATCTTTCGGCGTCAAGTTAATTCCTAACTCTCTTAGTGCTGTAAGTGCTTTTCGTTGCCAAGCGTAACTACTCGGAGAGTGCGTTATTTTAGCAACTGCACCAGATGACAACCTTGACATTTGATTGTTTATACCGCTTGTGAGTTGTGAGTACGCGGGACTATCAATGTTATAGTTAAAAACACAAACGGAAGGGTCAAGATACCGGTACAACCACAAATAGCAACTATGGCTCCCCTCAACCATGTGAGCGCCGTTCATTTGCACATAAATTATCGATTTATCACCATCTTTGACAGTTGAGAAATTTGGCAAGTGCTTAGGGTCATAATTTCTCTTCAAATACCTTGCAGCATCCTGACTCAAATAAAGCCGGGTATTTAAAATAACCCCCGCATCGAACATCCCCTCTAAGAAACTTTTCCTAGATGGGTACATTCTCTGTAGCTCGTAATTAGCTGAAGAGTAAGAATAATCTTCTAACGCTTCCAGAAACAACTTCAAATCTAGTTTTGATAACCATCCGCGAACAGCTTGAATCAGATTTGGTTCTAAACCCTTCCACCACTTAATATATCTTGGATTTGAACTTGGTACTCGTGGGTCACCGCCAATTGCTAAGATCACATTCATCCAAGGCTCACTGATGTGAGAACCTATCGATCGGCCAATCAAAATTCTAAGAATTTGATGCCCTAACAAACTTTCAGAATCATATCGAGAATCAAAAACCGCCGTTTTTTGAACCTCCTCTAGGAGAGGATGATCTTGGCCTAATGGTATAGTGTTTAACTGCTCAATATAGTAGATGCCTTTAGCCGCTGTTAAATATCTGCCATTTGCATAACGTTCCAGCTTCATCTCCGCAATTAAATGATCAAAATCGACATTCTTTTGAATAGCCCTTTCCGCAAGCCACTTGGGGCCATTGGTTGACAATATATTTGCATCAAACCACTCATCATTGCCTCGCAGTCTTTTGGCCTCCAACAACCAGTCTGCTGTAGCTTCCAAGTCTGCCAGTCGGTCATACTCTGATAAGAAATGCTGATAAAACGACTCTATGACTAAAGAGCTTGGCTTTTTTACAATTTCTGTAATTTTATTAAGCAATCGACGCGTAAAGCTGACATTTTTCTTCGCATCCATATGTAGTGAGAGAGCTAAGGCACGAACGTGTACAGAACTATCTATAACGTCCTCAACTCTTTTCTTAGAAGCAAGCGCATTACATACTTCTCCATATGCAATTCGGAACTGATTGTTCTCAATACCTGCACTCTTAGAAAGCACCTCTAGCTGACTCGATAGATGTGCAAAGTCCTTAATGGCTTGACCAAAAGGATTGGCAGGCAAACTAACTTTGAGCTTTTTTATATTTAAACTCACTGTCCAACAATCCTCTCGAGCTCAGCAATAGATGGTTTCTTAACTGTAAATCGAATATCAATACGCCTATTCTGGCTCTTTTCTTGCTGATTCGACTCTTGTAGATTGGCACGCCTTGTCGCCGCATAACCACTAACAGAGAACAGCTTTGCATGATAAGCGTTTTCTAAGTCACCGAGTTTAGGCGTTAAGAGCAGTTCATTTTGCCAGACATTCCAGACAGATATTGCTCGATCAGTAGATAACCCCCAGTTCCCTTTCCCTCTGTAATGGATACCATCGCTATCGGTATGCCCCTCAATAAAAATGGTATCGAGATATTGAAATCGCTCTTTCTTCTGAATTGCAGAATGAAGAACAACACCAATGTCCTTAACTGCTTGCTGTATGGTTGCATCGTTCGGAATTGATGATTTACCTGATGCAAAAGTCAGTGTGCTTTCTGGGATCCGAATTACCGTATCGTTATCAGCAATTTCAACAGTTACGTTTCTTTTAGCCAGTTCGTCTCGAACATCATAAATTATATTCTTTCTTGCTAACTCAGCTTGCTTAAGCTCTTCAATACCAGCTTCGACATCATTGGTCTTTTGAGTTAATTCAATAATCAGAGCAACAGCTGCAAGTATAAATATAACGAGCAAAGCAGACATTAGATCGGAAAATGAAACCCAGTAGGGATTTTCTTCATCTACTGAGTTTTGTATATGCGAACGAATACCTCTACGCATGTTGGCTCACTTTATCTTGAATTTCATCGACAACACTAGAAATAGCTCTAACTGCTGTATTCATGCTCTCTGCATACTGCGTACTACTGTTAGCCCAAACTTTGAGGTGCTCGGCGGTTTGTCCGTTGGCTTGCTCTGCATAATCTTCCAGCAGTTGAGCCATTTGCTCCGTTAACTCTTTTACATTGCGCTTCATTTCTGAAGTAAGTTCGTTTAGATTACCTTTTTGTTCTGCAAGGAACTCATTTTGGTTAGTGCGAAGCGTGCTAAACGACTGTTCTGCACTATTCAGCATATTGTTTATCTGATCTGCAATCGCGCTAAACTTACTGGTATCTTCCAACAACTGCTCCCTCAACGCTTGAATTTTCAATACGCCTAGCTGGTTTTGTTCAGCTAAATCCTTCGTGCTGTTAACCGCTTCAGTAACAGCACCAGATAGTTTGTTGCCCGACTCTTTAATGTTGGAACCGAACACATTCATACTATCAGCGGCGGCTCGTAACTCATTCGCCGACTGCTGCATACTCTCAGTAGCTCGAGCAGATGCCGAAACAGATGAATCGATACTATTTTGTAATTGTTTACCTTGCTCAATAATATTATTAGATGTGATTTGTTGTGATTCAGTCGCCGCTTTCACTTGAGCTAGAAGCTCATCCGTTCCAGCTTTCATCGCCTGCGTTTGATTCACAAAGATATCATTACGCTCTTTTTCCATCTGACTTGCCACCCCATCACGTTCGGAGAACGTTTGGGTAAGTTGGCCAACTTGATTCTGAACAAAATCGGTCAACACTTGGCTTTGTGCTGAAACATTTTCTACTAAATCTTTAATCGTACTTTCCATTGAGGAAGCCAATTTCTGTTCACGTTCAGAAGCAGCTGATTCTCTTTTAGTAAGCTGCTCACCTAACTCAGAGACTTGTTTTTCTACAAACTCTGTTAGAACACGCTTCTGCTCATTACCCTGAGTAACTAGCTCAGAAACTTGAACTGAAATAGTTGAGATCAGTTCTTTCTCTCTTTCTGAAGATGCGTTTTGCTGAACTTCCAACTTATTGACGAAAGCAGCCATCGAAATACTCATTGATTCTAGTGTCTTATTTACGTTTTGAGACGCAGAGTCCATCGCGACACGTTGTTGTTCGCCTTGTTGACCAAAACCGTCCATGAAAGATTGAAGAACGCTTTCAAGCGCTTTTTGGTTACCGTCTGACGTCTCATCAACAAGCTTATTGATAGCTGGGGCCATGATTTTTTCCAGGCTACTCTCGAGACCTTGCTGAATACCCTGTGTTGCTTGAACTAATGACTCCTGCATTTTCTCACCAATTTTCTCAGCAAGTCCTTGTAGGCTTTCTCGAGATTGCAAACAGTTATTTGCAATAGATTGCAATTGATATTCCGCACTTAATCGAGGGAACATCCTGTCAATACGGTTTTGCAAAGACTTAATTTTCTTTCTAATTACTTGCTCAAGAATTTTCTCAATGAAGTTGAATGCAACACTGAGTAAAACCCCCCAAACCGATGTCATAAATGCGATTTTTGCGCCATTTATAACTCCAGCAACGCCGTTTTTCATCTCATTGACATCAACATTGCCCGCAATATTGAGATCTGAAAGTCCTAGCTGTAAACCGACAAAGGTACCAATAACACCCAGAGCCGTTAAAAAGCCTGGAACCGCCGCAATCATTCGGTTTTCAGTGCTACCACCAGCTAAACTAGAACTATTAAAAAAATAGTCTGCATCAAATGTGTTATGCAATCGAACAACGTCATCAGCACCTTTTACTTCGAGCAATGTTTCATCAAACTCAAGCCATAAGTGCCCTACTGAATCTTTTTTTTGTTCAGCCCTAGAAATTAAATCATTTCGAACATCTGACAGAGTCGACTTCTCCGCATCACCCAAAGATTTGTTAAGCCAAACTACTCGTTGTCTTGCGCGAATAAATGCGGCAACTGACCAAATTAAGAAAAATAGAGCGACACCCCATAAAATAACCACAAACAAAGCACTCAATTGCTCAGGAGTTTGAGGTGGCATTACATTTAGACTGCTCAAGTCTGGCCATACACTGGAAAGATTAAGGCTATCGGTCATTCAAATTATTTCCAAGATTAGTATTTGATAAAGATATTCTTCAATATTGGGACTTTTACATCCCAACCATACGCTGCATGCTCTGCGTCCAAGACGCTTTAAAAGCAGGGTCTTGGGCAAACAGCTTGTAGAGTTCCAACTCGTCTTTACGACGTTGAAGCATGATTTCTTTCAACATTTTCTCAAACGCTAGCTCTCGCGTATGAGGGTCTGCGTTGTTTTGGTATTTAGCTTCAAAGTCTGGGTGATTTCGGATGCTCTCAGCAATGTTCACAAACTTAACTCGCTGCTCTTCTGGTGTTGCGCTCCAGCCTTGGAACCAGCGTTCATTAAAGATTTGGATGATCTCATCTAACGGGTCTTTCTCAGTTTCAGAGCCATGAGCTCCGCGCGGGTTCGGGTTTTGAGGGTCTAACTCAGTTTCAGAGTCATCTAGCTCGATGGAATGGTTAAGCTTAACCCTTTGTAATCCATAAGAGCTCAAATCAACTGAATCTAGTAACGAGTCTAGTGCTTCTTTATCCGGGTCTTCGACGGAAAGTTTTGGAATCAAAAACTTCAAGAACCAGAACAGTTTTTCCCACTGAACAACTTCATAAGGCATGATCGAGGCCATCTGGCCGTAGATCTTTACAAACTGCTTGGCCTTCACTTTGAAATCGACTTTAAATTCGTTTTCTAGTTCTAGCTCGTGGTTGAAACGCGCAGCTGCGATATCAATGATTGGGCTCAGGTCCTGAGCATCTCTTCCTTCAAAGAAACGCTTGTTGAACTCCTCAACTTCAAACCACTCATAAACACCTGTGTCGTCCATATCATCTTTTAGCTCATGAAGAACATTGACATCTGTAGCTTCAGAAAGCGTTGTAGATGTATAGAAAGGGTCAAATGCAGTTTTGATATCATCAACAGAATTGAAGAAATCCAACACAAACAGATCTTCCGTTTTCTTACCGTACTTTGGCGCTGAACGGTTTAAGCGTGACAGGGCTTGCACACACAACACACTCGCCAGTTTTTTATCCACATACATGGCACAAAGCTTCGGTTGATCAAAGCCCGTCAAATACTTATTCGCCACAACCAACAAACGGAAAGCATCCTGATCTACATGCTTAGGAATTGGGGAGCCCGGCTCTTTACGCTTGTAGTTCACATCAAAGTAATCTTTGGTATCACCTTCTGGGAACCCATTAAGATCTGCTTCAGTGTATTCAATACCATCAACTTCTTTGGTGCCAGAGAAGGCAATCGCGACTTTAAATGGGTTACCCATCTTATCGAGTTGCCTTGTTAATGCTCGATAGTAGCGGATAGCTGACTCAATATTTTGAGTCACCACCATGCCTTTACCTTTACCTTTTAGCTTCTTACCGTTAATCACATGCTTAATGAAATGCTCAAGCATTATCTCGGCTTTGGTATCTATGGTTTCTTGGCTTGCCTCTACATACGTTCGCAAACGCTTCTGCGCTTTTTTACTGTCGAACTCCGGGTTATCTTGGATTGATTTTTCAATCTCGTAATAACTCTTATAAGTCGTGTAGTTGGCAATAACATCGAGAATGAAGCCTTCTTCGATCGCTTGTTTCATCGAGTACAAATGGAAAGGAGCGTAAGTTCCGTCCGCTTGTCGCTGACCAAACTTTTCTAGAGTAGTATTTTTGGGCGTTGCGGTGAACGCAAAATACGATGCATTTCCACGCATCTTACGTGAACGCATAGCCTGAAGAATTTTGTCTTGAGCATCTTCTAGCTCTTCCACTTCCTTCTTACCCATTGCACGGTTCATATTGTCATGAGCGGAGCCTGACTGAGAGCTGTGAGCCTCATCAATAATGACGGCAAAGCGCTTGTCACTTAAATCTGCAATACCATCAATAATGAACGGAAACTTCTGAATGGTGGTAATGATAATTTTCTTGCCATTCTCTAATGCAGACTTTAACTCAGACGATTTGAACGCTGGTGCAACAATGTTCTTCACTTCGGAGAACTCTTTAATATTTTCGCGTAGCTGCTTATCGAGCAATCGGCGGTCTGTAACGACGATGACCGAATCGAATAGAGGCACTTCTTTCCCTCTACTTCCTGGTAGGTCATCGCTGATAGGATAAGTTTCGATGAGCTGATACGCAGCCCATGTAATTGAGTTAGATTTACCTGAACCCGCTGAGTGCTGTATCAAATACGTTTGCCCAACACCATTAACTGAGCAGTGATCAACCAAGCGCCGCACGACATCCATTTGGTGGTATCGGGGGAAGAACAAAGTTCGTTTGTCCAACTGCTTTTTGCTGCTGCCATCAATGCGAACAAAGTGCTGAATAATATTAGCAATACTTTCTTTACGGAATACCTCTTGCCACAAGTAAGCCGTCTTGTGGCCATATGGGTTAGTAGGGTTTCCTTTACCTAGATTGAAGCCTTTATTGAACGGTAAGAAGAATGTCTTTTTGCCTGCCAGTTTGGTCGTCATATAGACTTCATCGGTATCAACCGCCATGTGAACCAAGCAACGAGCAAAGTTCAACAATGGCTGATTTGCATCTCTATCATCGCGGTACTGCTTTTGACCATGATAAACAGCGTTCTGGCCCGTCCATGGGTTTTTAAGCTCAAGGGTAATCAGAGGGATACCATTGATAAAAAGCACCATGTCAATTTCTTCCAATGGATTTGCATTGGAATAACAAACCTGGCGAGTCACACTAAACAGGTTGGCAGAAAAATCTTTTTTTACCTTCTCAGAACTACTGGCAAGTGGCGCTGGGTACATCAACGATAGAAAGGCATCGTCAACGTCTAGCCCTTTTTTCAATAGTCGCAAAACACCATGGCGCTTGATCATACGATCGAAACGCTCAAGGATTTTTCTCTGCCAATAGTGAGGGCTGGTGCGCTTAAGTTTTTCTAACTCACTCGCCTGAGTATCTTCGAGAAACTGCCAAAATAAACGGGTATCTATAGCGTACTGTTTATTAAAGTCACTTGGAGAGCCAATAAGATAAAGATCATGATTGTAATTAAGAGGCGCTTCACCCAACGCTAGATCTTCTTTACAAATACCTGCTAAACCTTTTTCAATTGCGGCCTCTAGCGCCTGTTCATTTGTTTTACTAACCATAAATACCACGTTGTTTGGTTTGATGATTCGAAGTTTTTATTGATGTTCATAGTGCTTAGAAAAAACCACCATCATTTGTGCTAGATGATCATCTATCTGTTGTTTGCCCCATAGTCCCTGCCCTTTTACGTCAAACATCTCTCTTAATTTGAGCGCATCGAAATGGGACTTCCTATCGAAATCAATGCGCTTTTTATCAACGTCTTGATTGCTATAAGACGAATTTTCACCCGGACTTAGTAGTACTAAATTACCAAATGAGTTTAACGTTTCATATGCTAACTCACTCTTATACTCATCATTTTGAGGATGAACATGTTCTACTGAGTTTTTGGACGTAATTCGGTACTTTTTGAACTTATTCAACTCTTCAGAAGACAACGAAAATTCTGAAGCCTTCATTTGCTTCCAAATCAAGTATTCAAGCTTCTGAAACCAGTAGTGCTCGAAACTAGTCCCTAACGACTGTTCAAAGTATGTCGATTGAGATTGCCAACTCCGACAATTGGGTTGTAACCCGTTAGCTAAAGCAAAACTCGCCTCTTTTTGAGTATCAATCGAAAGCGACATTTTATTGTCGATGTTTTCTAGCAGCTTTAATGCCTCAAAGTCTTGTTTAATACTCAAACGGATCAAACCTGAAATAAACGGGGTTAACCAATACTGGGCACTGCGCTCACCGGTAAAGTTTCGCACACTCTGTAGCAGAACCAGCTCGTTTATGTTTTTCTGTTCACGGTTTATGTAGCGCTTACCCTTTGATTCACTTGGGTACTGGCGAGTTAAAGCCAACTGCTCCTCAGTCGCATCATCACGCTCAACCCATTTCACAACCCAACGGTCAAACTGGTAGCGAACCTCCCACAGCGTTTCGATAAACTGCTTTACCGATTGCTCATCACCGTTGATAAGTGGCTCAAATATCTCCAACAAGCGATCGCTATGAAGGCGCGGCGCAATATCGTTATGATCATTAAGCGCTAAGTAGACACGGTAAGCATGAATCAATAACAGCGGGAACTTGATGATTGGGCGACAGTAAACGGTTTCAACGTCCAAATCGTAAGTTTCAAACTTCTCTTGCTCGGTGTTATCAGGAATTGAACTTGCTTTAACCTGTAATGCTAACTCAGCAATCGACAAGCCAGATGATTCCTCGGACGTTTCATCTTTTGCAGCGAAGCGTTCAGCATCAAAAGACGCCAAATGTTCGGGTTCAATATGATACCAATCGGCATTAGGAAATACTTTACGTACATTACGTTCAAAATAGTTTTCTAGATGCTCACACGCTACCCACATCGCATCATATTGCGCTTTGTCAGTATGAATATGCTTGAACAGCTTCGCCTTTAAAATGTCAGCTTGTTCTAACTGAATGCCAGCGGTATTCATGGTGGCAAACAAACGGTTTAAGTCCATTTGTGTTGGCACAATGTTGTTTACCCATTGAACTTGGCGGTAGAGGTAATCCCCCATAGCTTCGGCGCTCATCACATCGTCTGACTTGAGCTTCTCTACCTCTTTGGTCAATACATCTAAAGCCACGCCCATCTGTTTCAGATAAGCATTGTCGGCGACCATTTCCTTAGACGGCACTTGATAGTTCTTAAGCCCCGCTAGACCACCTAAAAGCTGCTGAACTTGCTCACGAATTGAAAATTGGAGACGTGGCTTATCTTCACCATCACTCGATGTATAAACAGCAAGCCCTGCAAGATCGGATTTAATGCCTGCGTATTTGAAAGCAATGGTCATGAGCATTAGCGTTGTCGTGCGCTGCTGACCATCGATCAGCTCATAAATCCGCTCTCCATCTTGTTCAATGCGAGACGACAGAATGGTACCGATAAAATAGTTTGGCTCTTTTAATCGACACGCTTCTTTAATATCTCTAAACAGCAGCAAAACATCATCGTCTGACCAGACATAAGGACGCTGATAGCTAGGAATAGAAAACTGATAGTTATCGGTGTAGATTTTCTCGAGCGTCAGAAGCTCAGTTTGCACTGATAAGTGATCACCCATGTTTTGCTCCTAACGCAGAGATGTGTTGGCTAAATGCAGGGCCAAATTGATTAGCATAATCTTGTTTGTCTATATCAAGGCCAAAGTATTGAGACACTTTTTCGACGAAACGTTTTTTAACGCTGTTTTTATCAAAGCCACTCTTGTCCACCGACAGCTTAAAACCATCAAGCTGTGCGAAACACTGCTCTGGGGTATAGCTCATCGCAATCCAATCCAGCACTGGGGTTTCTTTGACAAAAGCAGGAACCGATTTCTCTTTTACTGCTTTTTGGTTCTCTACTCGGCGAGAATAAACCACACGGAAAAGTTTTTTCGCTGCTACCTCTAGGCTTTGCTGCCCATGCTGACTGATGTAGAGCAACAAGCTAGCGTCATAGAGCTGTTTGAGATAACCGCAGCCATCAAATTGACACACCAGCTTTTGATAGAACGCGTAAAAACCTGCAAGCTCACCTTGCGCTGTGTTATTCAATAAATAGGTTTGGCGTAGCTGCTCAAAATACTGCAAATAGTGAATGGTATTGGATCCACTATTTAACGGCTGGCGCAACTCATAACCGACTTGAGGCTGAGCCAAGCTCTCACCGCCATTTGGCATATAAGTGCGAGCAATTCGTCCAAAGGCAATATCGTCACCTTTGCCTGTTTGATCTGCCAGTTCAGTGACAATGCTATTACGCACTTGCTGAGTTTGGTTGTGCAGCGGGTAGTCTCGGAAGTTCAGATACTGCCAATAGCGACCACGCAACAAAATATCGACAACTGGGTTTAAATCCCCCAGCGCTTCCCAACGGGTGGCAAAGGTGTTTACCGCAGATTTGTCTTTCTCATCAACCGCTCGCAGATGATGTGCTTTGATTATATCTGGCCCTGCTAAACGCACCCCGCCCGTGTTTTGGGTTTCAAAAAATCGGTAGGCTTCATCTTCGCTGTCGGTCACTACCAAGGTGATGTTGATTTGTGCAAAGTCGATATCAGCCAAAGACGCTTCATGCTTATACAGCCAACCAAGGTTGTGTTTGATTTGCTGCTGGCTCTCTGGCGACTCGTAAACTAGCTTAAGATCGGCATGTTTATTTGCTAGGTAAGACATCAACGCCATTGTGGTCAAACGTTGCTGACCATCGATGATATTCAGCTTGTCACCCTGCTGATGCAGAATCACACTACCTAAATAGAATGGGCAATGCTCTGTTTCAAGCTTGCCATTTAACTCTTGCTGATGAAGCTTGAAATCTTTCAATAGACGGGTGATTTGCTCTTCATTCCAGCGATAGGGACGCTGATATTCAGGGATGGCAAGCATCCCGTGAACGTTTTTTTGAACTTTACCGTCAGAAGCTAAAATCGACTCATTAGAAAACAGCTTATCCAGTGTGCAACTGGCAACAACAACCGCCATTTACGCCAGCTCCGTTACTTTGATTTTGCCGGTTACAGCGCTGTTGATGAGAGTGGTTTTGTATTCTTTGAGCTTACTTACTTGCTCAGCCTGAACAGTTATTGCTTCATCAACTTTCGAACATTCTCTGCTTATGTATTCAACAATTTGTGTTTGTTCTTCATAAGGAGGAAAGCCCAAAGCCATATCAAACAACATGTGCCCATAAAAACGTAATCGAGAAGAATGAAGTCCTGTAGAGACCTTGTTGTAGTATTCAACATACTTAGTTGATTTCAGCAACATCTCCAGATATTTAGGTACAAAAGTGCCCTCGCGCTGTTCACGGAATACGCCATATGATGGGCTCACAATACCAGTTCTGTCAGATACACCTAACGCTCCCATCCATGCCCACATTATGTTGATCACTAGATCACCAGAGTGGCAGAGCTTTGAACCTGTGTAGTCTTCCGCCATGAACATGGTGACGTTTTTCTCGGATCGTGGAGTTACGCCAGTCATGTGGGAAACTGAAAGTAGCTCTTCAAGCCCTGTCTCTGAACGCTCATTGATTTCATCTAAAAGGTATTTAGCTCTTTTGACGATCCAATGCCCTGGAATAGCTCCTATCCAATCCACACCTGAATATTTCATCGTTGCATCGGGATTCAAACCTTGTGTCACTGCTTGCTGAATGATGATTTGTTTGCGTTCTTTTAGCAGCTCGATTTGCTTTTGTTTGATTGCGATGGCTTCTTCAATTTGTGCGGTTTTACTATCTAAATATCGAACGATACTAGCTTGCTCCTCTCTTGGTGGTATCAGAAATGGTATGCTTTTCATTCGAGTTTTAGACAGATCCCACTGACCAACTCGAACACCATCTGAAGCGCTTCCAAAGTATGAAACATACAGTTTGCTTCGAATAGCCCAATTAAAAAAATGAGGGTCTATATCTTTGATAAAATCAAATATGAAATATGCAGGGCTCACAATTCCAGTAAACTTAGAAACACCATACGAGCCTTGCCATGCCTTCATCTTATTCATACCGAACTGACCTTTTTTAAGCACTTTATAACCACTTAAATCATCGGGAATAAAATTATGATTTGATTCTTGATCCTCAATGTCTCTTTCAATAACACCGAGCTCTCTTGTTATTGACAATAAAGGTAAGTCTGGTCGATTTTTTTCAGAGTACGCCTTCAAGCAAACGCCTAGACAGGTAACATCCCAATGTTTAGGGACCTCACCGATCCAAGCAAACCCCGAGTTCTTGTAAGAATGGTACCCGGTAGTTTGTGCAAACATAATATTACTCATATTCCTACCCCTGAACCTTAGTCAAAGAAATACCAAGAATGTCAGCAATCAAACCTTCTGCTTTTTGTTCTAGCGCAATAATGTCATTGGCAACTTCATCCATTGAACGCAATGGCTTATGGCGATAGAAGTACTTGTTAAAGCTGATCTCATAACCAATCTTGACTGATTCAAGATTTATCCAAGCTTCATCTACATGCGGCTTTACTTCATCAAGGAAGTATTGGTAAATGCTTTGCTCAAGTGGAACGGATTCGCTGTCACGCAGATCTGAGCTTGACTCATAAGTCACGAACTCATTGTGATTGCCCGTTGGGTAGTAACCAAAATCAGGCAAATCTTGCAGTTCACATTCGTAGTTTTCTAGCAAGTCATCTAACTTGTCTTGCTTTAGCTTGGCGACTTTCTTGATGACTTTTTCTGCGTTTTCGTCATACCAGCTTACCGCATCAACAATGGCTTTTTTCTCAGTTGCCGCGAGTTTAAGACCGAGTGATGTAAGCTCTGCATCTACTAGCTCTTTGAACTGGTTAAAGTCGTTGTAAACTTCGTCACCGATCTTTTTGTGTAATTGACTCGCTACATTCACCAGTGTGCGTTGTTTCATCCAGTTTTTCGTATCCAGCAATTTGGTTTTCGCTGCTTTGTCTAGGCTGATATCGTTTTCTTCACACCACTTGGTGATCTCTTTTTCAATCCCTTTAACAAAACCTGCTTCATAGACATTTTCGCCATGTTCGGCGTACAAGTACTCCATCACTTCACGCAGTGATTTTTCAAAACGTAGTGGCTCAATCAGGTCAGCACGGAATTGGGCACTACGGCGATCAGGGCGTTCAATATTCACTTTGTAATAACCAAAATCTTGGTTTTTGAATACTTGCGCAGCAATACCCACCGAATCGCCTTTCTCGTCGATTGCTCGCTCAACGGATTGGTTATCTAGATAGGTCGAGACAATTTCCGCAATGTGCTCTGGCGAAAATTCGCAGTTTTTGTTACCCAAGTTTTTGCGCAGTTTGCGGAACAATAGGCTAGCATCAATCAGCTGCACCTTGCCTTGGCGATTTTCAGGCTTGTTGTTATTTAGAAGCCAGATATACGTGGTAATGCCCGTGTTGTAGAACAGGTTGTTTGGCAACTGAACTATCGCATCCAGCATGTCATTTTCGATGATGAAACGACGAATATTACTTTCACCACTACCCGCATCACCAGTAAACAAGCTTGATCCATTGTGAACAGACGCAATGCGTGAACCTAATGGGCTAACTTGCGGCGACTTCATTTTAGTGACCATTTCCATCAGGAACAGTAACTGACCATCACTGGAGCGTGGTATCGCTTCTTGCTCGCTCTCTACACCCCAGTAATCTTTTAACTTCACTTTAAAGCGACCATCAACGACTTCTTTTCCTTCTTTAATGTGCTTTTGCTCACTCGCCCAGCTCTTACCATAAGGCGGGTTAGAGAG
Organism: Vibrio chanodichtyis; assembly: GCF_028863985.1. Classification (NCBI taxonomy): domain Bacteria; kingdom Pseudomonadati; phylum Pseudomonadota; class Gammaproteobacteria; order Vibrionales; family Vibrionaceae; genus Vibrio; species Vibrio chanodichtyis. The sequence goes on along the minus strand of NZ_JARBFT010000002.1, from coordinate 356,035 downwards.
CATGAAATCGAAGCGATTAGATGAGAATTCGTCAGTGGAAAGGGTTGAACCGACACGGATGTTTTCTGGGTTGTTACCTTTGATCATCATGTCTGACTTACAGATGGCGTAAGTCTCATCGTTGATCTCTTTACCGTAAAGGTAGATATCACGGTTTGATGCTGGGTACTTCTCTTCAACAAAGTTTTGCGTTTCTGTCAGCATACCGCCGCTACCACATGCTGGGTCATACACTGTGATAGAAAGTGGCAAGTTATCTTTGATTGGATCGAAAACAAGGTGCGTCATCAGCTCGATCACTTCACGCGGAGTAAAGTGCTCACCCGCCTCTTCGTTGTTCTCTTCGTTGAACTTACGAATCAATTCTTCAAATACATAGCCCATACCAAGGTTGCTGAGTGCTGGTAGTTTGTTACCCTCAGGATCTTCTTTAACCGCTGGCGTTAAGTTGATGTACGGCGAGACGAATTTCTCAACCACATCTAGCAGAACGTTTTTCCCTGCCATGTGACGGATTTGGGCTTTCAGGTTAAAACACTCAACAATCTCTTTTACGTTTTCGCTAAAACCGTTGAGGTAATCTTCGAAGTTAGCCAGCAGAATCTGTTGGTTGTTAGTCGCTGTACTGAATAGCGTTTGCAGAGTCCACTTGGACGTGTTGTAGAACACATAACCTGATGTAGCGCATAATGGTGCGTCATCAAGCTCAATTTCATTCATCTCTTCTTTTTGGAATCTGACTTCTTCCAGTACTGCTTCTTTTGATGGCTCCAAAAGCGTATCCAGACGGCGTAGCACCACCATAGGCAAGATAACGTCACGGTATTTACCACGAACATAGACATCACGAAGACAGTCGTCGGCAATCGACCAAATAAATGAAACGAGTTTGTTATGTACTGAGTGGTCCATAATTTTCTTCTTAAAGCGATAGTTGCTTGAAATTCAAACAATAATAATAGGGATGATTGGGCAGAATTTTACTGACTTTTGGCACTAGTAGCGAATAAAACATGCGTTTCTGCTCGTTACTAGCACCGTGGTTTAGTCTGCTATCAAGATCTAAAACGCTGCATCTCAACATACTCACGTAGATGCTTAAATGGATAAGGCGTTACGGTTGGTAAGCGATGCCTTAAGTGATAAACGTCAAACAAGTTTTCTACCTCTTCAGGTAGTGCATCAAACGAATGTTTTATCAGGTATAAATGGCTAAAGGTCTCGATTTTACTTTGTGGGCTGCCTTTACCACCAGCAAAGTACATCCCCTGCTCTCGGTTATAGAAGAATCCTAAAGATGCATTAAAGAATCCCTCACTTTGCCCTCTTATCGATGTTTTTAAAAAGAATCCTTGTTCACGCAGCCAATCATAGAATTGTTTTTCATCACTGCTTTTGTACGCGATTGTAGAAAACTCATCAAACGGTAGAGGTGCTACATCATCCCACTCTGACAATATCGCTCTCAGTTTGTTTATTACTTTACTCTCTGGGTTTTCTTCAATGAACTGAGTCAACAATGCAATCGGGACGTCTTGTGATCGCCCTTCTTTGAGTTCACGCAATCGCTCTGCAACCGCTTCAAATTCCGGAAGCATTTGAATGCCAGTATCAATGAAAATGGCATAGTCCCCCGTCTCCGGCCAATAAATAACAGGAGAACGTTCAAACCCATGAAATACATGCCTTTTATCATTACCTAAATCGAGTTCAATATCTTCAAGCTCCTCTTGGGTCGCTTGTGTATATTGCCATTCATCGCCAACTAACTTAGACGCATACACTGGCCACGGCTCGTCTCGAACCTCTGAAGACTCGTCTTTTGGTCGCTGAGGCATGTAATACACACATCTTTCAGGCCCACTTGGGTACTCAATCAAATGTTTTCTTGTATGGACTTCTAGCTTGATAAGTAGTTCTTTTAACAGCACTTCCACCACATGGCGGTTTGGCTGGCCTTGACGGTTCCATAAGCGCTCTGGGTAACACGACTGGAAAACCGTATCTTGGTACTTCTTGCGATAAACCTGATACGGGTCTTCTTCATCTGACTTGTAGGTGTCTTTATTACCAACAATTAGGATATTCAATGCCCCACGAATCGGAACTTCAGCTATTTCTGCATTTATATCTAGATGCTCGATACCATGAAGCAAGGTTAATGCAGCGTCTGTGTCTTGGTTTTCGGTTAAATCACAGATCACCAAACGATGCTCTTTCAACGCATCAAACAGCCCTACATAGTGATTTTTGACAATCGTATCTGAAACAAATCTGTGCTTTTCCCCGGGAATCCGCTGCAACTTCACGGATACTGAATCACCATAAGCTTGCTTAAGATCTTGCATAAACTGTTCAAGAATACCGACCTTAGATAATTGAAAACCGCTATAAGATTCTTTGGTGATATCAATCGCCTGAATTCGATTCTTCGCATTAGAGTAAAGCGGCTTCTTGATGTAGTCGCCCTTTATGGATTTACTGACCAACATCCCAACATCGTCAAGTTGATAACGTGTAGCAAACCTTGCCTTTTTTTGTACCTCTCCGTTCTCTAGCGTAAACCAAGACAAGGGAGAAAATGTTTTAGTGCCCATTGAAAGTGTTTGTTTGAATCCAAGTGCTGCACATGGAGCTAAGTCGATTTCGACGGTCGTTAATTCATAGCCAGAGTGATCTTTCGGTAACTTTTTGCTTTTGACTAAATAATACAAACCTTCACTTTCAAAGCGCTTTATCTCAGGCATTGTGCCACTCAATACTTTGGGTATCGCTTTAATCAATAAACGAGCCAACTGCCATGTAGGTAGCTCGGCAGCACTACTTGGTTTAATGGCCAAAGACGTATCTTTGAGATCTAACTTTGAATCCTTTGGTAACAACACCCAATAACACGCTTCTTTATTGGCACCTTTGACTAAGCAATAGACACTTCCTGATTTATAGGTTTCAGACGCCAATGTCACCAAACGCTTAGGTCGTTCTGAGAAGTCTATGCCTTTATAACTGACACAGTAAATCGCGAAGCTTCTATCAACCCAATCAGTATCAATTGATATTTGTTCAATTAAGGTTGATAAGGGCCCCTGCGAGGAAGGTTCTAGCTGTGGTGTAACCATTTTATCAACTCCTGTACTGCGGTTCGGTTGGTGTCGGCATTGCTATCATCAATTAGTGCCGGAATCTCAATAACTTTAGCTAACTGTGGTGAGGTTTCTACGAAGCACGAGTTCAAGTATCTAATGGGTTTTGAAGTATCCCCTAACGCATTCACATAAATAAACTTCGAAGGTCCAAACTCTTCTTCTACCAATGCAATTTTCGAACTGTAGCCTTCGCTGCTTTCATTACCTTCATGCTTCCAGTATTTGCTGTCTAGCCAGATCGGTTGCTCAATCCCTGCAAATATGACTCTATTGTCAAATCGCTCGTAAATAGAATTTGGAACTTCTTCAAAGGTAAAATCGAATGCTGTTAGCACTGCCTCTACCGCTTGCTCGCCCAAGGCTCCCTTATAAATGTTGGTAAACATAATTGGCGTCATCACATTCGCTTCTTTTTGCCACGAACAGGCAAAGCCTTTGCGTTCAAACCACGGCCTCACATATTGGTTCTGTACTAACGTCGCTAGGCTGCAATCTTCCTCTGACACCATGTCGCCATAAGGCACCCTATCAAAGAACTCGAAGCTATTCGGATCACCATCTAAATTACCTTGATAACGGTAATACCCTTTTGTCATAGACTGTAAGTACAATCGATTGAATCGCTCCGGTTGAAAGGCCACCGTCGGATATCGGAGCAACTGAGTTCTAATGTCTTGCCACTCTTGAATATCACTCTTAGATGCTGGTTGATTATGTAGACGATGAACTAGGGCTTTGATTGATAGCATACCGTCTTTATTGTTTCTTTGAGCAAGATTGAATAAACGTCGAACAGCTCGGTCCTCAACTAGAGACTGATTAACTGATTTCGCTTTATTAACCAAAGCAATATATTCGTGCGAAAACAAACTTGGGTCTCGACTCTCTTCTGCCAGAATTTCTTTCAAACCAGAATCAGCAAACAAGAGAATTTGTTTTCGTTTCAGAGACGTTCTCCCGGCTCTTCCTACCGCTTGCTCAATGTATTTCCTTACCGCGCTTTGGTAGTCACTTGTTTGGTAATATTGCTGTAAAGAGCGCTCTCTGCTCATGCCCATAAGTTGCTGTCGACACCAGCTTTCAGCGCTTTTCGGTGACAACTCACCGTTCTCTTGCAAAGATAAGATTTGGTGGAATTGACAAAGCTGGTTGGCTGTATGGGAGTAATCATCTGACAAGAGTAGCTGAGTAGGTTTTTCAAGATAAATACTGTCTATATCACTACGCTGCCGCTTGCTATAAGTGGCATCTGCAACGGATATTAGACTTTCTCCTTCCAACGCTAAATTAACTGCGTAATCAGGGTTTTTACCTGCTCCCATTGAAGCATATGTACTAAATACAACGACTTTCCCTGGCTCAGTGTTTAGGTGATTGGAAATTTCATCGTAGCCAACCGACCTCATCCAATCAGCATTCACACCCAAAAATATCCTAGTTTGGACATTATATTCTTTTGCCCATTTATCGCAGCAGAACTGGATGAAATCGTTAATGTTCTGACGTGTTGTATCTAGGGTACGGTTTAACAACGACAGCATATAACGATTATCAGGGACTGAGATAAACGCTTTAATGCTAGCTAAGAGCTTAGACAACCAACTACGAACAAATGCCTGCTCTGATTCCGCAATACCGAGATAGTGATTTAGGATAAAGTGACTTGACCGAGCTTCCGGCTTATATTCCTCCAACAAAGCATCAAGAAACGCATCTCGACTATTGAGATATTTGACTGTTAAAACCACGCCGTTATCTTTATAGTTGCGTCTACTATGGTAATAATCATTTACCCACTGTTTTTGCTCTCTCGACAAAGATAGAAGCTTTTTACCCAAACGCTCATTCAAGTATTTAAAATCAAAGTTATGTATTACGGTGTCTGCTCTCGCTGTTGCACTTATACCGAGAATGACGGCACCTGCATCAACCATATCCGCTAAGACACCCGATGGTGAAGTATTTAGGAATGACGCTTTACAATTTACAGTATCGCGAGTCCCCTGATTATAAGCCACCCCTACAAGTTTTAGTCCGGTATGATGGTAACTCTTGCTAGAACTTAACTTGTTCGCTTTACCACCTGCAGATTGCCGTAACCCCCGCGTATCGAAAGACTCGTAAACTGCAGACTCAAATTCTTGTAAGTTGAAGTGAGTAAGCAGGGATTGAACAGCTTCTTGAAACGTTCCTTCTAGACTTCTATTTTCGCGGACTTCGATTTCTAGGCCACGAACGTTCTCCCAGTACTGAAACACGGCTTTACGCATTGTGCCAAGAAACCACTGATATATAACATCGGCTTCATTGACAAAGCGGGTTAAAAGGCCATTTTTTTCAATGAGGGAGCCTTCTACTTTCTCATCGCTGAATATGAAATTTTTCTGTTTCAATAAATCTGATTTTAATGACAGCTTATGAGTGGCACTGCTTACATGCGTGAAGCTTCTATCTGAAAACAACCGAACAGGCCGCTCATTCAAGTTAGCTCCTTCCGTATTAAACGCGAACGCTAGATTCCACTTGGAGCCAAACTCCTCAAGCCGCTCACGGAGTGGTTCAAATAGGTCTTCAATTTTGTCGTAGCGAGGCGAACTCTCAAGTTGATGATCTCTAAAGTTTGCTCTTAATGTTCTGATCGCCCAAATTAAGTCCTGCGCTTGTTGCTTACACAACTCAGAAAGGATGACCTGATTCTGCTTGTCAATTTCATCAATGATAAGTACAGCACCACTTAGATCGCGCAATGGGCTATAACGCGAACGAGTATTGTGGAAGCCTTTCAGAAACTTGCTAGTCGTTAAAAAAACAACATGAGCACTTCCATTACGAATTTTTTCACCCGGTAATAGTGTTTCAACGGATGTTAGCAACGAACCGCTCAACAATACTCTATCGGTCCCTTTTTGTTTCTTTTGCAAGCGGCCGACTAAATTACGGTAGAAGTAACCCGCTTGCCTATTTAAAGAGACTTTCACTTCAGGATTACTCGCATGGCGTCTTAGACCTGATATGGCACCCCACTCTGCTTGAACATCACGCTCAGCGTTCAAGTTAAATCCGATTAACACGTCATTCAACACTGCATCAGAACATTGCAATAGCTGTTCTGACTGGTTGGGCAGATGTACTATTTGCGCTTTAAGGTACTCTTGTTGTTCTAAAGTGAAGCGAGGCTCCCCCTTGACTGTCTGCTTTTCAATTAACGTCAACAAGTCTGCTTTCGCACTTACCACGTTATCTACTGAATCTGTAACGTAATAAAGCAAACGCTTGGATCTAATACCGCTCTTTTCTTCCTGTAATTCATTTTGCACTTGATCGAGCATCTGCTGGAGTAAGAAATTTAGTGCCGTGTAAGTTTTACCGATTCCTGTCTGAAACGGTAATGGAAGCAAAGCACCAGATTTAGCGCCATTAAATTTAGTGTAATTTTTGAGCGACTCAGCAATAACAAGATCAAGCGGCGATGGATCGGGAACAAGCTGAAAATCAAAATGAGTAAACTCTTCTAACGACACGTTCATACAATATTACCCCGCAGACCTTGATGTTTTATTAACCAGAACATAGTATGACGTCAATAACGACAGGTAAATACTGAATACATAAACATATCGAATAACTAGACAGGAATCTAACAATGAGTGCATGGCCAATTCGGTGGGATCTGCTGTTTCGATACCGAATGATTGAGATTATTGCTTTATGGGAAGGGCGTTTGACCACCAACCATCTGATCCAGAGCTTTGGCATCGGGCGTCAGCAAGCTTCTAAAGACATCAATACTTACCTTGCGGAGATTGCACCTAGCAACTTGGTTTACGACAAGTACCTCAAAGGCTATAAACCCAGTGATAGTTTTAGTCCTAAACTCACCTCCGGCCATGCCGATGAATACTTGCATATTCTTTCGCGTAGTGAGGATATGACGGTCACTTTTAATGAGCTCGATATGGGCTTTGAACATTCCACTATGGTTCGCCCAGTAACACGCAACATTTCGCCACAAGTATTACGTCCTTTGGTGCAGGCGATACGAGAGAGAAAACGTGTCGATATTTGCTACACATCGCTAAAAGATGGTGAGCAATCTGAGCGTATTATTTCCCCGCATACTCTTGTTTGCACACCATTACGCTGGCACGTTCGCGCTTATTGTGAACAGGCTGGTGGCTATCGTGATTTTGTCTTAAGCCGCATACAAGGTATTCCCGATATCAACAATAATGCGATACACGGTAAACGTGACGATGTACTTTGGAATACCAAAGTGAACGTAGAGCTCATCCCCGACCTTCGCCTAAATGAAAAACAACGATCGGTGATAGAAAAAGACTATGCGATGAGTGACGGCATTTTGCAAATTAACACCAATGCGTCACTCATACGCTATGTGCTTGATACCTACAACATCGATATCCATGTGCAAAAATCCAATCCCAAAGGGCAGCAAATTGTGCTTGGTAACTTCGATGATTTGACGCCTTTTTTATATATCTAGTTTCACTTTTTCATTATGGAAGAGCTACGCTGCTACTTCTTTTAGCAGCGCTTTTAACATTACCAATCAGATCTCCTCTGGCAATTTCGATTAACGCATATCCAAACGCTCTTCCATCCACTCATCTACTTCGCTTTCCACCCAAGCAATTGCCCTTTCACCCAGACTCACTGATTGCGGAAACTCCCCATCATTCATTTTGCGGTAAATCGCTGAACGGCTCAGTGCGGTCTTTTCCATTACTTCTTTTAGCTTTAAAAATCTCATGGGACGTTCTCCTATGTCTGTGGTCCTCATGGGATAAAGCGATGGCGTAAAAAAAGATGGTGATGTGTTAAGCCTTGGTGCGACAAGGCTTAATCAAAAAAATCTCAGGCATATGTCATTAACGTGTATCCCGTTAATGAACCTCACTCGGAGCCTGATATGACCGATTACACAAAAGAGCAGCGCTATCAAGAAAATCAAATTCTTGAACATGCCGCTGAGATACTTGCCCACCGTTACGTGCGCGGCGACGCGCTCACCAATCCTAATGCCACTAAGGAGTACATTCGCTGCAAACTAGGGGCCTATGAGCGAGAGGTGTTTGCCTTATTGCTGCTGGATAACCAAAACCGGTTGATTGAGTTTAAAGAGCTATTCCACGGCACCATTGATGCGGCCAGCGTCTATCCGCGTGAAGTGGTGAAAACGGTGCTAGAAGTCAATGCTGCGGCCGTGATATTGGCCCATAACCACCCTTCTGGGGATGCAACGCCGTCACAAGCCGACAGACGCATTACCGAAAGGCTAAAAGATGCTTTAGCGCTGGTGGATGTACGAGTGCTGGACCACATAGTGGTGGGGAAAGACAGTGTCTCTTTTGCTGAGAGGGGCTGGTTATGATTGAGCAATGTTATGGCGACATTGAACTGGATGAAGCCCTTCACCAGGCACTAGAGCAATTGATGGCTCGCTACTGCATTTCAGCGTCTGCTGAACGCATTGTGCTGAACTGTCGCCAAAAAGGCTATTACATACACCGACAAGGACTGCACCCGATTGAAGTGCAGTTTAAACGTGAGTCACCATCCAATGATTGGCAGGTAGTGTGTTTTGCCAGTTTTTCTTATCCCAATGAAAGCAGTATCGCGGTTGAACCTGAGCTCTATTTCCATCTCGCCAATCGCTGGTGTTATCAGCCCGATTCGGGCGCCGCTGACTTATCTCACCCTGAGGTACTTGAACTGCTCATGGTGTGGATGAAAGCCTTTGCTCGCCATCTCTCACGCAACGTGTTTGATGAGATGCAGTTAACCATGGTCCGTGAGTTTTAGCGCTGCGCCTGTTTTCTCCTCATTTCCTTTATCTTTTTCGACTTCATCCTGACCTAAGGAGGTCTTGCTATGTCTTCATTAACCTTCACATCTTCCCTCTTACCGATTTCAGACAAACTGCATGCCCTACTGAGTGAGCAACTCACCAAGCAGTTAGTCAGTGACAGCAGCGGCACATTCGCCGCCAGTCGTTATCTGGTGTTCAACTTTCGCGATAAGAGCTACAGCGCGGATGAAGGTGGTTTTCATCCGGTTGAGATGGGTATTTGTCACACCCCCAGCGGCGATTGGAGCATCGAGTACATCACCGATTTTGCCTACATCGGAAATTACTACCCAGAGCTTGAACGAAGCTTAGATTTTGATTTTCGTGTCGGTGAGTTCTTTGTGGCTCATCGAGGTTGGTTACCCATGCAAGACCGCCCTGATGCCAAAGAGCTGTACCAGTTGTGGGAGAGTAACTTTCTGGCTTACGTCGACATGGACGCCTTTGATGAGATAAACATCACCGCTCAATAATCAAAAGGTAGCCCATGAACAAACATTCCCCCTCACTACGCCGAGCGTTGTCTGTGCTCTTGCTGCAAGTCATCACTAAAGGCGGTCATTATCTTCACGCTCAATACCAAAAGGCTCGCGATGAGGTGAAAGAACACAGTGACCATGACTTGCTTGAGCTCGTCCGGTCCTGCTCATCGACTCAGGCTCTGCGATGGGCGGCCGTGCGCGAACTGCTCAACCGCGGTTATCTATTGAAAGAAATTCGCCAAGCAATGCAGTAATGCGTCGCAAAATGCCAACTCAATCACAGATATGCAACCTCTCCACCGAGCGAGACAGGATATGTCTCGCTCATCCATACCCTAGCCTCATTGCAATAAGGACCCGTTAAGACTGTGTGGCCACCAGTCTTCGTTTAACCCCTATCCGTGACATTCACTGAAGCTCTGCGCTCAGTGCGTGTGGCTGGGTAGACGAAAGTTGGTGATGCCATGCAACCCTCAGACTACACACTCTCGACTGATGAGCACTTTAAGCTCATCTTTGAAATCTATTCACACATTCCGCGATTGCGAGAAATTTCGGCTGAAGAGCTGCGAGTTCGCTTATCCGAGCTGGGCGTCAATCGTACTAAGCGCACTATTCAGCGCTACCTCAACGTCATCATGTACTACCCCGACTATTTCCAAGTCGAACGGTTTGAACGTGCGCGTAACAGTTACACCTACAAGCGTAAATACCACAACAAAGTCTCGTCTGCTTCATGGGAAACCATGCTGCTCGGGCTGTGTTTTTCATCGGTGAAAGGCCTGTTGCCTGCTCCTTTTGAGCAAGGCATTCACGAAACTTTTATGCCGCTGCAAATTGGCGATGTGATGGAGCCAGCCAAAATTGAGGTGCGTCTCGCGCTGCCAAAGCAAGAGGACTACGACTTTGATGTGTTCGAACGACTAAGCCAAGCCATTAATGCTAAGCGTCAGGTTCGCTTAACACTCATTGATGACACCCAGACTGACTACCTCACCCCACTCGGCCTGATTTGGGAAAAAGGCATGCTCTACCTTGTGTACGAGCACAAACACGAGCGTGACGTGCTCGCCTTCTCCGACATTATTCAGGCGGACATATCCACCTTCACTTTTGAGTACCCGAGTGACTTCTCACTCTCCGATACGGTTATTCCCACTCAGCGATAAGTTCGCTGAGTCACCCCTATTTTTCATCATAAAAGGACATCATTATGCAACCATTCAAATTGAATACGGTGCTGCTTGCACTGGTCACTGCCAGCTTAACCGCGTGCGGGGGAGGCAGTAGCGGTAATACAAATAGTGGACAATCCGGTATCACTGGCGTGGCCATTGATGGCTATGTCGAAGGGGCCACCGCCTTTGTCGACTATAACCTCAATGGTCAATTAGACGACAACGAACCTTCAGTGCAAACCGACCAAAATGGTCAGTTTGAATTTTCAGGCGTAGACGGTGTTTGCGCAGATTACGCACCGATTATTATTGATGTACCTGTTGGTGCTTACGATTCTGACTATGGTGTGGTCAGTGAAGCCTACCAGCTCACCTTCCCACCGAAATTTTCTTCAAACTACAGCAGTGATATTCTCAACACCACGCCGTTCACCACCATGATTTGGAATGCGATTAAAACTGAGCTGAATGAACTTGGTACAGAGGGCTGCCAAGCTCTGGCCGCCAATCAATCTTTGCAAACACAAATCAAACAACGCGTTTCTGAGCAAGAGTACCGTTTAGCAAACCGCTATAACATTGCAGTCAATGATTTGTATGGGGATTTCATTAAAGAAGGTAATACCGCACAACATCAACTGGCTCAATCGCTCACCGCAGGTCTGGCAAAAGCGTATGAAGAAACACGCGCCTTTGAAGCCCGTTACCCGGATGCTCATGTCGCTTATGTGGAATATTGGCTAGGTAATCCAGCTTCCGATGACATCAATGTGGCGGATACTTGGTATCGTAAAGAATATGTCGGTCACCCTGAGTACGCGCAAGAAACCGTGTATCAAGTCAGCCATGATTTAAACACCATTGTCACCATGACGCACTACCTAAAAACCAACACCACGCTTGGTCAGTACAATGACAGCGAGACATTTGTGGTCATGTATGAAGATAAATCGAACAGCTATCCCAATTCAGCCTATCATTGCACTAAACAACTGCGAGCCAATCAAAAAGGCAATACAATCGGTGACGTCTATTATGAGTTTGCGATAAGCGCCCAAGGGGGGGGTCAATGATGCAGCGGAATGTGAAGCGCTTGATGTCGATGCCAATCGTTCAGGAACGCCGCTCACCGCCATGACAAAAGACCAATATGGTCGTTACATAACCTACGCTCAGTTTGATTTTGAGTCAGGAGATAACGCTAATGTCGACGGTTTGAACTACGCCCTGACCAATCAACTGATTGATGCGCCGACCGCCTTTGATGGCGTCAGCACTATCAGTCCAGAGATTGATTTAACCGAAGGATATGGCGCGCTCAGTTGGATACGCTCAGCTTGGGAATATCTCAACGATGGCTGCATGATTTACACCGAGCATCGCTCTACCGGACTGTGGATAGTGACTGACACCGCCGCGAATGGCACCTATAGCGTTTCGTGTGGTTTGGATAAAACGAGCCTTACTGTCATGGACATGACTAGCTGCTTAAACCTAGTTGGTCATTAATCACCACTTGCCAACGACCAAGGTGGGAAATCTCCCACCTTTTTTTGTGACTGTTTTCACAACTTCTAATCGACATTCACCTCCGCTAACAAGCAAGACAAGATATGTCGCGCTCATCCGTATGCTGGTGGCTCACACGATAGCCAAAACCACGGAGCCTCCCTATGCCGCAATCCCTCAGTGAAGTCGACGTACTCCAACGCGCTCTGGCTTACAATCCTGAAGAAGTGCTTCCTATTCTGGAATACCTCAAACTCAGCGAGAGCGAATGTCAGTTTAAACCAGACACTTTACGACAAGATGCCCAGCGTATTGCTTGGCACCTACGCAAAGCGGGCAGCAACACCCTTGCCACCACGACAAGAATGGCAAAGAACAAGCTCAAAGAAGCCCTGAGAAAAGACACGGACACCGACGTCGCCAGTTATCGAGAAGTGGTGCTTGATGTGGCTAAAAAAGTCAAAGCAGAAGCCACGCCTAATTACTCATCGTTTATCAGTCAATCAGCCGACTCTATTGTCGATGCCATAGGGGGCATCACTTCCAACACAGGCGCTTTTGTTTCTGGAGCCGTAGATCTCATTCAAGGCGCAAACTACGAACAATACTCCACGGAAGAGCTCGAAAAGCGGATCATTGAAAAACTATTTGTCGATGCTTTTGAGCAGATAAGCCAAAGTGAAAGGGATGCACTCTTTCGCAGCCTAGGTATCGACTATCAAGAAATCCCTGTTGGTGCATCCAGCATGCTACTCATTCAACTGCTTTTAAAGAAATACGGGGGATTTGCCGTCTATAAATATTCCATCATTGTCGCACATTGGATTAGCAAGGCTATTATTGGTAAAGGACTTCCTTTTGCTGCAAGCCCAATCATAGCCAGAGCCGTGTCGTCATTCTTAGGTCCTGTGGGATGGACGGCTAGTGGGCTCTGGGCTGCTACGGCTCTCGCAGGTCCCGCTTACCGCAAAACGATTCCTGCTGTTGTTCACATCGCCGCGTTAAGACAACTTGTCCTGAACAGAATTAATATTGGCGTAGTCGGTGATGGTTCGGTAGGGAAAGATGCTTTCTTTAATGCCGTGTTTGGGTTAGATACACAAAATGTCGACCCGATTGCAGGGGCAACGAGTGAAGCTGAGCTCTATCCACTCGATGAAGATTACGCAATTAACTTAATCAACTTTCCGGGTTTTAATGATATTAACCCGTCGGTCAACAGCCTGACTCACGAACATCTGCACAACGTCGATATCTTTGTCATGGTCATAGACCTTGCCAGAGGCGTTTCTGATATTGATGTACAAATCTTAAATAAGCTTACCCGTTTGGACAAACCGATTGTCGTTTGTCTAAACAAGGTCGATATGGTGCGCCCACGAGATTTGGAAAAATTGCGTGAAACAGCCAAACAAAGATTGGCAGGCGTGACATTGATAGAAACCGCGTTTGACCCCGATGACCGTATCCATACAGATGGTCCGGTTGGCACTCTGGAAGTATTTAACTGGCTTAAAGCACAGCTCGAAACCCAAGGTAAAGATGCCCAAAACTTCGCCACCTTTAGCCCCGAGCACAGAGAGTAACTCGAATACAGTCAACAGATGGGGGAACCAATCCCCCTTATTCAAACAAAGCGCTTAGGTCGTTCTTCGGTCACAACAAAATCATTAAATAACAACAACTTAACAAAAAACCCATTTACAAAAAAACCACTCTTATCCCTGCTAATTTAGCCATAAAAAATCGGCTCTGCACTCTAAAATCTGAGCTAGTTCACAAAAGCACATTAACCAATTTCAGTGAGACAGTCCATGTCTCACTCGTTCGTATTCTAACGTCAACCCACTATCATGCTTTCAGACGAGAGCGCTAAGGACAAATTATGAGTAAAGGCAATGTATTACACCACCTTGACGAAGCCGCTCTGAAAGAGCACATCTCTCGTCGAGAATCATTCACGCTCACCAACGTGAAAAACTTCTCTCAAACCGTGAAGAAAATTGAAGATCTTATAGAACGTCAGGGACTGAAATGTCGTGTGTATACCGCTGGGCGCTCCGCGACTATGGTAGCCGCATTAGCATCAGGTCCTGCGGCCATTTTTGGACTGGCTTCAGCCGCCTCAATCGCTGCACACAAATTGGCAACCTTGAACCCTGATTATGAAATTGCCAAGTATCCCTTGGCCGACAAACTGGAAGTGAACTACAAAAAGTAACACCATCGAGAGATAGGCTCACCGATAAGGCTGGTTGGCCTATCTCTTCAATTTTTAAAGTTAACGAGCTTCTTCTTCTAGTTCCTCTTTTGCCAATCTATAGGCTAAATCTAATTCTGGAGACGAACGCTGTTTGCGCACATCAACGAACTTTTCGCTACGCTCTTCGTCCACCAACTGCCAAAGCTGACGGTAGGCCACTGGCTTCTTATCTGATTTACGCCACCCTCTTTTCTTCCAATCATCTAGCCATTCGTTATAGCCACGCACACAGAAGTCGCTAGTGCTGTAAATGACATCGTCATTAAATGCGTAACGTAAACACTCGACGATAGCAGTAAGCTCTAGCTCCGTACTATCAATGTTACGATCCACCAGCACAGCGAAACTATCAGCTAATTGATGTTCCTCATCGTAAATAGCCACTCCGACTGCTCCTTGAGTTTTATCTTTATTGACCGAAACACCAATATAAAGCGTGTAATGTGATTGAGTCATAGCATGTACCTTCTTAACTTAATGAGTCACGTTATTGCTCCTCTTCAACAGATAAGAACCTGAGGTAAAAAAAGAAGGTACTGAATATTTGAACTGGAATATTTGATAGAACTAGTTACCGTAGCGAGTAACCAAAATTTCGCTTACGGTTACCAAAGTGTTTGGTATCTTCTTTTGCCAAATAACTAACATGCTTGAACAGGTCATCAAATGCATCGTCAAAGTTCTCCGAATGACGATCTAAACGATGGATCACAACGCTATCTTTCCTCTTGTCCTTAGAGAAATACACCAGTCCGTTAGCCTCGTCATAATCAACACCAACGACTCTAGCCCAGGCCTCGACGATAAATCCAACTAAATTCTCTGGATGGGATAGCGTCTTTCCCAACCAGTTGAATCTGTCCTTATTAAAAAGCAGAACCAGGTGGTAATGGTCATTGATCGATGTTGAGCGCTCCTTCACCCAAATACTTCGCACCTTACAAGGATGCACTCTCCTCCCTTCTCTTTTCTTTTTTCGACCCGAATGATCGATCTGCGACTGTAATGAACGAATAAAGTCCGTCATTAAATAACCCAAATCTTCTCGCTCTCGCATTTGGGGGAATTTTAGATCCACACGTAAAGCCATAAGGCGTGGATAATCATCCAGTGCCCGTTCAATGGTATCGTGTATTTTCTCTAAATAATCAATACACAGAGGGCCATGTGTTGTTTGAATCGGCCTACCTAAAAAAGTACTTTTGGTTGTCATTTTTAGGTTCTTATTTTTTCTAGATCGTACATTCATTTCTATCTACTCCCATTAGTTGGTTCATAGATAGCCTCATGCCGTTATTTATAATAAATACTCTAGATTAACCTAAATTCAATAATACAATCACACAATGCGATATATGAGTTTTAGATATTATATTTATTATTAATACTAACCAGACAGACATCTAGAAAAACTCAAAATAAGAAATCAAAATAAAAACCAAAACAAAACATGATGAATATATAATGAACAATAAATAAAACAACCAAAATCGACCCAACAAAGACAAAAAAGTAAAAACAGAAACTTTCAAATTAAATTACAATAATGATTTTTAATCTAAACATTGAGAAGACAATGTAATGCCGTAATCAACTGAATTAGGAATATTATTTGTAATATTATAACCATCACATTCAGAAGCGTTCTTTTCCGAACAGCTTGCTATGATATCAAAATTATAGGCTTCATTATTACATGAAAAACAGACTGAGACATCACAGGATGGCAGCCTTGGAGGACTAGTTAATTGATACGGCTTAACGTTATATATAATGACTCTTAAATTATGCAATTCCTCAGAGAAACTTTTCTGCTTACACAATAAACCGATCAAATGAACGGATAGATTTATAGAGATTAAAATCATAAGTCTAGATAGAGTTTCACCCTCACATTTTAAAAAATCTTCACCTTTCTCGTTCCTGTACTTGTCAGTAAATAATCTGTTCGTTTCAATCAAGTTTTTGACATATCCGTCAGCTAATATTTTTTCCTGTAAAGAGGAAATTTCATTCATACTTAAATCTGAATAATTTACTTGAGCTAGTATAGACCAGTGCTTTACTAACATGAATGATGTAAGCTCTTCTACTATTGAAACTATCGCTAAAGCAGATGACTCCGGATGTTGAAATGCGGAAAGATCCAACATAGACAAATCTAAGTCAGCAATTTTTTTTGACTGTGCATTTGGAACACGAATCGACTGCAAAAAGTGGGCTAACTTAATTGGAAAATCAAATTCAAACTCAGGAGAAAAACTGATACTCAGAGATGGTTTAAAAATCACAAAAGCGTGTGGAATGTCATATGTAGCAATCGAGACGTTTTTTTTAATTTCATTATGATTTTTTTGTGTAGACAGCCCCTCATGTGGAAAATAGGGCTTAATCATGTATCTTTTGGTGAATTTACCAAAATAAACGGTGTTGACCCCCCCTTTGCCAATCACTTTTAAGAAACCAACTCTACTTAAGGTATCAATCTGAGACTTTAATCGACTGCTGGCAATCCCTCCCATTAGCTTCTGGATTTGATGGTCACTAAGCCCTTGAACATATCCGAGGTGATCAGAATGCATTAGAAAAATGGCTATAAGAAGCAAATTGGAGTTTCTTAGCTTTACTCCATGCAATGCTTCAATAGCATCTACATGCTCTCTAATAGCACTAGAAAAAAGATAACCTACTCGACTAACAGAAGACTTTAAAAGCTCTCTTCGTAACTTAGACATCGTTTCTGGATGAAAATGAAATGTTTTATTTCCATTGCTATCACGATGGACGACGCCTGCTTTACATGCTTCTAAGTGAGCAAGGACCTCTGCTATAACCTTTGGAGTAACACCAAACCTTTGGGTCAAACGAGCGATCCTTACATCGATAGCGTTATTGTTCTTCCTCAATAAATCAAAATAAAAAACGATCAACAAGTACCTAGCTTCAGGAGAAAAACTCCTCAAACCTTCAAGTTCTCTCAATAACCAACTTCCATTTTTCATCATATATACCCTATTTTTAAATAGGAAAACATCTCAATATTACCTTTAAAACAAGTTTTAAACCAGTTATAGTTTTAATAAGAACAAAAAGTAAAAAAAGGATCACAAAATGAATGAAAAGTCAATATACAATAGGATAAAATGGTTAAATCCTAAAAATAGTAAAATGACAAAATGGTTAAGAGGATATGCCATAAAGCATTCTTGGATTAACGAATTTGTAAGAAGTCGACCGTTAGGAATTAGGGATATTGGGCAGCTTAGTGATCAAGAATTTTGTGAACAATTTATACAATCGTGGTCAGCGAAGAGAACTATTGATGACGAAGATAAACATAGAATAAATCTAATAAGAAGCGCCTGGTCCAGCTATTCAAAAAAAGAAAAAAATGTAACGTTGTCACTAAGCAATGATGCTCAGAAATCATTGTCCTCTTTATCTAAGACGTTTAAAAAATCAAAAAATGAAATTGTAAACACTCTTTTGCTCAAGGCTACTGAGTTAAAACGAATGCAAAAACTTTTAAAAGACTCATTAAATCCTATGGAAGACAACTATAGGTATAGAAAAAATCAAGAATACTTAAATGCTTTTTTTGACCATAATGAATTGATATATAGGCTAGAAAAGCTTGAGGAAGAAAACGAACAATTGAAAATTAAGCTAGAAGAAAAGAACAGAGAAGACAGATAATCTACTGCTTATTTATTAAATTTTGGTTTGCCTATTTTTGGGTTTTTCTCTTTAAATAGAGAAAAAGCCTCGTATTCCATATAGGCCACGGCTCCCATTAGCTTTAAGTCAGATACCGTTCTTTTTTTTACATCGCAAATGACCGGACAAATAGCAACGTATAAATCCAAGCCATCCCGCCATTTATCATACCAACCAAGCTGACTTCTAATTGTGTTACCTCCACTGTGACCTGAACCTCCATTTATTGAACGGTTCAATTGATTCAGTCTCCTCGTATACCGGACTTCGAATTTGACATTCCGATGTATACTACCTTTTCAAGATTCACTTCTTTTCCTGTAAGATCTTCTGAAGTTATGGCTAAAGCGTAGATAGCTGGAAAGCTGATATTTTCTATATTTGCCCGATCCAGCCAATAATACCATTTAGTAAAGGTTAACTTAGGAAGTGTAACATCTCTCATATTGAACCTTATTATTTATAAATGTGATACGTATTTAACGTTAAGGGGTGAGTGGTGCAATGCCATCTAACCCATTGTGCCGTAAACACTAAAGCCGATTCAAACTGAGAATGCCAAGCGTTGTGAATCCGTCTTAAACGCTTTGTTAGGTGAATTAGTACGATGCACCATTTATCTTACGGACAGGGATACTCGAAAGCACTTCATTTTCAGCCATTCTCATATTTACCGCCAAGATATCTTCGGAACATTTCTCCGTTGTCACGTAGTGAGTTAAACAGCCGCACGAGTTGCAACGATGAAATTCTACTTCTTTATTTCCCCAATAGTAGAAAGTGGTTTTCTCATTCACGTTGATTTGAACTTGCTCGGGAACAAAGTATGCCCAAGCCGCAGCATAACGACGGCAAATAGAACAGTTGCATTCGCCAATTTCTTGAGGAAATACACTCAACTCTAAACTTACATTTCCACAGTGGCCCCCTCTGGCAGGATAGTTGTCACTGTTAAAATTTAACCAGTTTGGGTGGTAATGAGTGAGTTTTGAATCGCATTCCAACAGAAAGAAAAGAAGCCATATTGAAGAAGCTACTGCCTCCTTATTCAATGTCTGTAAGCCAAGTAGCAAAAGAGGAAGGTATTAGCACAGCCACCCTGTATCATTGGCGGCAGCAACTTAGACGTTCAGGAGCCGCTGTGCCAAATAGTCATACTTCATCAGAGCAGTGGTCTGCTCAAACTAAACTCGCCATTGTCGCTGAAACTTACTCGATGACGGAGAATGAACTCAGTCAGTATTGTCGCGAGAAAGGCTTGTTCCCTGAACAAGTGCAAGGTTGGCGAAGTGAGTGTATGCAAGAGCGTGAGGCTGAAGCCAAGAAACAAGCTAAAACTGACAAACTTGAAATTAAAGAGCTGAAAAAAGAGTTACGCTTTAAAGAAAAAGCGTTAGCGGAAACAGCGGCGCTATTGGTTCTTCGAAAAAAGCTGAGAGCCTTTTACGGGGAAGAGCCAGAGGAAGATTAACCTCAACCGATGAAAGGCAATACTTGCTCACTCTTATCCACGATGCCAAGCGAAGTGGCTGCCGTCTAGAGTACGCCTGCAATGAAGTTCAAATCGACTTGAGAACGTATCGACGCTGGTATCAGCGAGGTGAAATACGGACAGACAAAAGACCGACCTGCGTTAGACCTGTGCCTGCTAACAAGCTATCACCGCAAGAGCGCAATGCGATTATTGAGGTGTGCAACCGCCCTGAATACGCAAGTTTACCACCAACTCAAATTGTCCCGACGTTGCTTGATAACGGTGAGTATATTGCTTCAGAGTCGAGCTACTATCGGGTTTTGAAAGCAGAAGGTCAGCTTCATACCCGAGGTCGTCAGCGAAGTCGACAAAGGCAGGCTAAGCCAACAAGTTATACAGCAACAGGTCCCAATCAAGTGTACACATGGGACATTACGTACTTGCCATCTAGGGTTCGCGGTCAGCACTATTACCTCTACGTGATTGAAGATATCTATAGCCGAAAAATCGTTGGCTATGATGTCTACGAATGTGAATGCGGTGAGTTAGCGTCACAGTTATTGCAGCGGACGCTGATGCGCGAGCAATGCTTTAATCAGCCGCTGGTACTTCACTCAGACAATGGTGCGCCAATGAAGTCATTGACGTTCCGAGCGAAAATGGATGAGCTAGGCATCACCTCATCATACAGTCGCCCGAGAGTCAGTGATGATAATCCGTATGTTGAGTCGCTGTTCCGCACAGTGAAGTACATGCCTAGTTGGCCAATAAAAGGCTTTGAACAACTCGATGCAAGTCGCAGCTGGGTTGAGGCGTTCGTGCGTTGGTACAACACCGAGCACAAGCACAGTAAGTTAAATTACGTTACGCCATCAGAGCGTCACAGTGGTAAAGATAGCGAGATTTTAAGACGTCGTTCTGATGTGTTGTCGGTAGCAAGAGAGCGACACCCAGAGCGTTGGTCAGGCAAGATTAGGAACTGTGAATCCGTTGGTGAGGTTCATCTAAATCCAGAAAGAAAAGCCGCTTAATAACTAAGCGAATGATGACAACTACCTTGAAAAACGCCGGGGGTAACGTTTATGGCTCATGGACACCTCTTTTTTAGCTAGTTTATCTAACTAAAAGGTACCTAGGAAATCAGTACCGCATCAGTGCAAAAATGTATGGGATCTCTGGCAAATTACATCCCAACCTCCTCAAATGAGTTAGATGGATACAATAACTAATCTCAAGTACAATAACCGTTATTCTAATTAACCACGACAATCTAAATTTTTATGTACCCCATTTTGTACCCCAAAAAAATTTAGAAAAACATTAAGGTATAATTTTCAAATGGTTAATAACAAAATCCAGTGGTTTCCTGGCCATATGCACAAGGCTCGTAAGGAAATTGAAGAGGCGATTCCACAAGTCGATGTGATTATCGAAGTGCTAGATGCACGGATTCCGTTCAGTAGCGAAAATCCGTTGATCTCACATCTGCGGGGCGAAAAACCTTGTGTTAAGGTGCTGAATAAACGTGATTTAGCCGATCCTGAGTTAACTGAACTGTGGATTGCCCATCTTGAGCAGGAGCAAGGGGTAAAAGCCATGGCGATCACCACCGCCAATCCACAAGAAGTGCATAAGATCCTCGATTTATGCCGCAAGCTTGCACCACAGCGCGAAGAGATTGGCAAAAATATTCGCACTATGATTATGGGGATTCCTAATGTAGGAAAATCGACCATTATTAATACCTTAGCTGGCCGTGCTATTGCTCAAACTGGTAACCAACCGGCGGTAACGCGTCGCCAGCAGCGGATCAATCTGCAAAATGGGATTGTGCTTTCCGATACGCCGGGAATTTTATGGCCAAAAGTAGAAAACCCACACAGTGGCTTTCGTTTGGCCGCCACTGGCGCAGTGAAAGATACGGCGATGGAATATGATGAAGTCGCCTTCTACACCGTAGAATATTTGGCGAAACACTACCCAGCAAAACTGCAAGAACGTTATCAGCTAGAAGAGCTGCCAGAAACTGATGTTGAATTGATGGAAGAGATTGGCCGTAAACGTGGCGCGCTACGCGCAGGGGCACGAGTTGATTTGCATAAAGCTTCTGAAATTTTATTGCACGAGTTACGTCAAGGAGTCTTAGGGCAAATTACCTTAGAACGGCCAGAGATGATCACCGAGGAACTCAAACAAGTTGAGCTCGATGAAGCACGTAAAGCGGAAGAAAAAGCTAAAAATAAAGAAGAACGTCGTAAACGTTATCTGCGTAATAAACGTTAACCGTCGAGCTTGATAGTAAGCACATAAAAGGCGAGTTTAAACTCACCTGTTATGCTTGTTTCTACACTGATTTTTTAGCGCAAAGTAACCTATACCTAAACAACTTGGAGTTGCAGGTAGACGGCAAGTGAGTGAGTCCCCATGAACATAGACAAACTATGTGATTGGGATGAACGAACGTCGCCAACACCGCTGCAACTTCAAGTTGGAAGGGGATATTAGGTTTGCGCAATACCCGCCAAGCGAAGCAGTATGCTTTCTAACTCATCCCACGGCATTGATTGTGAGTCAATCACTTCTAAACGCGATTCAAATCCCTCTAAGCTCATTTCAGTCACTGAAACCACGCGATTGGCCACATTAAAGGCATAACAGCCACGATCGGTATTCAATACGCCTTTCACTCGTTCAGCGGTTAAGTCATTGAATAATTGGAACAGCAGATCAAAGTTGAACTGGTATTCAGCGCCAAACAGCCAGCCACAACTGAAATAGCCCTGACCTCGATTCTCTTTGCGTACAAAAGCTTGCTGGGGCGCAAGCTGAAATTGCGGCTCTGCCGTGGCATGGTGGTGGTGATGGGCATCAATGTGGCTTGAAGCATGACCACTTAAACGCGGCATATCCAGTAATTCCATCGGAAATTGCGCTTGGCGGATCAACTGACTGAATGCTTTGGCTGGCTGCTGCTCCGTCACCCAATCATTAAACACCTCAATATCGTGGCTACAACACAAATCTACCTTATTACCCAAAATGATATCGGCACTGGCCAATTGATCATTAAAATTTTGGTTGCTGAGGTATTTATCCATACTCAAATGACGAGGATCAAGCAAAGCAATGGTCGCTTTTAAATCGATATAATCTTGGTACTGGGCTGAAATTAATGTGGCAACCACCTGCTTAGGATGACCAAGCCCAGTAGGTTCAATAATTAAACGATCCGGTTTTTGACGCAGCAATGCATTTATGCCTACTGACATAGGCACCCCCGCGGTACAACATAAACAGCCACCAGGCACTTGTTTAATCATTGCCCCCTGCTCACTCATTATTGCCCCATCAATGCCAATTTCACCAAACTCATTGACCAGTACCGCCCACTTTTGATCGGCAGGTTTTGTGGCTAACAAGTGCAAAATCGCGGTGGTTTTTCCAACGCCTAAAAAACCGGTAATAATATTGGTTGGTACTCGATTCATCATGCAGCTCCTTTGTTGGCGGCAGTATATCCAAAAGCCTAACCAGAAGCAGTGTGAAATTTATGATCTGGACAAACGGCAGCGTAGCGGGCTCAACACAATGGCTGATAAGCAGATGTAAAGGTAAACTGAATGCAAAAGGCGCACTGAAAAGCGCGCCTTTTTCCTCGTAAACTCAAACGTGAGTTTTGCGAATTCGCTTGGCTTCGTGTGCAAGCGTCTCTTAGCCGAGGTAGTGATATGTTGTTTTGATTCCGTCCAAATTGTCTGTAAGGCTCCATGTCCTCCATCTGAAATGTTCTCACTAACCTTACGCTTTAACTATGGCACATAATATTAGATATGCCATATCAGTTATTCATATTTTGCTATAAATCTTATTTTTATTAGAATAACTTATCAAATCAATTAGATGCATAGATCAATTCGGCAGTCTTATGATCGCAACACTGCAATCGGGTCAAATGCTCATTCAGCCAGCATCCTTACACATCTTGGCTTAGTGAACCAAGCAACCAATTTTTACTTATGCATCAATTCAATAAACAAACTTACTATAACCCACTCACTGCAAATTTAGCAGCATTGCACAGCAAAGCGTGATCAAACACACGAAGTTACATTTTGGAAACGAAGTCTCATTGATAACAAGGTATAATGCGAGTTTTATCATTAAAAACCAGCGCTGTGTACATTTTTGCCCGAAACTATTTAACTCAATTCTTGATTGTTGCGTTTGTACTGGCGTTCATACCTTCGCTGTATTTCATGCATCAAGTCAGCGAGCTTGAAACCCAAGCAGTGAGCAGCGTCGAAAAGCAAACTCGCTTACAACTTGAGTTTAGCCGACACGACCTACTGCAGATGTTGCAAAAATCTCATCAGTTAACACAAGAACTAGGTAAAAGTGACACCTTAGTAGCCGCCAATCAGACCTTGAATCGGACAAATCTCCAGCAATTAAAAACTTTATGGAATCTCACTCTCCGCTCTCAAAATATTTTCTCATCATTCCAGTTACTGGATTTACAAGGCAAAGAACAGCTACGCGCAATCTATGACGGCAATCACGTCAAATTTGTTGAATCAGCGCAAACCTCCGGTACTTTTAATCAACAAGTGCTCAATCACTACCGTCAGCAACCAAATCAACATGTTTGGGTCAGTGGACTAGCAATAAACCCTGAAGACCCTTCGGGTGCACTACCCACTTTCCGCTTTGTCACTCGAGTTGAGGCCAAAAATCAAGCCAGTGGTTTTCTGATCGTCACGGTAAAACTCCAGTCTCTCTATCAAAGACTTTCTTTTATTTATGATCAATTTGACTCACCGGATGTCTTCAATCTTGCCGGTAATTTATTACTAAGCGAGCGTGCTTTGCCCCCTTCAAGCCAACCGCTGGCCTACCACAATTTTGCAACTCAGCACCCTGGTTTATGGCAAACCATCCAGACCGAACCACAAGGGTTTGCACTCTCAAATAAAACTTGGTTTAGCTACCTAAATGTTGCGCTCAATTCTCTACTCCCTGACACTAAACCCTTGGTATTGGTGCTCAGAGTCAATCAACAAGAAATTAAGCAAACTTATGCCGATGCACGCTGGTCATTAATCCGACAAGCCATCACCGTCTTCTCTCTGCTAGCAGTCATTGCGGCAGGATTTGTTGCGTGGAATATCAACCATCAAAAAAATAGCCTTGATAGTAAGCTGGCACGAGCGGCGATGGATGGCATGTCGGCGGTGATGATCACAGACCGTAATAATCGAATCATCAAAGTCAATAATGAGTTTACTCGTTTAAGAGGCTACTCATTTGAGGATGTACAAGGCAAACAACCCTCTATCTTTACCTCTGGATTGCATAAAACTGAGTTTTATATGCAGATGTGGAAAGCGCTACAAAGCAAAGGGGTGTGGGAAGGTGAAATCATCAATAAACGCAAAGATGGCACAAATAATACCGAAATTCTACGCATCCAAAGCATACGCGATGACAGTAATATAATTCAATTTTATGTAGCTTCTTTCGTGGATATTTCACGCCATAAAGAGTTAGAACATCGCCTGCGTGAATTGAGTGAAAAAGATGCATTAACCGACTTATGGAATCGTCGTAAATTTGATCAAACCATCGAGCTAGAATGTGCCAAAATCCGCCGTTACCCGAAGATGGCACAAAGTTGTCTAGCGATTGTGGATATTGACCACTTTAAACGGATTAACGATAAATTTGGGCATACCGAAGGCGACCATGTATTACGAACGGTGGCTAAAGAGATCCAAGATCAGCTACGGGAATCGGATTTTATTGCCCGAACTGGTGGTGAAGAATTTGCGATTATTTTCCCTTACACATCATTAGAGGAAGCCGAACGGGTGCTTAACCGGATCCGTCATTACATTGCCACCGTACACCATCAGCCAGTCACCATCAGTGCTGGGATCACCACGCTGTGTAAAAAACCAGAAAAATCCTACCAACGTGCTGATCTTGCGTTGTATGAGTCAAAAGCTTCTGGGCGTAATCAAATATCGGTGTTAACCGAAGCCGAAATGGATCACTTAGCGTAATGTAACGCGCGACCCAGTTACCATATAACTAAGATCCACCTCGCAGCTCAAGCGGGTTCAAGCACTCACCCTATTGTTGTACCGCTCACCACACCTCTCACTTGCCTATCTTGTACTACGCTTAAAAAGCGCCTTAGATCACATTTTGTGCCAAGCCAATACCCCACTTTGCCATCAATCTATTTCAGGGAGATACTCTATGCAGGACACTTTAGCGGTGATTTTGGCGGGCGGCATCGGTTCACGCCTTTCCCCACTCACTGATGATCGCGCCAAACCTGCGGTACCTTTCGGCGGAAAATATCGGATCATTGATTTCACCTTAACCAATTGCCTGCATTCGGGATTACGCCGCATTTTGGTGCTGACTCAATATAAATCCCATTCACTGCATAAACACCTACGCAATGGTTGGTCTATTTTCAATCCTGAATTAGGCGAATTCATTACCGTGGTTCCTCCACAAATGCGTAAAGGCGGCAAATGGTATGAAGGTACCGCCGATGCGTTATTTCATAATATGTGGCTGCTCGCACGCAGCGATGCCAAATATGTGGTGGTGTTATCAGGTGATCATATTTACCGAATGGACTATGCCGCGATGCTGGAGGAGCATATTGCCAACCGTGCCGCCCTCACCATTGCATGCATGGAAGTACCTCGTCATCAAGCCTCTGCATTTGGGATAATGACGATCAATCAACAATCCCTTATCACCAGCTTTGTCGAAAAACCTAGCGACCCACCTAGCCTGCCCAATAAACCAGATTCTAGTTTAGCTTCGATGGGGATCTATATTTTCAATATCGATGTGTTGAAAAAAGCCTTAAGCGAAGATGCTGAGCTTGAGCAATCGAGCCATGACTTTGGCAAAGATCTCATCCCAAAATTAATTGAAACCAGTAACGTATTTGCCTATTCGTTCTGCTCCGATAAAGGACGTGTCGCTCGAGATTGTTATTGGCGCGACGTGGGTACGATAGATTCATTTTATGATGCCAATATGGACTTGCTCCAACCCGTGCCACCAATGAATTTATACCAAAAAAACTGGGCGATCCGTACTTATGAACAACAGCTCCCACCCGCCAGAACAGTCTCCTCGGCCACGGGTAACGAAGGCGTGTTTATTAACTCGATTATCGCCAATGGTGTGATTAATTCTGGAGGTTCGGTGCAACACTCAATCATCTCATCCAATGTACGGATTAATGATGCAGCGCAAATCATTGATAGCATTTTATTTGACGATGTCGAAGTGGGCGAAGGTTGTAAGCTGAAGCACTGTATCGTCGACAAGCATGTCATCATCCCTCCCTATACTGAAATTGGGGTCAATCCCGATCAAGATGCCAAGCGGTTCCGTATTTCTGAACAAGGTGTGGTTGTGGTGCCGGAAAGCTACCAATTTTAAGAGTAAACGTCACCAAGATTGCTGCAGCTTCAAGTTAGGCAGAGTATAGTGATAGCAAAACAGCGAGGTGAGTAAAATGCATTTCAGTTATGTCAACCCAACCAAAATTCATTTTGGACAAGGCCAAATTGCCCAAATTGGTCAAGAGATCCCGAAAGAAAGCAAAGTATTAGTGTTGTATGGTGGAGGTTCCATCAAACGTAACGGCGTGTATGACCAAGTGGTCGCCGCTTTAAGTGAACATCAGTGGGTCGAATTTGCTGGGGTTGAGCCTAATCCAACCAAAGAAACTTTGGATAAAGCCGTCCAGATAGTCAAACAGCAGTCGGTCAATTTTATTTTGGCGGTAGGTGGCGGCTCAGTGATTGATGGCTCGAAATACGTCGCTGCGGCAGCATTTTATGCTGGTGACGGATGGGATATTTTGACCGGACACCACATAGTGCAACAAGCGACTCCGATTGGAGCGATTTTGACTTTGCCAGCCACAGGCTCTGAATCCAATACCGGCGCGGTGATCACCAAAGCAGAAACCCAAGATAAATTGGCATTTTTATCTCCTGCGGTTCAACCTCGCTTCGCGATACTGGATCCTGATGTGATGAAAAGCTTACCGGAACGCCAGCTGGTCAATGGTTTGGTTGATGCTTGGGTTCATGTATGCGAGCAATATTTAACCCTACCAAGTCAAGCGATGGTACAAGAAGGGTACGCCGAAGTACTGCTAAGAAACTTGTTGATTTTAGCTGGAGATTTTAGCAAACGAGATAATGATGCATGGCGTGCCAATCTAATGTGGACCGCCAACCAAGCCTTAAATGGTTTGATTGGAACGGGAGTAGCACAAGATTGGGCAACCCATATGATTGGTCATGAACTCACCGCTCTGTGGCATCTAGATCACGCACGCTCACTGGCCGTGATCCAGCCTTGGTTGCTACGTAATCAATTGGAACACAAAACCGCTAAACTCGAACAGATGGGCAAAAATGTGTTTGGGTTACCACCAACCGATGATCTTGCCCAACAAACCATTGCGGCGATTGAAAAGTTTTACCACCAACTCGGCGTTGCCACTCAATTTGGTGATCATGGCATGGAAAAAAGTGCCGCCGTTGCAGCGGTGATCGAGCAACTGACGGCACACGGCATGCTAAAACTCGGTGAACAAGGCACCATCACCTTGCAACAATCACGCGCAATACTCGAACAAGCCTTGTATTAACTATTGCTTAACTTGCGGCTGCTTTGCGTAATTTTCAGCAGCCGCTCAACAAAATGATCGTATTCACAGCCGAGACATAAAACCGTATCGCCCTCAAATACTAGCGGCGTTTTCAATAAAAGTAGTTGAATAAACATCAATTTTTGGTTATCAAGCCTTAATCCAAAAACACTAGGAAATCCGGTAATGAAAAAAACCACCCGCACGATGGCAGCGCATAAGCACGTTGCTCTTGTGGCTCACGATAACTGCAAAGGTGAACTACTGCGTTGGGTTCAAGAAAATAAAGAAAAACTGCAACGTCATTTTCTGTATGCCACGGGTACCACCGGTCATATGCTCAGTAAAGAGACTGGGCTAGCCATCAAAAGTATGATCAGCGGCCCGATGGGCGGCGATCAACAGCTTGGCGCATTAATTTCTGAAGGGAAAATTGATGTGTTGATTTTCTTTTGGGATCCACTTAATGCCGTACCGCATGATCCTGATGTCAAAGCTCTACTGCGTATCGCCAGCGTGTGGAATATTCCCGTGGCCGCCAATCGCGCCAGTGCTAAATTCCTGTTTTCTTCCTCTTTAATGGAGCAGCAAGTCGAGATTGAGATCCCTGACTACCCAGCTTATCTTGCCGAGCGTACTTAACCTAAATCACGGGTTTGCTCTCCACTTATCTGGCTATCACGCAAGATAGCCTTTTTTGATCACTTCACTGGCCCACCGTTAGCTCACCAATAGCTGTTGGGAGCTGATCAGCTGGCAGCCTGCGCTTTTCATCGCTTGCCATGCCGCAGCACAATCACCCGGTTTGAGCTCCACCCCACGACATCCATCTTGGATCACCCAGGTGTTAAAACCGAGTGATCTCGCATCCAGCGCGGTAAATTTGACACAATAGTCTGTCGCTAACCCCGCAATATACAACTCGGTAATCCCATGCTGGTGCAAGTAATCGGCAAGTCCGGTAGCGTGCTGACGTTGGTTATCAAAAAATCCGCTATAACTATCCACATCAGGATGAGTACCTTTCAGCACCGTGTGCGTGATCCGCTGACTCTCCAAACCCGCAATAAATTCTGCGCCATGAGTCTGTTGCACACAGTGATCTGGCCACATCACTTGTAACGTGCCATTAAGTTCCAACACTTCGCCAGGCATTTTCCCCTGCACTGAGGCAAAACTGGCGTGCGCGACAGGATGCCAATCTTTGGTAGCAATCACGTGGCTAAACGTGGGGATCAATCGATTGACCACCGACAACACCGCATCACCATCCGGCACAGGTAGCGCACCGCTTGGAGAAAAATCATTTTGAATATCAACTAATAACAGTGCTCTGTTCATGATGTTATTCCTATGCAACTGCCGTTAAGCAAATTAAACGTATATAATCGAGCGCTCTTGTTCACTGACTCAGCGAGTTCATCGCATGAAACACTCTCGTACTGGCTTAAGCCGTATTTTTTACGCCACCGGCTACTCGATAAAAGGTTTGATCGCCGCTTGGAAAAATGAAGCCGCATTTCGCCAAGAAGTGATATTAGCCCTACCACTCACTATTGTAACTTTCTTCCTACCGGTGACGAAAATTGAACAACTCTTACTGGTGGGTTGCTTAGTGCTGATTCTCATCGCTGAGTTATTCAATTCCGCGCTTGAAGCCGTAGTGGATCGGATCAGTACCGAACACCATCAATTGAGCGGTCGCGCCAAAGATATCGGCTCCGCCGCGGTATTTATTGCCTTGTGTTTTGCCGTGTTCACTTGGGCATGGATTTTGTGCTAACTCATCATTGATGACCCAATCAAGGTTTGTACAGGCAAGCCTTGCATTCTCTGCCGTCTATTTTTGTTTAATAACCGGATAGTCGTCATTGAGCAACTCTTGCACAAAGCAAGAACCATGACCGCTGTAGGTGACCCATACCTTCTGCTTGGCACGAGTTAGCGCCACATAAAAGAGCCGGCGCTCTTCAGCATACGGGAAATCATCATTCCCTTGGGTTAACGCTCTATCCAGATGTAAGGCTTTAACCCGTGCCGGAAATTGCCCTTCATCGACCGCCAGAATAATCACATAATCGGCCTCTTTACCTTTGCTGCCATGGCAGGTCATAAACTCTAGACTGAGAGAACGATACCGCTGTTGCCAATCGGGTAAAAGTTCAGGCTGATGGTAGTGATTACGCCCCAATAACAGCACGCTTTTAGGCTGTTTGGCTGCCCGGTTAAGATCATCGAGGATTTTTTCCACCGAATTGCTCGCTGCCAGTACCACCGCTTTGGATTTTTGCGTTTTAAAGCTATTGAGTGTTTTCGGTAATTGGTTCGGGTTATGCTGAATGAACTGATTGGCTACCGCACCAATCTGATCATTAAATCGATAAGTGGTATCAAGAAAATGCACCGTAGAGTGAGCAAAACGGGCAGCAAAACCGGTGGTCAAATCCACATCTGACCCAGCAAATTGGTAGATTGACTGCCAATCGTCCCCCACCGCAAACAAATTGCACTGGCCTTGATTCTGTTCACACAACGCTTGCAACAAACGTAAACGTGACGGCGAAATATCTTGGTACTCATCAACCATGATAAATTTCCACGGTGAATGAAATTTACCTTGCTCAACATACTCAGTGGCACGATTGATCATGATATTAAAATCAATCTGATTTTGTTCATTGAGCATCTGTTGCCATGCTTGGTAGCAAGGCCAACACAAGGCTAGCTCACTGTTTAAACGTGGAAAATCGTCACTCTCAACCAAACGTTGCTGTAGCTCTTTTTTGCTTAACCCCAGTTGTGCTAATTGATCGAGCTGTTTTTCCAGCCATGCGATCAGTTTGGGGTTTTCTACGTGGCTACCGAGTTCATCATCTCCTGCCAAATAAGCAATCGGCCAACTCGCCAAATGCTTTTGCCAACGTTTAAAATTGCTTGGCGTCAACCAGTGACGCTTTAACCAATCAATGCACCACGCTTGTTTAAGCTTACTGTCGCTTGCCAACGGCGACATCACCACCGTTTTGCCTTCCACTCGATTCAAAATACGTAGCCCCAACTGATGGAACGTATTCACTTGCAAGCGTTCAGCCTCTAAACCTATTTTATTGGTCAGCCGCTCAGCCATCTGCTGTGCCGCATCACGCGCAAAAGCGACCATTAAAATCTGTTCTGGCTTAGCAAGGTGACTTTGCAGTAAATAAGCGACTCGTGCGGTTAACACACTGGTTTTGCCAGAGCCCGCCCCAGCCAACACCAAATTATGATCATCATTAAGTAGTACCGCGTACTGCTGCGATAGATTGAGCGGTGAAGATTCGCACTGTGAAAAGAGCACCGTCCAGTTGAGGCGTTCTCGCTCTAACCAAGTTTGGTTACGCTCCGATAATCTCGCCGAGGTATCTAACAACCAAGGCAACAAAGGTTCAAACACGCTAGGCAAACGCTTTTGCGCCTCATGCAGCGTCATCTTGATGTGGGTTAAATCGGCATACACCTGCGCCACCCAAGCTTCAATCGCAGAGTGTGCTAAAAAACAAGGCAAGCGAGTCAGACGTGATAATTCCTGCTGCCAACGAGGCACATACAGATTGAGCTGTTCACACTGCCGCTGGTGCCAAACCTGATAATGCGCCACCAACTGCTGAGCAAATGCGCGGCATTGTGGCCAAGGTAAACCTTGCACCAACCAACTGCGTTGTACACCCGATTCCGGATCGGCGAAAAACTGCAAACTGCCCCAACATAAACCTCGTCGGATCTGCACTTGTCCATTCCAGACCGAAAAAGGGATCCGCTCCTCGCTACTGAGCGAAGTCAACACCAGCCACTCGTGCTCAAGCGCCACTTGATAGTATTCGTTGGCGATAAAAAACTGTGCAGTCTTATTGGCATTTAGCTGCATTGGTAGAAACCTACTAACAAAGGTAGAAACCCACTAACAAAATTGTCGCCAATCATACCCCAATCCCTCGAGCCAATAAAAAGATAATGTCAATATTCTGAACCAGGCAGACCCTGAGAAATAATCTCCAATCAAGACAATCAGTAGTGAAAGGTCAATATTTATTTGTTTTGATCAGCATGTGATGACTTCAATCTGCTAAACTGGCCGTTTTCAACCCTGACTGATGTGTAGCACCGTGCCAAAAATCAACCAACTACGCCTGTATTGGGCCAATAAAACGGTTAACTACAGTATTTTGATGTTGCTGACGCTGCTCGGTGTAGTGATCCCGGCTTGGTATTACCAGCTCAACACTTGGATCACCCCGTTGATTTTAGGCGTGATTGCAGCGGCGCTGGCCGAGCGCGATGACCGTTTTACGGGGCGC
The DNA here is from genome assembly GCF_028863985.1 of Vibrio chanodichtyis. NCBI lineage: Bacteria > Pseudomonadati > Pseudomonadota > Gammaproteobacteria > Vibrionales > Vibrionaceae > Vibrio > Vibrio chanodichtyis. Next base: position 323,362 of record NZ_JARBFT010000002.1, on the reverse strand, counting down.
TTGAAATCCATCACGCTAACTTTGATCTGTTTTGCGATCGCCGCCTTTTCAATTGAAATTTTGTTTAAGACCCCGTGGCTGTTTGCCATCGGTCTATTTACGTCTACTTTTGGCTTTATCATGCTCGGCGCGCTCGGCTCACGCTATGCCAGTATTGCATTTGCTTCGTTACTGCTTGCGATCTACACCATGCTTGGTGCGCACCAAAGTACCACGATTTGGCTGCAACCTTTGCTGCTGCTAAGCGGCAGTGCTTGGTACTACTTCATGTCAATGCTGTGGCATGCATGTTGGCCGATGCAACCGGTGCAACAAAACCTCGCCAACGTTTTTCTACAACTGGCCAATTACTTAGAAGCCAAATCCTCACTGTTCCACCCAGTTTCGGATCTGGTGCCTCAGCCCTATCGGATACTTGAGGCCAATTTGAATGCTGCCACGGTAAATGCGCTCAATCAGTGCAATGCCATCTTTCTGACTCGATCGAAACGGGGTCACGTGGATAGCGCGAGCGACCGCTTCTTAAACATTTATTTTTTAGCGCAAGACATTCACGAGCGAGTCAGTTCAACTCACTACCGCTACCAAGAGTTAGCGGATCATTTTGGTCGCTCAGATATTCTGTTTCGCTTTAAACATTTATTGGAAACCCAGGCCAAAGCCTGTCGTGATATCGCGCAATCGATCCGTTTAGGGCACAGTTACCAGCATCAGGCAGGATCGATTATAGCGTTGGATGAGTTGCAACTATCGCTCAATTATTTACGTCAGCAAGATAGACGCGATTGGAAAAGTCTACTCGGTCAGCTCGGCTACCTGTTGAATAATCTTGCCACCGTAGAAAAGCTGCTCAATAACGTCAGTAATCCGGATGTCGCAAAACCAGAAGAGGGCGAATTGAACGATACCGAAGCCCATACTTTAGGCAGCATGTGGCAACGGCTACGCGCCAATCTTACTCCTGATTCGCTGCTGTTTCGTCATGCATTACGTATGTCGCTGGCGCTCACTGCCGGCTACGGGTTGATTCAAGGTTTAGGGATTGAACGCGGTTACTGGATTTTGCTAACCACCCTGTTTGTGTGTCAACCCAACTACGCCGCCACCAAACAAAAATTGACCGCGCGAATCATTGGCACTCTGGCCGGATTATTGCTCGGCGTACCGCTGTTAACTTTCTTTCCCTCCCAAGAAAGCCAACTGTTGTTTATTGTGCTCTCTGGAGTGATGTTTTTCGCATTTCGCTTGAATAATTACGGCTACGCGACCGGTTTTATTACCTTATTAGTGCTGTTTTGTTTCAATCAATTAGGCGAAGGCTACGCGGTAGTATTACCACGCTTGGCCGATACTTTGGTCGGCTGTGCGTTAGCGGTGGCTGCGGTAGTGTGGATCTTGCCCGACTGGCAATCCAAGCGTTTGCACAAAGTCATGGCCGATGCCATAGAAGCGAATAAACAGTATTTAGCCCAGATCATTGGCCAGTATCGTATCGGTAAAAAAGACAGTTTAAGTTATCGAGTGGCGCGCCAGCAGGCCCATAATCAAGATGCGGCGCTCTCCGCTGCAGTCACCAATATGTTGGCAGAGCCAGGCCGCTATCAAGCGGCTGCCGGTGACAGTTTTCGCTTTTTAACCCTTAACCATGCACTGCTCAGTTATATTTCGGCCCTAGGCGCACATCGTACTCGCCTCGAGGATGAGAGCGTGCATCAATTGGTACTGGATGCACATCGAGTGATCCATCAGCATCTTGATCTGCTTTATCAGCAACTGTTCCACCACAGCGCAGAGTCTCATGCTCAGCACATTGATAATACAGGACTAGAAACTCGCCTCACCGAATGGCGCGAAGATGATGAAGGCTCGGCACGCATGGTGCTACAACAGCTACATCTGATTTATCGCATGCTGCCAGAGCTGCATTCGTTAGCCAATAAATTTGCTGTGAAAGTCGTCACCCCCAGCGAAGCATAAAGGCCGCTGACCATAAAGCCGCCGGCTCACTCGGCGGCTGGTGATCAAGCCATGTAATGGGTACCGCAACTCAGTACCCTAACTCACCGAAAAGTATCAACCTTTACTCATTGATGAATATTCTCATTATGGAGATAACCATTTCTTGTAAAAATGCTTACACTTTCTGGACAAAATAGTCGCACCGCCGCGCTAATTTCTGACTATGGTTATTGTAGGATTAACGCGACACAAAGGAGCCAAGCGATGAGCACCGATTGTCGAGCACAACTTCATCAAGCACCGTTTTTTAATCCAAGCCCATTATGGTTAATAGCGGAACACCAAATGAACCCTCAACAATTTTCCGATTGGAAAGCTCAACTGAGCAAATTAAGCCCGCAGCAGCTGCGTACGCTACAAGGCGATATTGATCGCTCACTGCATCAGGCGCAAGCCTCGCTACTCACCGAAGAAGAGCGCGAAGCCATTGCCCATCTGTTCGCTTAACTTAGGTTTAACTAGGTTGGTTTATTTAAAACTTGTTGTGATTTAGCGTGAGCTTACAGAACCCGTCAAATCACGCTCTAGCTCTACAAGCTCAATGAGTCAAAACCACATCACGCTGTGACACACTGACCCCTTTGATTTGCGCAAATACTGGCATACCCACGTCAAGTGCCAACTCAGCGTAAGCCCATTCGGTGACCACCGCCCACAAATAACACCCAGCCGCTAATTCAAGTTTGAGCGAGACACTTTTTTTACTCGGAGCTTGATGTTCAATCGCCACAATCTGGGCGGGTAGAATGTTGCGGATCGAACTTGCAATCGGTTTTTGTAACGCAATCGACACATCGTTAGCGCGCACTTGCATCCGCACACGATTACCCCGTTGTGCTTCAATCTGCTGCACCCAAAGTTCCACCCCTTCCGCCAAACAAACTTGGCTCAAACCATACTGCGGATGCTGTTGGGTCACCGTTGCGGTAAACAGCGTACTTTGCTCGCTGAACGATTGCCAAGGTCGCATCGCCTTTGATGACCACACTTGCTCGATGGGCCCAGCACTGAGCACTTGACCCTGCTCTAACACCACCAAATGATCAGCCAAGCGTAAAATTTCTTGTGTGCTGTGTGAGACATACAAGATCGGTAGCTGAAAATGTTGGGCTAAGTTTTCCAAAAAAGGCATCACTTCTTTCTTACGTGGCATATCTAATGCGGCCAGCGGCTCATCCATTAACAACAAATCCGGTTTTGATAACAGTGCTCGCCCCAGCGCAACGCGCTGCTTTTCTCCGCCCGATAAATCACGCGGATAGCGATCCAATAGCGGCTGTAACGCCAACAAATTGGTCACGCTGGCAAAATAAGCCGCATCTGGGCAGCTCACCCCATAATTTAGATTGCCACGCACGGTATAGTGTGGGAAAAGCCGCGCATCTTGAAATACATAGCCAATCTTACGCTGCTCAATCGGCAGATTAATGCCTTGGGTTGAACTAAATAGCGTGCGACCCGCAATATGGATCTCACCTTGCTGTGGTGTACTTAACCCGCTGATCACATTGATCAGTGAGGTTTTCCCCGCCCCTGAGCGTCCAAAAATCGCACAAATCCCCGCGGCGGGTAAACGCAAGTCAACCTCAAGACGAGTCTCACCTAACTGCTGCTGCACTTGTAAAATCAATTCGCCCATCATTGTACTCCCAAGCGCTGCTTAATCCGGCGGCTTAGCCATTCCGAGGCGAACAGTGACCCAAGTGCAATCGCAATCGAAATCACACACAAACGGGCAGCTTGCATTTCCGAACCCGGCGTTTCTAAAAAGGTAAACATGGCCAGCGGGATGGTTTGCGTTTCACCGGGAATATTCGACACAAAACTGATGGTGGCGCCAAACTCACCTAGACTGCGCGCAAATGCAAGCATCACCCCAGTTAAAATGCCCGGTAGGGTCAGCGGCAAAGTGATAGTAAAAAAGACTCGCACGGGTGATGCCCCCAAAGTACGCGCAGCTTGTTCCAGTTTTCGATCCACACTTTCTAAACTCAAGCGAATTGAACGCACCATTAACGGTAGCGCAATCACCATGCAAGCCAGCACTGCACCACGCCAACTGAAGCTAAAGCTGATCCCAAAAACTTGATACAGCCACTGCCCAAGCCAACCTTTTCGCCCCATACTAATCAGCAATAAATAACCAACCACCACTGGTGGCAATACCAAAGGCAAGTGCACTAGGCTATCAATCAGCCCTTTGCCAACAAAAGAACTGCGTGCCAACAGCCACGCCAGTAAAATGCCTATCGGCAATAACCATACTGTGGCGTAACCCGCCACTTTAAGGCTAAGCAGCAAGGCGGCCCATTCGTAATCGGTCAACACTATGCCTACTCGCTTACTGACTCAAAGCCAAAGCGCTGTAAGATCTGTTGCGCTGCCGCAGAGCGCAAAAATGCGACTAGCTCAGCATTAGCCGCTTTATCATTGAGTTGAACTAACGGATAACGTATCGCTTGATGTGACTGCTCTGGAAAATCGCTGACCAGCGCCACTTTATCACTCAATATCGCATCGGTTTTATACACAATCCCCAGCGGTGATTCCCCCCGTTCGACCAGCGCTAACACAATTCGCACGTTATTGGTTTGTGCCAAACGAGTCTCTAATCCTGACCAGACACCTAAATGCTGCAACGCCTGCTTAGCATAGACACCGGCGGGTACCGCATCAACCTGTGCCACCGCCAATCGAGAATCCGCCAAAGCAGCTTGCCATGCCGTGAGGTTTTGCAGATCAAATGCTTCAATTGGCTGCGCAGTAGGGCGAATCAATACCAAGCGATTTGCCGCTAAGGTGACCACCTGCTGTTTTTCTACCAACGATTTTTCAACCAGGTAATCCGCCCAGTCTTCACTGGCTGAAATGAACAAATCCGCTGGTGCTCCCACTTCGATTTGACGCGCTAAAGAAGAAGAGCCACCGAACACCGTCACCAATTTGACATCATGTTGCTGTTGATAAGCATCGACCAACGCTTCAACTGCATTGGTCATCGATGATGCCGCATAAATGCGTAGCGTCTCTTGCGCGCTAACCGGCAGCACATGAACCGCTAAACATAGCAGTAAAGTCATACGTTTAAACATAGAGATTTTCCTTATAAATCTGGCCATAACAGATCTAGATTAAGATGTTGTTCAATGGCATCGGCAATACGATTGATCGCCTGTTCTTGTATGGCTCGATGATCATACGGCTCAATACTGGCCGCACCCGCCCATTGACAAAGGCACTGCGCGGTTTCCGCCAAATCAAAAATACCATGTAAATAGGTGCCAAACAGTTGATTATCCTCACTAACTAGACCGTCAACATCCCCCGTATTCAGGATGATTGGACTAGGTAGTGGTTGCTGCCAATCAGAACGTCCGGCGTGGATCTCATAACCCTGCACCGCCACAGATTGACCATTGAGTGTCAACCTTCCTTGCACATTAGTAAGGCGTTTTTCCGCACTCAACTCGGTTTGCATCGCCAGCAAACCCAGCCCTTGGCTACTGCCCGCTTCACCTTCAATCCCGAGCGGATCATGCACCCATTCCCCCAGCATTTGAAATCCGCCACAAATCCCGATGACTTTACCGCCTAAACGCAAGTGACGCACAATCTCTTTATCCCAACCTTGGGCACGTAAGTAAGCCAGATCGGCCCGCGTCGATTTGGTGCCAGGCAAGATGATCAGATCCGCGCCGCGTAGTGATTCACCTTGCCTAACATAGCGAAAATCGATGTGCGGATTTAACCGTAGAGGATCAAAATCAGTGTGATTACTGATCCGCGCCAATACTGGGACCACAACCCGCAATTGGCTTTCTTCCGCCAACGTCTGATGAGCCGCAATTGCATCCTCAGCTTCCAGATCAAAACCGTGCAGGTAAGGCAACACACCAATCACTGGCTTACCGGTGGCTTGCTCTAACCAATCCAGCCCCGATTGCAACAAGGCAATATCACCACGAAAACGGTTAATCACAAACCCTTTCACTCGCGCCTGCTCCGACTCGGAAAGCAAAGCCAGCGTACCGTATAAATGAGCAAACACACCACCACGATCAATATCCGCCACAATGATCACGGGGACATCGGCAGCTTCAGCAAAGCCCATATTGGCAATATCATTGGCGCGCAAATTGATTTCCGCCGGACTGCCCGCCCCTTCAATCATCACCGCTTGATACTCATTTTGCAGCCGCTGAAACGAATCCATCACGGTTTCCAGTGCCACTTTTTTATAGTCATGGTAAGCACTCGCTTCCATATTCGATAAAGCACGCCCTTGCAAAATCACTTGCGCACCGGTATCTGAATTTGGTTTGAGTAGCACAGGGTTCATGTGCACACTCGGCGCAATCCCACACGCTTGTGCTTGCACAGCCTGAGCGCGACCAATTTCACCGCCATCAGGGGTGACGGCACTGTTCAGCGCCATATTCTGGGGCTTGAATGGCGCCACCTTGATGTTTTTTCTGGCTAAAACACGGCATAACCCCGCCACTAACACACTTTTCCCTGCATCAGAGGTGGTGCCCTGAACCATTAATGCGATTGATGTCGACATCATTTCACTTCACTGTCTGAATTTGACGCCATCATATACCGAAACCGACTGCAGTTGCAGCTTACAGCACATTGGCCAGCCGCTTATTTGTTTCATTCCAGCGTGTTAGATCATTTATTAATCCTTGAGCTTCCAAAAACCATCAATCGAAATAAATGGCCTGTAATTTGCTTACGATTACGGTATCTTTGCCACCTATTTGATTGAATGCGGACACCATCATGATGCGCAATACACTGCCATTTTCCTTACTCCTTGCCCTCGTGCTTGCTACCCCAACGTGGGCGAATAACTTTAATTACAACTTTGTTGAGTTTAGAACCGCGATGAGTCCACAATCTGGCGGCGCTGAATTCAGTACTTACTTTACCAATAACTCACATTTTATCGCCCGCATCGATTCTCAGTTTGAAAGCGATTGGGATATTGCCGGCGGCATTGGCTTTAACGGCCCAGTGAGTCCCTTTGCTGATGTGTATGGGCAACTGTTAGTTCACCATATCCGTACACCAAAAGAATTAGGTGGTAACAACGATACTCAGATGGAACTCAATGTCGGTACTCGTGTTTGGTTGACCAATCAAGTGGAAGGCCATGCACGGATTGGCCGTTTAGATGATCATTCGGTCGTAATTGCCGGGGTGCGTTTTCACTCCACTGATCAGTTAGCCCTCAGCGCAGAAGTACGTAATGCCGGAGTATGGGGACCACAAATTGGCATGGGCGTACGTTTCCAATTCTAATTTCAGCGTATCTGTTGGGCCAATCCTATACCCAAACAACTTGGAGTTGCAGGTAGGCGGCAAGTGAGTGAATCCCCATGAGCATAGGCAAACTATGTAATTGGGGTGAACAAACGTAGCCAACACCGCTGCAGCTTCAAATAGGAAGGGGATATTAAGCCTGCCACTACGGATCATAGATTCCATTAAGTAGCAAGTTGATCGCTTTGCATCGTTTAACCATCACGTTTATGCAACTATCGGCATTTCAAAGTGGTCAAGCGTACGAATTACGGTGTATAACTTAAGCAATCATCAAAGCAAATGAAGAGTTGGACATGGCTGTCGGTTCGAATGATCTGCATAAATTGGCATTACTGCTAAAGCCCGGAATGAAAGTCTCGGCCGAGATCCAATTTGGTCCCGAAGATACTTACATTTTTCACACCGCACTAGTTGGCCACAAGATCGAGCAATACATTGTGCTGGAATTTCCACAGGGCTGTTATGAAGCACTGGTGATGCGCAAGCTGAATAACGTGCAGATTATATTAAGGGGCATATGTGACACTGAACTCGGCCATATTTTGGCGTTTAAGAGTTCAATAATACAAGCCAGCTCCAAACCCTTCTGTGTGCTGTTTTTACGACCACCTAAACACTTTGCTACCAAAGCGATCCGTAGCCATGAACGCTACAAATTGGCTATCCCAGCAGAGCTCAATCAAGGCAACAAAAGTTATACTGGTAGCTTAATTGACTTTTCGGTTTCCGGTTGCGGAGTGTTCATTGCGGGGGAGAATGAGTTAAACAAAGGCACAGGTGTATCGATTAACAGTGAACTGGATCCTTTACTGCCAACGCACATCGACAGCCATATTGTTAATATTCGTCGCCAGCCCAACGGACATTTGATTGGTATTCAATTTGCCCAGCCGATCCAATTAACTGAGAGCTTGAAAAAACAGATTTTAGAGCAAGCTTTTCTCGCCGGCTCGCTGTAACACGTTGTGCTCAATCGATACTATCTTGTTGGCTAGCGCGGTCATCGCCGATCTGCCATCTACGTTGCAACAGTGCGAATGCAAGCTCACCCTGCACCAGTGCTTCTTTTTGTGCTTTCGGCAGTCGTTTAATGCGATATTCGACTTGTAAGGCGGCACGTTTTCCTTCCGGCACCGCCGCCGACCAAACCAATTTGAGCGGACCTTTACCACGCAGTGCTTTGGCACCGCGGCCTTGTTGATGCAGGGCAAAGCGGCGCTCAAGATTGGTGGTAATACCGCAATACAGTGCATTACCTGCAGTACGGACGAAATAGACAAACCAAGCTGGTGCAGACATTAGGCTAAATACTGCTCGACTAGCCCACGCAGCTCGGCGACTTCTGCACGTAGTGCGGCCACTTCCAGCTCTAACTGTGTCAATTGTGTCGCTGGCACAGCCTCAAGCTCTGCACTGGCAGCAAACTCAGCCACATCCACCGCGCCACAAAATAGGTGCTGATAACGTGATTCACGCTTACCGGGTTCACGGGCTAATTTAACCACCAAAGCACCAGACGCTCGGTTCGCTAACCGCTCAAGTACCGCTTCAGTTTGTTTGACGTCGCTAAATTCACACAAACGGTTACTGCGGGTGCGCAATTCACCAGGGGTTTGCGCGCCACGCAGCAGTAAACAGCAAATTAGGCCTAACTCTTGTGGATCAAGTTTTAAATCGCCAAATTCAGTATTGCAAAAACGGTGCTGATATTTACTGGTGCGACTGTTAAAGCTGCTTTCATCACTGGCTAAACGGCGCGTAATTAATCCAGCGACCGTATCTTGAACTTCGGCCTCACTCAGTGACAACACGGGTTCACGGTTACTTTTTTGATTACAAGCGATAGTGAGACTATTGAGCGTTAGTGGATAATGGTCTGGAGTGGTAATTTCTTTTTCAATCAAGCAACCAATCACGCGGGCTTCAAGTGGCGAGAGTTGGATATTCATCGTACGGTCCTTTTACTGGCGGGCTAGTTCACCATCCGTTAATTAAACTATCGGTTAATTAAACAATTGGTTGATTAAACCAGCCGTTGATTAAGTTTTGGCATCTTCAATATGGCGTTCATCGCATTGATTTTGCACACTTTAGTGATCGAGTAGCCAAGCTAGTCGGATCAATTGGCCATCTTCATCAAGCATGGCGATTTTAGTGCGCTTTAGTTCAATTTCCGTCAATTCAAGTTGCTGACGCTGTTGCAGGTAAGCTTGCCCTAGCTTAGTTACGCCAGTTTCACTGGTTCGCGGCGTTGGAGACACCAAAATATCAGAGGTATGCATGGTAGTGGAGTCTATAATCGTCAATGGTGCACATCATATAGCGCTTATTTTGTGATGTACAACCAACAACCAGACTAAGTGGCGATTAATTGCTCAAGTTAAGCTACGTATTGATCTTAAGTCTGTTATGAAGAGAGTTGTTGTGCTTTAATCTTTGCAGTTGCCTTAAAAGTAGGAAAAGGAACCTATGAACAGCGTATTTGAAATTGTGAGCTTGGCTCGTCGTAAAAATAAACTTCAACGTGAACTCGATGATAACGAGAAAAAAGTTCGTGATAACCGTAAACGCGTTGAGCTTCTGGTTAACCTGTTGGACTACATTAAACCCAACATGAGCCATGAAGAGATCCTAACTATCATCAAAAACATGAAATCAGACTACGAAGATCGTGTTGATGATCACATCATCAAAAGTGCTGAGATTTCGAAAGAGCGCCGTGACCTCAGTCGTCGCATTAAAGATCTGACAGAGCACGATAAGCAGATGACTCAAGGCAAGAAAGCCTAAAAATTCCAGACCCACCTTATGGTGGGTCTGATTTTTTACTCGTTCACTGACTCAAGCTTGATTACTCTTCGTCGTGTAACTCAGCCCAAGCTTGCGCACATTTCACCGCTCGTTTCCAACCGCGATAGCGACGTTGACGCTTCTCTTCATCATGATGAGGGGTAAAGCTGCGATCAATTTCCGCTTTGCCTTGCAATTCATCCAAATTATCCCAGAACCCAACCGCCAGCCCAGCAAGATAAGCAGCGCCTAAAGCCGTTACTTCGGTCACTTTGGGGCGATGCACTTCGGTATCCAACACATCGGCTTGGAACTGCATTAAGAAATTATTGGCCACTGCGCCACCATCAACCCGTAACGCAGAAAGTTTGATCCCAGAATCCGCTTGCATCGCATCCAGTACATCTCGAGTCTGGTAGGCAATACTTTCCAGTGTGGCACGAATAATATGGTTGGAATTGACCCCACGGGTTAAACCAACAATCGTACCGCGAGCATAAGCATCCCAATAGGGCGCACCCAATCCGGTAAATGCTGGCACCACATACACGCCATTCGAGGTATCCATTTTGGTAGCAAAATATTCTGAATCACAGGCATCAGAAATCAGCTTAAGCTCATCACGCAACCATTGAATCGAAGCGCCGCCCATAAATACCGCACCTTCTAAAGCATAAGCGGGCTCCCCACGCGGACCACAAGCCAAGGTGGTAAGCAATCCATTACGGGAAGTCACTTTTTCTTGCCCAGTGTTCATCAATAGGAAGCAGCCGGTACCGTAGGTATTTTTTGCCTGCCCCGCTTGTACGCACATTTGGCCATACAATGCCGCTTGTTGATCGCCGGCAATGCCTGCGATAGGAATACGCGTACCACCTTTACCACCAATGTTGGTTTGACCATACACTTCGGATGATTTTCTCACTTGTGGCATCATCGACAGTGGAATATCGAATTCGGCCAAGATTTTCTCATCCCACTGTAATGTATTGATATTAAACAGCATGGTCCGTGAAGCATTGGTGTAATCCGTCACGTGCACCCGGCCTTGAGTCATTTTCCACACTAGCCAAGTATCGACCGTACCAAACAACAGTTGGCCAGCTTCGGCCTGCTCACGCGCACCTGCAACATTGTCCAGAATCCATTTAATTTTGCTACCGGAGAAATAGGGGTCGAGCACTAAGCCGGTATTGTCACGGATGTAATCTTCTAAGCCACGCGCTTTGAGCTTTTCACAAATCGCCGCAGTACGTCGGCACTGCCATACAATCGCGTTACACACCGGTTTACCGGTTTCTTTATTCCAGACTATGGTGGTCTCACGCTGGTTGGTGATACCGATCGCGGCGACTTGATCACTGCGGATCCCCGCTTTACCTAGCGCTTCGACTAAGGTTGAACTTTGCGTAGCATAAATTTCTAATGGATCGTGCTCCACCCACCCCGCTTGTGGGTAGATTTGGGTAAATTCACGCTGAGAAACGCTCACAATATTGGCATCATGATCTAACACCACAGCACGTGAGCTAGTGGTGCCTTGATCAAGCGCGACAATGTATTTTTGCTCAGTCATGTTCTATTCCTTCTCGTTTCACGTAATAAGTTATCAATATTTTTATTTTATGTTCGCTAGATATGAGCTTCTTCGCCCTCTTCTGCGCAATCACACTGGTTAGGAATGGTACAACCAGTGCCGACTTTCGGCAGATAGACGGCAATAAATTTGGGATACGCCCAAGCACCGAAGCAAGCGCCTAAGATCGGTGCAACAATCGGTACAATGAAATACGGAATGTCTTGCGCGCCAGTCAGCGCATAATCCCATCCGGCAAAATACGCGAACAGCTTAGGACCAAAATCACGCGCCGGATTCATCGCAAAGCCAGTCAATGGACCTAATGAGCCACCGATCACCGCAATTAAAAGTCCAATCAGCAATGGATTAAGCGCATTACGATGTGCGCCATTATTCTCATCACCCAAAGCTAGGATCCCAAACATCAGTACCGCAGTAATGGTGAATTCAACCGCAATCGCCCCGAGAAAAGAGAGTGATGGGTGTGAATAAGTGGAGAAAATACCCGCGGTGGCTAACGCTTCTTGGCTACTACGTACAAAATTGTGGGCGATTTCGTAATCAGTAAAAAGATTGCTGTACAAACTGTAAACCAAGGCCGCAGAGCAGAATGCGCCAGCCACTTGAGCGAGGATATAAGGCAGCACTTTCGCTTTATCAAAACCGTGAAATACCGCCAATGCGATGGTCACCGCAGGATTGATATGTGCGCCAGATACCCCAGCGGTGCAGTAAATCGCAATTGCTACGCCCAAGCCCCAGACAATGCTGATTTCCCATTGTCCGAATTGCGCCCCGGTTAATACCAGTGCCGCCACACAACCGACACCAAATAGGATCAATAGTCCGGTGCCGATAAACTCGGCGATACACTGCCCCAGCAGAGTATGTTGCTTTGTTTGCTTCATAGTCAGAGTCCTTTTATTATATTGCGACCATAGCCCTATCTTTTAGCAAGAGTCTCCAACCATTATTCCATTTGCAGCATAGTTGGCTGATATATTGCTTTTTATGGTAGATGCCAAATTGGCATCTACATCAATTGGCTGTGATGGCAAGAATGTGAGCCGTTATTGGATGAACAACTGAATTGTTCGCCATTAATCTGGCACAAAAAAAACACCTCGAAAACAAACAACCTCGATTAATGAGTGTTCGAACACAGATTTGTTGCCTAAAGATTCGATTTTTGTTAAATAACGCATCATTTTCAGTGATGATCGAATCGATAACCGAATCAATAACCGATTGGTTTCAGTGCATAGACCTGCCTTTCATCCACAATCAGTAAAAATCAGCAACCTGTTTAATCATGGATAAATTCAATATATATCAACAAGTAAAAACAGATTTTTCACTTATTGCTGGCCATTATTCCTATCCAATCCGTTCACGCCTTCCGTTCATAACACATTTAAGTTATCCGTCATTAACAAACGACTCATAGCACAAATCATCATTCGATGATTCAAAAAATATTCGTTCGCGCTTTTGTGAGCGAAATATCGAACATAAAAAGAAAACAATGCCACACTCAATGCATGTATTTTGGTGACATAAGGTTTAACTTATGACGGCTTATCCAACCATTGAAACTGAGGTCGTGATTATTGGCGGCGGAGCCACTGGTACCGGTATCTTGCGTGATTGCGCCTTGCGCGGCCTACGTTGCGTGTTAGTAGAAAGAGATGATATCGCTGCCGGCACCACCGGCCGTAATCACGGTTTGCTACACTCCGGCGCTCGCTACGCGGTCACAGACATCGAATCAGCGCGCGAATGTATTCAAGAAAATAAAATCCTCAAATCAATTGCTCGTCACTGCGTGGAAGCCACTGATGGCCTATTTATCACCCTGCCAGAAGATGATTTGAGCTTTCAAGATCGCTTTATGCAAGCTTGTACTAGCGCAGGTATTGCAACCGAGCGTTTAACCCGCAAACAAGCACTATTGCTAGAGCCGAACGTTAACCCAGCCTTACTTGGTGCGGTTAAAGTGCCCGACGGCACACTCGACCCGTTCCGGCTGTGTGCCGCAAATATGTTGGATGCCAAGGAGCATGGCGCACGCTTATTCAATCGCACTATCGTCATTGCGCTGATTCGGCAAGGCGATACGGTGCGTGGCGTGCGCTGCCAAAATTTAGCCAATGGCAGCAAATTTGATATTTTTGCTCAGCAAGTGATTAACGCCGCGGGCATTTGGGGACAAAACATCTGCGAATATGCCGATCTCAATATCAAAATGTTTCCAGCCAAAGGTTCCTTGCTGATCTTAGATTATCGGATTAACAATCTGGTGATTAATCGCTGCCGCAAGCCTTCTGATGCGGATATTTTAGTGCCGGGCGATACCATTTCGCTGATCGGGACCACCTCAGAGCATATTGATTATGATCAGATAGATAACCTACAAGTCACCGAACGTGAAGTCGATATTTTGCTGGCAGAAGGGGCCAAACTTGCACCGATCATGGCCAATACACGGGTACTGCGCGCTTATGCCGGCGTGCGTCCCTTAGTAGCGGTCGATGACGATGGCAGTGGCCGCAATATCAGCCGTGGCATTGTATTGCTGGATCATGAGCAGCGCGATGGCCTAAAAGGCTTCACCACCATTACTGGCGGCAAGCTGATGACTTACCGTTTAATGGCAGAATGGGCCACTGATCTGGTCGCGAAAAAACTCGGCAATACTCAAGCTTGCCAGACCCATTTACGCCCTTTGCCGGGCTCTCAACAGCCCCCGCAACCGATTAAAAAAACCGCCAGCATTGCCAAACCAATACTTGCTAAACCCGTTTATGAATCAGCCATTTACCGTCACGGAGAACGGGCGGCCAGCTTTTTAGCGGACGATGCCAAGAGCCAAGCGGTGATTTGTGAATGCGAAATGGTCACCGCAGGCGAGATTGAATACGCCATTAAACACCTTGCGGTGAATAATTTGGTTGATCTCCGCCGCCGCACTCGTTTAGGCATGGGGCCTTGTCAGGGTGAGCTGTGTAGCTACCGCGCCGCCAGCCTGTTTAGTGAGTACGGGCAAGTTTCGGGTTGTCAATCCAGTCATCTATTGGTCGATTTTCTCGAAGAGCGCTGGAAAGGCATTAAACCGATTTTTTGGGGTGATGCGCTGCGCGAAGCGGAATTTAGCTATTGGATTTATCAAGGCTTGCTCGGGGCCAGCGAGTTACCTGACTTAGACTCAGCCACGGAGAAACAACAATGATGCATTATGATGTGGCCGTCATCGGTGGCGGGATTGCCGGATATTGCGCCGCGCTGCGCGCGCTGCAAGCTGGAAAAAAAGTAGTGTTAATCAACCAAGGGCAAAGTGCGCTGCATTTCTCCTCGGGTTCAATTGATGTACTGGGTCGCCTGCCTGATGGTACTTTAGTCGATCAGCCTTTTGAGGCTTTTGCCGCGCTGCAACAGCAAGCCCCTGAGCACCCTTACATCAAGGTCGGACGTCAAACCAGCGAACAAGGTTTGCTGTGGTTTCAACGCACGTTACAGCAAGCGCAGGTTCCGTTACATCATCAAGCGGATGGTGCGAATCATTGGCGCATCACGCCACTGGGCAGTTTGAGAAACAGTTGGCTATCACAACCGTTTGTCTATCCCTATCGCGGCCAAGCAGATTTTGCTCGTATCATAGTGATCACGATTGAAGGCTATCGTGATTTTCAACCAGCCATGCTGTGCGATAACTTAGCCCAGCGCCCAGAACTGGCACACACTCCGATTATTGCCGCATCAGTCACTCTGCCGGGGCTTAGTGAGCTGCGCGGTAATCCTTATGAACTGCGCTCAATTGATCTGGCCCGTTTACTGCGCCAAACCTCAGCATGGCAAGCGCTGTGTCAACAACTGATCCAACTTGCACAACCAGACGATCTGGTGATCATGCCCGCCATCACTGGCAACGGCGATGGGCTACAACTGATGAGCGAACTGCAGCAAGTGACTCAACTGCGTTTTCATGAAGTGCCAACCATGCCGCCATCATTACTCGGGATCCGGATTGAAGATGCGCTACAACGCAGTTTTATTCAAGCTGGTGGGGTGCAGCTCAAAGGCGATAAAGTCGTTAATGGGATATTTGATGGCACTCGCCTCAATGCCATTTACACTCAAAATCTGCGCGATTTTCCACTCACCGCGCAACACTATGTCATGGCGACCGGCAGCTACTTTAGCCAAGGTTTACACGCTTCACAACATACGATCCAAGAGCCGATTTTCGATCTGGAGGTACAACAAACCGGCGAGCGGGCGTTATGGCGCGATACCCAGTTTATCGCTACCCAATCACACCCTTTTATGACGTTTGGAGTCAAAACCGATCGCCATTTGCATCCAACCCGTCAAGGCACCACGATTGAAAACCTGTGGTGCTGCGGAGCCATGTTAAGTGGCTATGATCCGGTCTTTGAAAGCTGTGGCGGTGGGGTGGCGATTGCCACCGCCTATCATGCTCTAGAGCAGATTTTAGCGCGTGACACTGCGGCACCAACCGAGGAGGTTTAATGATGAGCTTTATCCACTCCGCCCCCCAAAGCACCAGTTTTGACCAATGCATTAAATGTACGGTGTGTACGGTTTATTGCCCGGTAGCCAAAGCCAACCCTGATTATCCGGGCCCCAAACAGTGTGGCCCAGACGGCGAACGCTTACGCATCAAAAGTGCTGAATATTATGATGATGCGCTCAAGCTGTGTACTAACTGCAAACGCTGTGAAACCGCTTGCCCCTCCGGCGTAAAAATTGGGGATATAATCGCCGTTGCGCGGGGTAAATATGGCAAAAAACCGCTCAATCCTAAATTGGTGCGTGATTTTGTGCTCAGCCATACCGATCTGTTTGGCTCACTGGCTACCCCTTTTGCGCCTTTAGTCAACGCAGCCACCTCGCTGCCATTGGTCAAAAAACTGATGCACAAAACGATTGGCGTACATGATCATAAAACCCTCCCCAAATATTCACACGGCACTTTTCGGCGCTGGTTTAAACAAAATTGTACCAGCCAGCCGCTCTACTCACGCCAAGTGGCTTATTTTCATGGCTGCTACGTTAACTACAATCATCCACAACTGGGCAAAGACTTGGTCCGCGTGATGAATGCGATGAATATTGGCGTGCGCTTACTCGACAGTGAAAAATGCTGTGGTGTGCCGTTGATCGCCAACGGCTTTCATAATAAAGCGCGCAATAACGCGCTGCACAACGTCAAGCAGCTCACCGCGATGGTCAATAATTACCACGCGCCAGTGATCTCGACCTCCTCCACCTGCTCTTTTACACTGCAGCAAGAGTACCCGCATGTACTGGGGGTAGATAACAGCCAAGTGGCGGATCAAATTCATTACGTCACCCGTTTTCTACTCAAAGAATTCATGAGTGGTAATGCACCGCAAATGAAGCCGGTACACAAAAAAGTGCTGTATCACACCCCTTGCCATTTAGAACGCAGCGGTAATGTGATGTTCACCATTGAGCTGCTGAAAATGATCCCCGGCTTAGAGCTGGTGGTGCTCGATAGCCAATGTTGTGGACTCGCCGGAACTTACGGATTTAAAGAGGAGAACTACGCGGTATCGAAACAAATTGGCTCACACCTATTTGAGGCAATCCAAACATCCGATGCCGACTATGCCATCACAGATTGCGAAACCTGTAAGTGGCAAATTGAAGAAAATGCTCATCTCACAACCCTGCACCCTGTAACTCTACTGGCGATGGCACTCGCCGACTAAATCTCGCGATAAAAATACCGGGGCAATCAACACGCTCCCCATGAACATAGGTAATCTGTGTGAATGGGGAGCATAAATGCCAACAACGCTATAGCCTTGCTAACTCGTAGTAGGATATACTTGGGCGGTATTTTTACAGACCTCATATCAAATGATCATCAAGCCAATTATATTCAGATGCTGAAAAATACAATTGCCACCTTTATTAATCAAATCTCATCTATATTAAATTTCACTATGTTAACTCTATTAAAGCACTGAATAATTATGATACATACCAAATAGACTTAAAAATAATATATTTTTAATCATTCATGCTAGCTTACCGCCCCTGTAATCATTTAGTATATGCACTAAATCTTCTTTCCCTATCATGGATAAGAGACACTGGTTATTAATGGTGAGTTTTACGATTCTTATTGATTGATATAACATGCTTTTTCATTTAGAAAAAAGTTTAATTAAACCATGAATATTTTCAATATCTAAGACAATGCAAGCTAAAATTCAGCAATATTTTTATGACCAACAAAAGAACATAGGCTTTGTTATGTGGAATATCAAAAATAGCCAGAGAATGATTACAACGGTTTTATTGGCTGCCCATTTATTTTATCCCGGTCAGACTCATTCCGCTGATATCGAACTGGCTAAGCTTGATAGCGTATTGCATAACTTAGAAGATGCAGATCTTCATCTTGCTGATTATTCAGCTCAGATTGCATTACTTGGCACACAGCAAGCTACCTATCCACTATCTTTAAAAATGCGTCTGCATCACCTTGAATGTGAAGCTATCCCTGAACGCACCAAACACGCCTATGCAGCAGCAATAGCAATTGCTGATCAACAACTCGAAATCGCCCAACGCCTTGGCGATAAACAAGCACAATCTGGTTATCTGGCCTGCCGTGGCCGTATGCATTATGGGTTGGGCAATAAACAAGCTGCTATCGATGATAATCAACAGGCTCTAGACTTAGCATTAGAAGTGCATGACCTTTATTTACAAGCTAAAATTAACAGCCAATTAGGTTTGATTAATGCAAGTCAAGGCTTGATGCTAAAAGCATTAAAACAATTTAATCTTGCTCAAGAGCAATTTAATCATCAAGGTTATGACCAATCAGCTTGGCGACAACAAGCTTATATCGCCAATACCTATCGCCGCCTAGGAAACTATGAATACGCGGCAGAGTTGTTCAATCAACTACTCACTCATTATAAACAAGTTAATGACATAAATAGCGTTAATGATACTCGTATCTATCTCGCGATTGTGTACACCAAGATGAAGCAGTACTCACTAGCAATCGCTGAACTTGAATTAGCAGATCAGTATTTCAGTGCAATACCCCGCTGGTATGATGTGGTTGAAATTCGCTTGCTGTGGGCCGAAGCGCTACTCATGCAAAGGCAAACACAATTAGCCATCGATAAACTAACCAATGTTCGATCTATTGATAACTCGTATTTTGATAAGATGTCATTCGGCATTTTGGATCTACTAACTGGGTTAGCTTATAGTCAACAAGGGCAACATAAAGACGCGCTAGCATTCGTGACCAAAGCCATTCCAGTGCTAGAGCAAGATGGCCATCAAGAGTTAATGACCATCGCCTATAAATTAAGTGCAGAATTACTCAATAACTTGGGGCAATATCAAGCAAGCGTGCTCATGTATCAAACATTTATTGAAACCAATAGCCAATTAGAGCTAGACCTCAGAAATCACGCATCCCAATTAGCCGAATTGGAACAAACATTGTCACAATTGCGCGAACATAACATCGAACTACAACATCAGCAGCAGTTAAAACAGCAAATAAATGATAGCCAGTT
Source organism: Vibrio chanodichtyis (assembly GCF_028863985.1). Taxonomy (NCBI): domain Bacteria; kingdom Pseudomonadati; phylum Pseudomonadota; class Gammaproteobacteria; order Vibrionales; family Vibrionaceae; genus Vibrio; species Vibrio chanodichtyis. Next base: position 304,045 of record NZ_JARBFT010000002.1, on the reverse strand, counting down.
AAAAATCCAACGTTGGCGTAACACTACGTTTGCTTTATTCATTCTCTTATTATTTGCAATTCTAGGTTTTCAACTGCGTAGCAATTATCGTTGGAAGAAACTCTCTGAAACTGATGAATTAACTGGTCTTTATAATCGACGTAAAATAATGGCACTGGCACGTCATCATTATACTCTCTCACAAAAGTCTGCTACATCTTTAGCGGTGCTATTAATCGACATTGATTTTTTTAAAAAAATTAATGATCTTCATGGTCATAAACGTGGCGATGAAATCTTAGTTGAAGTCGCCCATACGATCCGTGATTGCATGGATACTGGTGATATGGTGGGTCGCAGTGGTGGTGAGGAATTTCTAGTCATCTTAACCAATCAGATTCATCATGATGCCGTCTCGACAGCCGAAAAGATCCGCACTATGGTGGCTAATTTACCTTCAAACGTTTCGGTCAGTATTGGCATCGCTCAGCTTGAGCAAGACAGTGATGTGGAGCAGATCATTCATCGAGCCGATATAGCAATGTATCAGGCGAAGCAACAAGGTCGTAATCAAGTCGCCATTGCACGTCCAAACTCCTAGATCTAAGCTTAATGGTGGAAACAAAGCGTGCTTTAAAAGACAGATTGCCGTCTAAGATCATATCTAACAATCAAATCATCTAACGGCGACTTTTACCGCTATAATTCACCATCAAATACTTAAGTTGACCATTAAGAGTCAACCTGTCAGCTAAAGAGAGGAAGCCATGTCTACATTTAATACTCGTTGCCCAATTTGCCATGCACTCAATCGGGTGCCTGTCGCACGGGTTAACCAGAACCCGACTTGCGGTAAATGCCACGATGCATTACTTGATGGCGCACCCATTGAAGGCACTGAGGCTAATTTTTCCGCCTTGCTACACAGTGATGTGCCATTAGTGATCGACTTTTGGGCACCTTGGTGCAATCCCTGTGTTGGGTTCGCGCCAGTATTTAGCGCAGCAGCGAGCGAACGTAAAGGGCAAGTGCGTTTCATTAAAATTGATACCGAAGCCCAGCAAAGCCTTGCCGCCCATTTCCAAATTCGCAGCATTCCGACCATCATGCTGTTTAAAAATGGTCAACGGGTCGAAATGCTCAGTGGCGCACTGGCCAAGTCTCAATTTGACCAATGGCTAAACCAAGCTCTAACCAAGTAAAAGCCGTCGTTTATCCGCCGTTTAGTGACATGCGTAGTTAAATCAGCGCCCACTTGACGGCGGTTAGCCAAGATTGCGGTTCAACAAGCAAAGCTTATCGTCAAGAACATTTTTTTTCATTTTACTCAGTTGAATATTCATTCGATATTCGCGCCAATAGTTTGTTGTCTCGAGGTCTGCGATGGAAATCCCTGCAACTGTACAAAACCGTATTGCGGTCCCCGTGTTAGCGTTAACCCTGTATGCGATTGCTGCCGGCTACTTGATGAGCCTGGTCCCTTTAATGCTGCCGTACTATCAGCTAGAAGCGAGCTTGGCCAGTTGGCTAGCCAGTGGATTTTACGCCGGATTGTTAGCCGGGGCTTTAGTGGCAGAGCCAGTGGTCAATCGGTTAGGACATCGCTATGCCTTTATTGGCTGTTTAAGCCTATTACAGCTCTCGATTATCGTGATGCCTCTATTACCCTACACTAGCGTTTGGCTTATTGCCCGTTTAGTGGCAGGAATTGCTGTGGCTGGGATCTTTGTGGTGGTCGAATCTTGGCTGCTACATGGTGATGAACAAGGGCGAGCCAAACGGCTAGGGATTTATATGGTCGCACTGTATGGCGGTACCGCATTAGGACAAATGGCGATTGGACCGTTGGGGGTTGCCGGACTCCTGCCTTTTATTGCCATCATTGCTCTGTTGTTGATCGCTTGTCTAGTGCTCATTTATGGCCATACCGATCAACCGTCTACTCAGCAAGCCAGCTCACTGTCACTGCAGCAAATGAGCAAGCTGAGTCAACCTGCGATGATCGGCTGCTTAGTATCAGGGCTCACTTTAGGGGCTATTTATGGTTTGATGCCGGTTGAGCTAAGCCAGCGCGGTATTGCCCATAGTGAACTTGGCAACTTGATGGCGCTGGTCATTTTAGGCGGCATGGCGGTACAGCCACTGGTACCTTGGCTATCTCAATTTTTAGGCCGCACATTACAAATGGCGCTGTTTTGTTTACTCGGTAGCGCAGCGATTGCACTCACCGCAGTTGATAATTCGTTATGGGCACTTGGCGTTGGGTTATTTGTACTTGGCATGGCAACCTTTGCTCTCTACCCCATCGCAATTAATTTAGGCTGCGACAAATTAGCAGCCAATTACATCGTATCAGCCACTCAAGTGATGCTGCTCAGCTACAGCGTGGGCTCGGTGATTGGACCGCTGTGCGCCGATCGGTTTATGCAAGCTCGTCATGGCTTGATGGGTTATCTATTTGCAATTTTGCTCACCACTTGTCTGTATATGCTGATCAACAGTGTCAGCAACAAGCGTCAATGGGTCGCAGGGGAATAGGCTTTCGCGGGTAACTAAAAAATAAAACAACGAGGAACAATCGAGAAATGATGGAGGCGCGTCCCGGAGTCGAACCGAGGTTCACGGATTTGCAATCCGCTGCATGGCCACTCTGCCAACGCGCCTAAGTGAGATGTCTTGTGTTAAGCAATGATGGTGCCCCGGGCCGGACTTGAACCGGCACGACTCGAAAGTCGAGGGATTTTAAATCCCTTGTGTCTACCGATTTCACCACCAGGGCAACGCATACTGCGATGGAAGACACCATCAGCTGTGCGGCTTCACCGCGACAACGAGGCGTACTTTAACGGATTAAGATTTTTGGTCAATAACAAATTGCATCATCAGCGTCTGACCGCGCAAGATTTCGACCATCAGGTATAAAACACACTCAACTCGCTGTTTTTACGCACAGTTATTAAGGCTTGCCACTAGCAAGCCCGGTTAGTCACCGTTTAGGCGTAAGCGCCCGCTGCATAGTGCAACTCGTAACTGTGACTGTAAATCTCCAAAATATTGCCAAACGGATCTTCCATATAGATCATGCGATACGGTTTTTCACCCGGATAATAAAAACGTGGGGCAGCCATACGTTTTTTACCACCAGCGGCAACAATTTTTTCTGCCAATCCTTCAACATCAGGATCTTGCACACAGAAGTGAAAAATACCGGTTTTCCAATATTCAAAGTTATTTTCAGGGTTTTGCTGATTTTTAAACTCAAATAGCTCAACACCAATCCGATCACCCGTTGATAAATGGGCAATGCGAAATTTCTCCCAGCCCTTACCAAATACATCCGTACACATTTCACCGATCGCGGAATCATCTTCCACAATCTCAGTCGGTGGCATGATCAGATACCAACCAAGCACCTCAGTATAAAATTTGACGGCTGCAGATAAATCAGGAACCGAAATACCAATATGGGAAAAAGAACGTGGATAAGTTGTCATAATTACTCTCGCTTGTTAGTTCAGTGGCAACGAGAGAAAGCATAAAGCGCCAGCTAGTAAAACAAAAATAATCGTTTATCATTGTTTTAATAATTATTCGTTATGGCAATAGCATGCTCAATCCAATCTGGTTACAAACTTTCAAAACCTTAGTCGATACTCGGCATTTCACCAAAACCGCAGAAAAGCTGTTTATGACCCAGCCGGGAGTAACCCAGCACATCCGCAAGTTAGAGCAGGCGTGCCAACAACCATTAATTCATCGCATCAACAAAAGTTTTGAGCTAACCGATCAAGGGCGCTTGGTGTATGAGTATGCCACTCAACTGGCCAAAAATGAGCATTATTTGCTTGAGCAGATCCACGACAACGAACCCTTTTCAGGTAGTTATCGGATTGCTTGCTCTGGCTCACTCTCGTTGCTGATCTACCCACAGTTGCTGGCCATTCAACAGCGCCACCCTAAACTGCGCATTGAACTGGAAGCCGCACCGAATCATCGTATTCTGAGTGCGATCAAAGAGGGACAAATCGATATCGGTATTGTGACCTCACAACCCAGTCACGGAGTGTTTGACAGTGAAGTTTTAGGAGAAGAGCCGCTGTGCTTAGTGCTACCACACACTTGCCATCCAAACCCGAACGAGCTAGCTGAGTGTCTACACCAACTCGGATTGATTCGCCATCCAGATATTGACCATTATCTCTCGCTCTATTTAGCCAAAAGTACCAACTCGACTCTGAGCACTCTGCACAGTGAAAGCTTCGCAGTAGCCGGCTATGTTAATCAAATCCAACAAATTTTGTTGCCCGTTGCACAAGGCTTGGGATTTACTGTGTTACCTAAATCTGCGCTGGAGAGTTTCTTGCTGCGTGAGCAGATCACGGTGTACCAAAACCCAGTGCCGGTCACCGAAACCCTGTATTTAGTCAAAAAAAGGCAGCGTGATTTACCGCAGCGCTTTGCGAACATCAATCAGCAACTCAAGTTATGGATCGCAGATTACAGCCAATCTTAACCGATAACGCACAAGCACAAGCAAACCAAGAAAAATTGCGAGGATAGTCAATGGTTAGTTGGGGGTTATTAACTGCCGCTTAATAGCTTTCAAATGCTAAGGCTTTTTGCTCGATGCGGCGGAAAACCAGAGTGAACACGCCATTGATGGTTAAATAGAATGCTCCGGCGACCCCAAACACGGTCAAGGTATCGTAGGTTTGCGCATTGATGCGCTGCGCGTAGCCCATTAGATCCATAATGGTGATGGTACTGGCCAGCGAAGTGCCTTTAAACACCAGAATGACTTCATTGGAATAAGCAGGGACGGCACGGCGCAGCGCATACGGCAACAGCACTCGCAGCGTGGCGAGTTTATTCATGCCTAATGCGCGGCACGCTTGCCACTGCCCATCAGGGATCGCATCAAACGCGCCTTTAAACAGTTGGGTACTGTAGGCTGCGGTATTGAGAGCCAAGGCCAACATAGCGCAGAACCAAGGTTGGCTGAGCCACACCCAGAATAGGCTTTCACGGATCCAGACAAACTGACCGGGGCCGTAGTAGACCAAGAAAATCTGTACCAGCAACGGAGTACCGGTAAACAGAGTAATTAAAGCACGGCTAAACCAGTGTAGCGCCGGTGTACGCAGCACTAGGCTTACCGTCATCAATAGTGACAGTATGCAACCCACCAACAGTGAAACCGCTGTCAGTTGTAAACTGGTGGCTAAGCCTTCCAACAGTTGCCATAAGTGTTGCTGCTTCATACGCTGGCTCCCTGGTTATGGCCCATTCCCTGTACCGAGAATCTATGATCAATCACTTTCACCGCGCGCTGGGTAATTAAGGTGATCACCAAATACACTGCCGCTGCTGTCGCGTACCAAGTAAAGGCTTCATGAGTGGCGGCGGACGCCAACTGTGCTTGCTTGAGCAGATCGGTAACCCCAATCAAAGAAACCAGTGCAGTATCTTTAAGCAGTACCAACCATTGATTCATTAAACCGGGTAATGCGTGACGGATGGCTTGGGGTAAGACAATTCGAAAAAAAGCATGGGATGGTGCTATCCCTAACGCACTCGCCGCTTCACGCTGACCTCGCCCTACCGCTTTAAGTGCGCCACGTAAGGTTTGTGAGGCATAAGAGGCAAAAATCAGCGCGAGCGCAATCACCCCAGAGATAAACGGACTGATCTCAATAAATTCACCGGTGATCAGAAACAGCACTTGGGTCGAACCAAAATAGATAAACAGCACCACTAACAGTTCAGGTAAACCACGGATCACCGTGACCAAGAGTGTGGTTGGCCATTTGACCCATTTAAGTTTCGCCATTTCACCGCTGGCAAACAGCAGTGCCAACAGTAAACCGACCAGCAAACTGGTCAACGCGATGTGTAACGTCATCCAGCTCGCTTGTACCAGTGATAAAGAGTAGCCCGTTAGCCCCATATTAGTTTCCGAAATACTTATTAAAGATCGCAGCGTATTCGCCATTCTCTTGCACCGCTGCCAACGCCGTGTTCAGTTGGTCAAGCAACGCTTGGTTATCTTTATTTACCGCAATCCCAAAACCATTGCCAAAGTATTGTGCGTTGGTTACCCGATCACCGACGTAATCCAGTGGGCTATCGGCTTTAAACCACTCAGCAACCACTGCGGTATCGCCAAATACCGAGTCAATCCGGCCATTTTTCATATCGATGAAAGCATCTTGGTAGCTGGAATAAGGCACCGCAACCACGCCCGGTAACTGCTCAAGTAGGAAGCTTTGATGAGTAGAGCCGTTTTGCACCCCGACCCGTTTGCCTTGGAGAGCCGCTTGATCGGCCACTTTACCCGCCAATGATACAAAAGCCGCCGAGTTATCGTAGTACGGCGCCGTGAAATTGACCTGCTCAAGACGCGCCTCAGTAATATCCATCGCTGAAATAGCCGCATCATAACGCTTGAATTTCAGCGCTGGGATCAAACTATCAAACGCTTGATTATGAAAGCTACATTTGGCTTGCAGTTGCTTACACAACGCATTGGCCAAATCAACATCGAAACCTTGGATTTGGTTATTGGCATCCATGTATTCAAATGGCGCGTAAGTCGCTTCCATGACAAATTTGATCTCTTGCTGCGCTGCAGCACTGGCTGAAACCAAACCAATTAAAGACGCAAGTAGGATCTTGTTCATTGTAATACTCCATGTATATTGCGAAATCTGGCACATCAATCGCCAGCATCTGTGGGTTAAATTAGCTAACTTATTGAATTAGGTTTATGCAAACTTAATCAATTAAATTCAAGCATTTAAGCTCAATCGTTAAGCTACACCGATAACCATCAGTGGGTCAAATATTCAGCAAACTGTGGGGTTTGCGGGTGATGAAACGCCGCTGCCGTACCGTGTTCGATCATGCGACCTTGTTCAAGATACAGCACATGACTAGCGATTTTTTTGGCAAAATCGACCTCATGAGTCACCACCACTTGCGTGATGCCAGTGCGGCTCAACTCTTGGATGATTTTCACCACTTGATTGGTGATTTCAGGGTCAAGCGCAGCGGTCGGTTCATCAAACAGCAGCACATCCGGTTTCATCATTAGCGCACGGGCAATCGCTACCCGTTGCTGCTGACCACCGGAAAGATGCAGTGGCCATGCATTGGCTTTATCGGCCAATTGCAAAGTAGTCAGAATATCCATCGCTTGCTGCTTGGCTTGTGCTTTGGCTATTCCTGCGACCTTGATTGGCGCTTCAATCAGATTTTCCAATACGGTCATGTGTGGCCATAGGTGGTACTGCTGAAACACCATGCCCACTTTACGCCGCAGTGCCAACCCCTGCTGCTCAGAAGGTCGTTGAGCAAAATCAAACTGTTGATTGGCAATATGCAGTTGACCGCTGTCGGCGCTTTCTAACAGATTGAGTACCCGCAGCAACGAACTTTTACCGGCACCACTTGGGCCAAGCAGTACCAACGTTTCCCCTTTAGCACATTCAAAGCTAATGTTGTGCAGCACCTGAGTGGTGCCATAAGACTTATTAATTGCGTTAACTCGAATACTCATGCTGACATACTGCATTAATTATCACCTGTGCTTGATACTACTATGAATGTATTTTTATGCAATAAAAATGTATAAAACCAAAGCCAACCAACTTTTTGTATAAAAAAACGCCACAACAATAGCAAGAATAACTGGTTACAAGCCAATTACCATTTTTTGATTAAACGACCAAGCAAACTTGGGTGATAGCTCCAACAGTGATCAAACATGGTGAGCAGTTGTGGATTACCATATTTGGACAAACTGATCGCGTGAAAACGGTTTTTGCGCGCTTTGATCGCCGCCACTTGTGCTAACAACTCCTCGCTTTGTTTTGGCGCAATAAAATCAGAGACCACGACCAGATCACTATTGCGATAAGTCTCACCGTTCATCAGTTCAAGCGCTTTTAAGATCACTGGTTCAAAATCGGTACCGCCGTGAAAGGTATAACTGAGAAAATCACTCGCTTCACGCAGCCCATCTTGGCGGGTTAATTCGTAGGTAATTAATTCGGAGGAAAACAGCATCACATAACAATCACGATTTTCAGCCAGCGCAATTTGCATCAACCCATACGCCATCGCTTTAGCACACTGCTCAGGAAAACCCGCCATCGAACCGGATGCATCAATACACACCACAAACGGGCCTTTTTCGATCTCAAGCTGCTTATGATCTGGGCGCTGCGCACGCACTTGGCGTAAAGTGCGTGATTTACCTTGCATGCGGTAATTCATCAAACGTTTGTCAATAAGGTGTTGATAAAAAACCACTTCCAGTTCTGGGTAAGCCAAAAACAGGGTTTCGTTGGGCAGCAATTTACTCAGATCATCACTTTCATGGATACCAACAATATCGTCAGTCGCCTGATCTGAGCGCTGCTCTACCATTTGTAATACTTCGGTAGGCGCGCGCTTAAGATCAGGATCATCATTCTGCCCGGCCATACGCCCGAGCTGCTCAGCAATTTGCTGTAACGTCTGGTGCTTTTTAAGAAAATCCGCATAACGTTTGATGGTACTCAAATCGCTACGACTTAATTTCGCTGCCGCCATATCCCATAAACGCCCGATAATGGCAGCATCCCCAGCCGCAGTGACATTATCCATATTGCGCAGCGTTTCCATCCGTTGATAAAGCTCAGCCAACATCCGCTCTTTACTCTCTTTCAGTTCGAGTAACTGCGCTTGACGGATCGCCTCTGACAAAGATTTATACCACTGATCACAAAAGAAATGGGGGAACATCGGGTTATGATGGAGCTGCTCTTTCTCTAGCAAACGCCGCGCCTGCAGATAAAAGCTTGAATCGCCCTCCAACTGCTTGAGCAGATCGGGCGTCTGTGCAAAAAAAGTTGCCTCATCCCAATGGATCACTTTTTGGTACAGCGCCAATTCAGTTTGAAAGCGTTCAGTTTCGCATACTTTGGTCATACGGCGACGCACGTTGGTCTGCCATTTTAATAGATGATTTTTTACCGAGGCCGCCACCCCACGATTGTCAGCCATCATCATCACTTGTGAACGCCCAATCAAATCATTGACTGCAGTATCGATCAGCCCTGATTCGGCAATACTTAACACCAGATTGAACGCATCGACTCCCAGCATCACACTTCCTTAGGCGAAAAATTGGTTGAGATTGCGAATGCGCATAACGCTACGCTCACATTCACTTTGCGTTGCTTGCCAATATTGTTGTAGTTCATGCAAAGTAGCTTCCATTGCCGTCGGCAACTCAGGATCGATAAAACTGTGCGGCAATGCGGCATGAAATTTAGCGCGCACGTGACGTAAATGATGTTCAGCATGGGTTAACTGCGCCATGGCTTGATCCGCTTTGGCCAACCAGTTTTGATACAAGGTCTCTTCCAAGCCGTGTTTGGTGACTAGAGCGACCAATACCGAGCGATTGGCAATATCCTTAATCACCAAATTACGCTTGCCATCCAGATCAAAGCGTAAGCGGCACAAATTGGTATTGTGATTCACATAACCGTAAGCGCTACCCTGCCCCTCTTTGATGATGCGCTCTAACTCTATTTTCGGCACATAAACCCAACGACTGTCTCCTTTTTCGCCTTCCGAGACCGACATATTGCTTTGCAACAACACCAGTTTGATCAGATCGTTGGTAACGCCTACGCTGTATTTTTTCGCATCGGCAAGATCATATTGATGATGAATTTGCTTTTTAATTAAGCTGTTTGATGTTTCGAGCGACAGCAGCATGGCAAATTCTGACTCTAATTCTTCTTGAATTTGCGCCAACTCAAGCCGGCATACATCCAGTTGCTGTTCCACTTCCGCTTGGTCAAACGCATAACGCAGCGCAAATTCGCGGATCACATCATGCACCACTTGGTGTGACTGCGGAGTGTTCCACAAACAATTCTCCAGCAGCAGCAGATCAAGGGGATTAATTTCATCACGCCCATTAAAAAAGGCACTCGCCTTCAATAATTTGGCCGCTTTTTTCCAACGGCGATCAGAAACATACATCTCTAAATCAGAACTCGCGTTCGCTTGTGAGCGTTGTTCAACCATGCTTTTCAGTTGATAAAGCTTCTCAAACACCGGATCGGTTAACTCCAGCTTATCCAACTGAATTTGCCACTGATGATACTCTTGATCGGTGATCGCTAACCCAGCCGGAATTTTTGCCTCTTGGGCGGTACCGACCGTCAACATCGATTTGAAGTTTTGCTTATTTTGGATCCGATTAACAAAAATCCGCACTAACAGACGATCATACAATGCATCTAACCCACTATCTTCACTTGGTAATTCGTTGGAGGCGGTCACCAGTAAACGCATCGGAACGGGCTGAATATCACTGCCATTTTTAAAGGTTTTTTCGTTAACCACCGTCAATAAGGTATTGAGGATCGCCGGTCCCGCTTTCCAGATCTCATCCAGAAACACCACCTGCGCGGTCGGTAGATAACCTTGGGTCAAACGTAGATAACGCCCATTATCTTTTAACTCTTGGATGCTTAGCGGCCCAAACACCTCTTCTGGCGTGGAAAAACGGGTCATCAAATATTCAAAATAGCTACTATTATCAAAAGCTTGAATCAAACGCTTGGCAATTAAACTTTTGGCAATCCCCGGGGGGCCAAGTAAAAACACACTCTCGCCAGCTAACGCGGTCAGTAAGCAGAGTTTGATGGTGTTCTCTCGCTCATACACGCCATCAGAGAGCGCTTTGGCCAGCTTATTAATGCGCTCGCAAAGCAGCGCTTTTTGCGCGTGAGAGCCGATGGTCAATGGCTGCATCTCTTTATACCTCAAACAAAACACCCAATTGGGTCAAATCAATGGAACAAGCGGCGACTCTATAGAATTATTGTCTATTTGTTACAAAGTGTATTTTTTATTGTGCCCTTATAGCAGATCTCATTTATTGCAAACAACAGGTAATCATTGATTGCACCGATCATTGCTCAACTTGTCACCAATCACCCAATCACGCTATCAAAAGCAGAATTTATGCTTGGGGATGCCACTTAAGGTAGGTTAAGGTAGCGGTTTCATTATCAGTGTTATAAAACGCCGCTTATGAGCAAAATCATCCATCAATGGAAAAATATCGCGTTAGTTGAGGAAGAGATTTTGCTTCCCAATGGCTACACGGTAACTCATACCACGCTAGCGCATCCCGGCGCTGCGGTGATCTTGCCCTTGACCGCACAAGGTGAAATCGTCGCCATTCGTCAATATCGCCCTTCACTGAAAAAATGGTTGATTGAGCTCCCCGCAGGCACACTGGAACCCGATGAATTACCACTAGCCTGCGCACAACGTGAACTCGAAGAAGAGACCGGCTTTAGTGCTGCGCAATTTATTGAACTCGGCCAAGTGACCCCGCTCGCTGGCTTCTGCGATGAAATTCAACACCTGTTTGTCGCCAAACAACTGAGCAAAACCGCGCGTTATTGCTGTGATGAAGACGAAGTGATTGAAGTGCTACTGCTTAGCCCTGCCGTATTGGAAAGTAAAATCATCAGCGGCGAAATCACCGATGCCAAAACCATTGCTTGTTTAAGTAAAGCCAAACTTTGCGGATATTTATAGGAGATAAGATGAATTTTCGATTGAATAAAGCCACGCGATTTCGCCATCCACTAACCCATATCGCGCTGACACTGGGCCTAGCCCTGATAGTCAACCCGGCGTTGGCGAGTGGTGATGCGCAGCTCGGTGAGCAAAAAGTCTCAAGCTGCCTGTTTTGTCATGCCAAAGATGATGAAGCCAGTCACTCCCGTTACCCCAACCTGAACGGCAAAAGTGCGCCAGAGCTGTATCAAGCGATGAAAGAGTACCAGCTCGGTGAGCGCAGTGGCCCAATGGCAGAAATGATGAAAGCTCAGCTACGCCGTTTCAACGATCAAGATTTGCACGACGTTGCTGCATTTTACGCCACAACACCGTGAATATTCCTCCTATACTCGATTTTTGCTCTGATGGCGGTGAAAAAACCGAGTAAATCTGGTAAACAATGGGGCGTCTTAGCGTAGCGAGCACCATAGGTTAAGTTGACATGCTTGAAAAAAAACAAGGGCGGCGCAGTGCACAAGATGCCCAAAAAACGCGTTATCACATTATCACTATTGCGGCAGAGCTGTTTTGTGAACTCGGCTATTCGCGGGTTTCTTTGCGCCATATCAGTGAAAAAGCCGGGGTATCGCACAGCTTGATCCGCCACCATTTGGGCAGTAAAGAAAAAATCTGGCACAGCATTAGCGATGGTTTGCATCTGTATATGGTGCGTTATATGCAAACCGTGCTGCAAGCGATACCAGCCGACACCCCCGTCAATGTTAAACTTTATACCTTTATCATGCGTATGTTGGCCCATGGCTTAGTCATTAAGCAACCGATCCAACTGATTGCCGATGCGGTACGCCAAGAAGATAAATTACTGGACTATTTTCTGGATACCTCCGGCGACATCGAAAATCTAATTGAGTCACTGGCCAGCGAATATAACCGTCAGCATCCGGAATCACCGATCCTGCTGTGGGAAATCAAATGGCAAATGATCATGTACACCCACAGTGCCGCCAGTTTAACTCCGTTTATGCGCGCCACTTGGGCGCCGGAGATTGAAGAGTTATCTGCTTGCTTACTCAAGCATTGGCAACTGTTTAACTCATTGATGATACAAAAATTTCATGTCAGCCAGCCCTATATTATGCAGCCAACATCGGTTGAAGAGCTGGTCTACACATTAAATTGCGATTGGCGTGATTTCTATACGGAGGAGCCCGAGTCGCACTAAGCGTGCTGCAGCCAACGGATCGGCTGGCATAAAGCAGCCAGGCGCATCTTGTATTGATCACGCAAGATGCGCCTTGGTCTATGGTATTACCCTTGGTGGATTACTATTTTTGCATGACCGTTGAGAAAACTTCGCCACTGCTCACGATCAGCGTGCTTTTTTACCGCGCTGAGCATGAATTTTTAACTGCGCCTTAAGCTTACGCTTCTCAGCAGAGCGGCCACCCGCGCGTGGCGAATTCTCGTCACGCACTATCGGGCTAGGTTCAAAGCCTGATAGCCACTCTTGTGGCAAACGAGTATTGAGTAAGCGTTCAATCGCTTCCAATTGCCCCTGCTCATCATGCGCCAGTAATGACACGGCTAAACCCGCTTGACCCGCTCGGCCAGTACGCCCAATGCGGTGTACGTAATCTTCCGCTTTAAATGGCATGTCATAGTTAACCACTTGCTCAAGCTGCGCAATATCTAAACCACGCGCTGCCACATCGGTTGCAATCAACGCACGCACCTTACCGGCTTTAAAATCATCTAAGGCTTTTTGCCGCGCCCCTTGGCTTTTATCGCCATTGATCGAGACCGCTTTGATACCATCGAGCTTTAACTCGTCGGCCAGTGCATCACTGCCCTGGCGAGTTTTGGTAAACACTAACACTTGCTGCCAATTTTTCGAGCCAATTAAATAGGCCAACAACTCACGCTTACGTTTTTTATCGACCGGATAAACCATCTGCTGCACCGTTGCTGCAGTAGAGTTCGATGGGGTGACTTGCACTTCCAACGGATCGCGCATAATGCGATACGCCACTGCTTTGATTTTGCTATCAAAGGTGGCCGAGAAAAACAGCGTTTGCCGCAGTGGTGACAAACGGCGTAACACACGCTGAATATCCGGCATAAACCCCATATCCAACATGCGATCCGCTTCATCGAGCACCAAGACTTCCACTTTACCTAAAAAGAGCGATTTAACGTGCGCGTGATCGAGTAAGCGCCCCGGTGTCGCAATTAAAATATCCACCCCACCACTCAGATGGTTAAGCTGCACCTTCATACTGGTGCCGCCATAAACGGCGACAATTTTTAACTCGGTACCTTGCGCATAAGCTTGCATGCTTTCAAGCACTTGCTGGGCTAATTCGCGGGTGGGCACTAGCACTAACGCACGCACTTCTTTGCTATTGACTTCACGCGACCACGGCTCAGTCACAAAGCGCTGAATTATAGGTAAACCAAACGCCGCGGTTTTGCCGGTTCCGGTTTGCGCCCCAGCTAACACATCTTTACCTTGCAACACATGCGGAATGGCTTGCTGTTGGATCGGAGTGGGATCCACGATTCCCAGCCCACTTAATGTGGTGAGCAGATCAGGATCTAAGCCTAATTGCGAAAAAGTGATCGGGGTGGATGACATAGTGCGTACCTATTGAACTTTTGGGGCGCGGATTGTAACAAAGTGCGCAGCGTTTGGCTTTCTCTAAAATGACAGATCAGACTGCGCAATCAAGATGTCACAACAAGTATCTAGCAGAGCAAGCCCGTGCAGTATCATACGTACGGTGTAAATATTAAATTACACGTATGGATTTTAAATTTTACAAACTGATTGACGCAAATCGAAACTCACTACAGAATAGGCAAAATTTAGTGTAAATAGATGGCTTAATTGCTTGCTTTTCGTACAAAACACTAAGCGTAAGTTTAAATAACGTATAAAAGAGTTTACAGATGACACAATCAAAGCTTTTAGGCAGTACTTTGATTATCGCAGGCACCACGATTGGTGCAGGAATGCTAGCCTTGCCTCTAGCTTCCGCGGGGATCGGTTTCACGACATCATTAATAATTATGCTCGGATTGTGGATGCTGATGGCATTTACCGCGCTATTAATGGTGGAGATTCACCAATACGCCGAGCAAGATGCCACGCTACACACCTTGGCGAAACAAATTTTAGGTGACAAAGGGAAGTGGGTGGCCACTTTTGCCATGCTATTTCTGTTTTACTCGCTGTGCGCGGCCTACATTGCCGGAGGCGGTGCACAATTTACCCAACGGATTGCCCATTTCAGCGGCATGACCGTCGCGAGTTCAAGTGGCACTTTGCTGTTTACGATCCTAGTCGCATTAGTGGTCACGATTGGTACCAGCACAGTGGATCGGGTCAACCGGGTGTTATTTGCCGGCAAAATGATCGCGATGATCGCGGTGCTGTTTTTCCTGGCACCGAATGTGTCACACACTTACCTATTAAGCATGCCAATTGAACAAGGTTTGATTGTGGCCGCGATTCCAGTAATTTTTACCTCTTTTGGCTTTCACGGTAGCATTCCGGCCATCGTCAATTATTTAGATGGCGACACACCGGCACTGCGTAAAGCGATTTTACTTGGCTCGGCGATCCCGTTGGTGATCTACATTTTCTGGCAAATTGTCACACTCGGCGTGGTGAGCCAATCAACCCTACTCGACAATATGGGGTTAACCGCACTGATTGGCGTGCTGGCAACCACTGTCAATCAATCTCATCTGGGTAACTTGATTGGCGTATTTGCTGACTTGGCGTTGCTCACTTCATTTTTAGGCGTGAGTCTTGGTTTGTTCGAATTTCTGGGCGATTCACTGCGCAGTAAACAAGGCAAAATTAACCGTCCACTGACCTCGATCATCACATTTTTACCACCACTGGTGTTTGCACTGTTTTACCCACAAGGGTTTATTATGGCGCTTGGCTACGCCGCGATTGCATTAGCGATTTTGGCGATTTTCTTACCGTTAGCGATGGTGATCAAAGTGCGCCAGCAAGCCAGCAGCACTGATTACCAAGTCAATGGTGGTAATGCAGCGCTATTGATCACCGGCTCGGTTGGGGTACTGATCATTGGTACGCAGTTGCTGATTACTTTTGGAGTGCTACCAGCGCTGGGTTAATGTTATCGATTGCGCAGTTTGATGAAAAACACCCATCACTCGCGATGGGCGTTTTTATATCATTAAGTCAATCAGCGGATGATCAGTTTACTGCTGCGTACCACCTATACCGAAACAACTTGGAGTTGCAGGTAGGCGGCAAGTGAGTGAGTCCCCATGAGCATAGGCAAACTATGTGATTGGGGTGAACGAACGTCGCCAACACCGCTGCAGCTTCAAGTAGGAAGGGTATATTCTGACGGATAACCTTGTGGGTTATTAGACTGCCAACGCCAAGTATCTTGCGTCATCTCATCTAAAGTGCGAGTGGCTTGCCAACCTAACTGCTGCGCGGCTTTGGTTGGATCAGCCCAGCATTCAGCAATATCACCAGCTCGACGTTCAACCAGCTGGTAAGGCACTGCACGCCCTGCTGCCGTTTCAAAGGCTTTGACCATTTCCAGTACACTGTAACCCTTTCCGGTACCGAGATTGTAAATATGCAATCCAGCTTGGGTGCCAACTTTTTGCAATGCTGCAATGTGGCCATCGGCAAGATCCATCACATGGATATAGTCACGCACCCCAGTCCCATCTTTGGTGGGGTAATCACTGCCAAACACCGATAAATGCTCGCGACGCCCCACCGCTACCTGCGCCACAAACGGCATTAGGTTATTAGGAATGCCTTGCGGATCTTCCCCCAATAAGCCAGATGGATGGGAACCAACCGGGTTGAAATAGCGCAGCAAGGTAATGCTCCAGTCAGGATTAGCTTGCTGAAAATCGTTCAAACACTCTTCGACCATCAATTTACTGCGCCCATACGGATTAGTAGCACTGGTTGGGAAAGACTCAGTGATCGGCACACTAGCTGGATCGCCATACACGGTGGCTGAGGAGCTAAAAATCAAAGACTTCACACCCGCCTCACGCATCGCCGCGACCAACACCAACGAGCCATGTACGTTATTATCATAATATTCCAGTGGCTTTTGAACCGACTCCCCGACCGCTTTTAGGCCAGCAAAATGGATCACGGCTTCAATCTGCTGCTGTTGCATCACTTCCACCAGCAGCATTTGATCACGCACATCACCCGGAACAAATTGTGGCCGCACGCCAGTCACTTGCTCAATGCGAGCCAGCACCGTCGCCTTACTGTTATATAGATTATCCAAGATCACTGGCGTCATCCCAGCTTGGATCATTTGAATACAGGTGTGACTGCCGATATAGCCCATGCCACCAGTAACCAATACTTTCATCACTCGACTCCTTGATATGTGTGGGGAGTGTAACTTTTTATTTATCACCAACCGACGGCTGCGGTTTACCGCGTAAGCAGCAGCCATTAGATCAATCTTCGCATCGGTTAACGCTCGTCAGCCTGATGCCTAATGATACCCATTTAATTCGCCGATCCGCTAATGGGTCATGCGGCCTGATTACGCCTACGGCTTACCACCATACACTTTGGCTAATGCGACCGGATAGCCACGCGCTTGACTTAAGCTAAGCGCATGCTGTTCAACTTGCTCTGCGGTTAACGCGAGGCTAACCGGATGCTCTGCTTCGATGGCAAGTTGCTGCTCGGACGGGTGTAATTGCCAGTGAGCCACCAGTTGCCGTGCCGCACGCAGTGCCGATGAGCCTTTCACCACCTCCAGCCGTGCATAATGATTCGCTTCAAAGCTCACATCTGCCGCACGTAACGTTACATCATCACCGGGAATTTGCTGTGCTCCAAACAGTGGAGTGGCCGCCCACTGTGCACTGGAAAAAGCGGGCACAAAACGGGACATATGCTCTACTGCACTTTGCGTGCGCTGCTGCTGAGCCGATAACGGCCAGCCGTGCTCAATTTTGTGTTGTAAATAACTTGGTAACTGTGGCTGTGCAGAGGTTGGACTAGAGCTCACCAAACCATCATCAAACAAGGTGATTGCTTGTGTCATGCCATGCAGTTGAAAGGTTCCATCGGCATAAGGGGTTAACTGTGCCATACCAGCGTCACTGCCACGTGGGCCGTGGAAAATAACCTCCGGCCACCATTGATGGCAATCAGGCCATTGAGTGACGTAAGCCGCTTTAAACTCGACCAAACGCTGGCGTTGATGACCCGCCATATCATCAATACGACCGGTTTCAAAACCACAAGCATTCACCAGGTAATCCACCGTTTGCTGCTGTTGCTGGCCTTGATCATCGGTATAAGTCAGTTGCCACTGATGATGGTGATATTGAGCATCGATCAGCTCACAACGGGTCATCACTTGACAATTAGGCAATTCCGCCAGTGTCAGCTCAACACTGGCCGCGAGCCGAAATACACTCCAACCATACTCTTGGACTAACACCACCGGATATTTGAGCTGATCTAAATCAACATGCTGTGCAAAAGGCACCATCCAATCATCATCACAACGCGGCGGATTTGCTTGGCAAGTTTTTGCCAAATGTTCTAATTCGTCCCGCTGATAAGCACGATAGTAGTGTTCGACCTCGCCGAGCACTTGATTGGCGCCATCATGTTCAACTAAAGTTCGATAGGCATTTTGAATGGTCATTAAGCGCGCCAAAATCGCTTGTGGTTCACCGGGATCAGATTTGGGCACTGTGATAATGGTAGGACGAACATTCAAGGTATGAGGATAAAGACGCACGGTTTCAATTGATTGCTCAAGCAACTCAATACACTGCTGCTCTGAAATTTCCCGATATAGATTACCACCAGCATGTAAATGGCAAATCGGTGGCCCATTAACTAAGCCCGCGCCTTTTTCAATCAGTAATACATTGAGCCCAAGCTCAGCTAAGTGCACCGCGGCCGTTGCCCCGGCGATACCACCACCTATAATCGCAATTCGGCGTTCTTGAGATCGCAATGTCATATTTTCCCTACAGTTACATCTAGGCCAACTAACATAGTCGCTATTCTAGAGGCTGTGAAAGGTTAAGCAAATCACATTTTCCAATCAAATCATCACCCGCCTCATTGCTGCGACAACTCGACTAGCCTGAGTTTTTAAAGTCAGCTTAATCATCGTAAAGCAAGCAAATTTTAGCTCGAAAAAAATCAAAAAAATGCTTGACGGAGATTTGCTATTTTTCGGTTTTACCCATTTTGTGTATAACCAAAACTCGCAAACCTCGGTCACTACGGGGCTAGCACCGAGCCAGTGCTAAACCACCACTTTACTTATCCCAAAAGTTATCCACTGATTTTGTGGATAACTAAACCATTTACTCAAGCGACTAATCGTACAACGCTTGATTGACGGGGGCTAACAGCCGTTTCAGTAAGCGACTCACCACCGCAGCCAGTGTGCAAAACGTAAGTGTTGGCAACACTAACCACAGTCCAATATGTAAGTTAGGGGCCAAGTTAAACCCCCAATGCATAACAGCAGCCACCACTACATCTGCGCTGACACTGGCAACTAAACCGGCGATCAGCGCCATCAAACCATATTCAGCCCAAATGGTTTGTAGCACTCGACGTCGGCTCGCGCCTAAAGTGCGATAAAGGCGAATTTCCTGCTGGCGTTGAGTTAAACTTAAACGCAATAAAATGAAGATCAGCAACATCCCTGCCACCACACCAAGCGCAGCCAGCACAGTGATCGACCACACGATTTGGGTCAACAACGCTTGGATTTTAGCCCCCATAGCACGAATGTCGATTAAACTCACCGTCGGATGCTGACGTGCTAACTGACCGAGCAACACATCATGCTCCGGAGAGAGGCGAAAGCTGATCAAATAACTGACCGGCAGTTGCTGCACCACATCAGGACTCAAGATGAAATAGAAGTTGGGTTGCATGGTGCGCCATTCGACCTGACGAATAGTGTTAACCTGGGCGCTAACCCGCTGGCTATTGATCACAAAAGTCAGCGTATCACCCAATTTAAGACCAAGATCACGCGCCACTTGTTGCTCTACCGACACACCTTGTTGGCTATGCCACTCACCTTGTAAAATCGGATTATAATCGGGCAGTTGCTGCGCCCAAGTCAGGTTTAACTCACGGCGTAGTGCATTTGAGCTTTGCTCACCCGCGGGAGTATATTGATTCGCAGGCTGACCGTTAATCTCACTCAAACGGCCACGCATAATCGGATAAGCACTTGAGCGCTCAATATTGGCCGCATCTAATGCCGCCAGATAACTGGCTTTTTCCGTTTCACTAATATTCAGTGCAAAAGCATTAGCTGCGTTTGCTGGTAACGTTCGTTGCCAATCCGCCAGCAAATCGGTGCGCACCAGCCAAATGATCGCAAGCAGCATCAAAGACAGTGCTAACGCGCCAAACTGCAAGCCACTGGCTGTCGCGGATCGATTAATCCGACTCAATGCTAATACCATTGCAGGGTTGAGGGGTAATTTAGCGATTAAACGCGTGATCAGCATACTGAGTATCGCCAACAGCACAAACAGCGCTAGCATACCAAGCAGCACTACCCAAATCAGCGGATTTTGCCAATACACCAATAACATCGGCACCACAGGCACCATGATCAGCAGCAGAGTACGTTGCCAACTGACTCGAGTTGATACGGGTTGCAATACCGCGGCAGCACTGATGTTCAACAGCCGCCCAAGGGGAATACCAAGAGCTGGTACCGCAATCAGTAAACAACTTATCAGTGCGATCCACCATGGGCGCCAACCATAACTCGGTAGCGGGCTGGGCAATAAATCGCGCAGTGGTATGCGTAATAAAAATTCCAATCCGATTCCCATCGCACTACCCAGCACTAGCGCACACACCAGCAGCAAACCCACTTGCAGCCCTAACCAGCGGTAAAGCCAGCGCCGACTCGCACCAAGACTTTTTAACATCGCAATCGTGTGCATACGTGTTGCGGCATAGTGCTGACAAGTCAGCACTAAAGTAGTCGCCGCCATTAAGATCACGATCGCCACCGTCATGGACAAATATTGTTGACTGCGCTCAAACACTTGATTGGTTTGGCTGCCACTCTCTTGGTCCTGCCAGCGATCGCTCGCAGTTAAACTTACCGCTTGTTTAATGCCCGCCAGAGTCTGCGGCTCACCAACCATAAACAGGCTAAATTGCACCCGACTGCCGGGCTGAATAGCCCCCGTTTTAGCCACATCAGCGAGATGAATATAAACGGTGGGCATTTGCTGAAAGGGGTTAAAGCTCAGCCCTGGCTCTGCACTAATTTCGCCACTGACCATAAAATCCGCATCGCCCAGTGCCACATGATCCCCAATCGTGACACCGAGCTGATCTTTCACCCGCGGCTCTAACCACAACTGATTAACCTGCACATGATGCAGTTGTTTTTGACCATCGCTTAAGCGCATCTCACCACGCAGTGGATAAGCACTATCCACCGCCTTAACCGTAACCAGTTGCATGCCATGATCACTAAATGCCATGGTCGCAAAACTGGTCAATTGTGCGGTCTGTATCGCGGACTGTGCACTTAAAGTAAGTAAGGATTGTGGCAGTGGATTGGCCGAAACAAACACCGTATCTGCGGTCAACGCCTCACGCCCTTGCTTAACGATCACTTGCTCCATTCTTTGCGCCAGCGCGGTTAATGCAAAAATAGCGGCGACAATCAGCGTAAGCGCCACAGCCACTGGCCATAACTGACCATGGCGAATTTCACCTAGGCTCCAACTGAGTAACCGCCGAACATGAGCAACCGACGACAATCGCTTCATACGCGCTCCTCCAGCTCACCCGCGTGCATAAAAAAGCGCCGCTGACAACGTTGTGCCAGTTGCGGATCATGGGTGATCAAAACGAGGGTAGTCGCATGATCACGATTTAGTTCAAACAGCAAATCAATCACTTTGGCGGCAGTGGCTTGATCAAGATTACCGGTTGGTTCATCAGCAAACAGCAGTTGTGGACGAGTCATAAACGCGCGGGCAAGTGCAACACGCTGCTGCTCGCCGCCCGATAATTGCGCGGGAACATGGTGCATGCGCTCAGCTAATCCAACCGCTTGCAGCAAGCTTTGCCCCCGGGCACGATCTTCCATTTCACCGCGCAATAAACACGGTAAGGTGACATTTTCCAACGCGGATAAACTTGGGATCAGCAGAAAACTTTGGAAAACAAAACCAATTGACTCACGACGCAGCGCCGCGCGCGCTTCATCATCCAATTGTGATAGCGGCTGACCGAGCAGATACACTTCACCATCAGTTGGTGTGTCTAAACCGGCGAGCAGGGTCATTAAGGTTGATTTACCCGCACCAGAAGCACCCACAATCGCAACACTTTCTCCCGCCTTAATCGACAGATTCACCTGGTGAAGGATTGTTAAATGTTGCTGATTGGTAGAGACTGATTTAGATAATGATTGCGCTAAGATAACGGATGTAGACATGATTCGATGGATTTCCTTATGGTTGCTAATGCTGTTTTCTGCTACTGCTAGCAGTAACACCTTATTAATACTCGGCGACAGTTTAAGCGCTGGCTATGCCATGCCCATTGAGCAAGCGTGGCCAAGCTTACTGACCGAAGCTTTGGGTGAAAAAGGCCAAACACTCTCGGTGGTTAATGCCAGCATCTCGGGCGATACTACGGGTAACGGCCTTGAACGCTTACCCGCGTTGCTTACTCAACATCAACCCGATCTGGTATTAATTGAACTTGGCGCCAATGATGGCTTACGTGGTTTTCCACTACACACGATTAGCCAAAATTTAAGTACCATGATTGAACAGATCCAAGCACATAATGCAACCGCCCTGTTAATGCAGATCCGCATCCCTCCCAATTATGGCAAACGCTACAGCGAGGGTTTTGCGCAGATCTACCCAAGCTTAGCGGAACAATTTTCCATTCCACTCCTGTCATTTTTTCTTGAACAAGTGATCGTAAAGCCAGAGTGGATGATGGCCGATGGCTTACATCCTAAACCTGAGGCACAACCTTGGATTGCCGATTTTGTCGCTGAGCAACTCAGTGAGCATTTATAACCATTCACTCATTTAATGGCTTAGCTCAATAAAATTTACTTAGCTTTACGCTATTTTCGAGCAATTGACCACATCATAGGTGACATTATGCACATCAAGCCACTCATTCAGGGCGTTGTGGCGCGCAGCGCTCATCCTTATGGCTGCGAGCAAGCCATCCTTAATCAAATCCAATACGTCAAACAGGCAAAGCCTATTCGCTCAGGCCCTAAACGTGTCTTGATCCTTGGCGCATCATCAGGTTTTGGCTTAGCCGCACGAATTGCGCTCACATTTGGTGGTGCACAGGCCGATACTATTGGCGTTTCTTTAGAGCGAGCTCCAAGCGAAAATCAAACCGGCAGTGCGGGTTACTACAACAATCACTTTTTTAAACAGCACGCTAAGCAAGCGGGGCGTATCGCCGTCAATCTGAGTGGTGATGTGTTTTCTACCGAAATGCGCGAACAAGTGATTGAGGCGATTGAAACCTACTTTGAAGGCGAAGTAGATTTGATCATCTACAGCATTGCCAGTGGCATGCGCCGCCAAACCAATGGTGAATATTGGCGTTCGGCCATCAAGCCGATTGGTGAGCCAGTCTCTGGTGCATCAATCATGCTCGATAGCGACACTTGGACAGAAACCTGCTTAGAGCCAGCCACTGAACAGGAAATCGAGGCCACGTTGCGCGTCATGGGCGGTGATGATTGGCAAAACTGGATTGATACGTTAATTAACGCTGAGTCACTGGCTGAAGGGTGTAAAACCATTGCATTTTCTTATGTTGGCCCACCCGCCACGCATCCGATTTACCTCGATGGTACTTTAGGTCGGGCTAAAATCGATCTTCATCAAACCAGCCATGCGCTTAACCTCAAACTGGCTAATTTTAATGGCGCAGCCTATGCCGTGGTGTGTAAAGCACTGGTCACCAAAGCCAGCGTTTTTATTCCCGGCTTAAGCCCCTATTTGATCGCGCTCTATCAAGTGATGAAAAATAAAGGTACCCATGAAGGCTGCATTGAACAGATGCAGCGCTTATTGAGCGAGAAATTGTATGGCCGCAATCCGCCACCCGTCGACAGTGAACGCTTGATCCGCATGGATGATTGGGAGATGAACCCAGATACTCAAGCACAAGTCGCCGCCTGTTTAGCGCAACTCAACGCCAGCAATTTTCAACAATTGGGTGATTATACAGGGTTTAAACAAGAGTTTATGCAACTCAACGGCTTTGGCTTTACTGAGATTGATTACCAGCAACCGGTTAATCTCAGTGCCTTTATTAACCAAAACGACCCGAATTTACTTTGAATATGCGCTGCGTTGGTGCCTCGATACTCACCGTGCTGATGCGCACCAACCGGTTAACCTACCGCAGGGCGCATCATTGCTTTACTCTTAGTTGGGCGCTACCTATAATCGCGCTCCTCTTTTTCTTTCCCTATGAGCGATAATCGAGATGGATCGACTAATTGCAACTCTGAAAAAACTTGAAAAGCAGAACTATCGTGCTTATCAGCAGATCAAAGGCCAGTATGACTTTACTGACTTTACGCTATTCATCGATCATGTTCAGTCTGATCCATACGCTTCCGCCTCTCGCCTGCGCGCCACCCGTGCTTGGTCATTGACCGGTTTAGAATGGCTTAAAGAAAAATCACCCACTTATCAAATGGCTGCGCGTGATTTTATTGCACGCGCCTTTGCAGAATTTGCCAAACAAGACAACAGTTTATCCATTGCATTCAGCGGTCAAACCGTACTTGATAGCACTGCCGTACTGTTTAACGAACAGGGTATTGAACTGCGCTTTCGCATGAGTCTGCCTGCCGAAGGGCGTGATATTCTGGCCAAGAAGGCCCTCAATATTCTCACTTTCCATCTGCCAAAATACATCCGCCGCGCCACATTAGAACGTGAATTGGATAAAGCCGCACTGCTGCATCACTGCGCCGTGGTAGAAGATCAGCAAGCGATGCGCGCCCAACTTGACGATCTTGGCTTGGTCGCTTTTGTCGCCAATGGCAGTATTCTGCCTCGTTTAGCCGGTAACTGTGATTTGCCGATGAAAGAAGCGGTACCGTTTCAAACTCCAGCATCATTGCAAGTCACCCTTAGTACACCCAACCAAGGTGAATTAACTGGCATGGGTATCCCACAAGGCATCACTTTGATTGTTGGTGGTGGCTTCCACGGTAAATCGACCTTACTCACTGCGCTAGAACGTTCGGTGTACAACCATATTCCGGGCGATGGCCGTGAGCGGATGGTGACGGATGGCAAAGCAATGAAAATTCGCGCCGAAGAAGGGCGCTGTGTACACAATCTCAATTTGTCGAACTACATTAACCATTTACCGATGGCGAAAGATACGACCGATTTCAGCACTCAAGATGCTTCAGGCTCAACTTCACAATCCGCGTGGTTACAAGAATCGATTGAAGCGGGCGCGACCACCTTAATGATCGATGAAGACACCTCGGCGACCAACTTTATGATCCGTGATGAGCGGATGCAGGCACTGGTCAGTAAAGGTGCAGAGCCAATCACACCACTGGTGGATCGCATTGGTCAATTGCGTGACGATTTAGGTATTTCTACCTTAGTGGTGATGGGAGGATCCGGTGACTATCTGGATGTGGCAGATACCGTGATCCAGATGCACGATTATCAACCGGTTGATGTGACAGCCAAAGCGCGTGAAGTGATCGCTCAACATCCGACGCTACGTCGTAACGAATGTGAAACCCCACTTGCCACCTTTGCTCCACGCGCGTTAAATTGCGCCACGTTGCAAAAACTGCTGCTAGAAGGTAAGTTCCGCGTTTCAGCCAAAGGGTTAGATGCACTACGTTTTGGTAAAGAATTCACCGATATTTCTGCGCTTGAACAGTTGCAAAGCTCCAGCGAAGTGAATGCGATGGGTTGGCTAT
This sequence comes from Vibrio chanodichtyis, assembly GCF_028863985.1. Classification (NCBI taxonomy): domain Bacteria; kingdom Pseudomonadati; phylum Pseudomonadota; class Gammaproteobacteria; order Vibrionales; family Vibrionaceae; genus Vibrio; species Vibrio chanodichtyis. Next base: position 278,438 of record NZ_JARBFT010000002.1, on the reverse strand, counting down.
GGTTCCAACTGGCGCAGTTACCAGGCTGGACAGAAAACCCAGCTCAAGCAATGAGCAAAATGCTGGAAGGCGACTGGCACCTTGCAATGCCTAATCATGGTGATTTAGCCAAACCGCGGATTTTAGATGCGATGGCGGCTCTCAACCGGATGCGCAAAGCGCAATTTAAAGCTTAAACAAACTAACAGGCCAAAAGGCTTGTGCTCTGCCATGTCAGCGCCCAAGCCTATCACTCACGACTCAAACATAACGCGCTCAATGGCTGGGTTATGTTTGAGTAATATTTGGCTAGTCATGGGTAGATGAATCGGTATTTATGAATATTCATTCCTAAGAATATTCCACGCTTCACACAAGATGCGAAATCGCTCAGCACTGCCGTTGTCTCGATCAGGGTGCCAGCGCAAAGCCAGCCGTCGCCACGTTTTACGGATCTCTAGCGCACTCGCCGCTTCGCTCAGTTCAAACAGACGCAAGGCTTGGCTGCGAGTCAATGTTTTACCATTATCGCTGCCCACCGAGTGCCGATAACGCGTCCAGAATTCATTCAGCAAGCGTTTCACTTCCCCTTCATCCGCTTCATAGTTGACCCATTGGGTGTAGTAATCACGCAGCGGATCATGCATATCAATCGACTGAAATTGACGGCCCATCATCGGTGCTAACACAATATCCATCGCTTCCACTTGCAGCCACTTTTGGGGATGCAGCGTTTCTTGTAGCTGAAACAGCGCATTCATGATCAAAAAATTGCGCTTAAACAGATCTTTTTCTGGTTGGGGATCAAGCACTGGCATCATGCCTAACCCACTTAAATGCGCCGCTAAAGTGTGAACTTTCCAGCCTGAGGGTTTATGTTTCAACACATCAAAAATCGGCCATACCAGCGGATTTTCCATATACGTTTGAAATGTTGTAGCCAGTTGATGACACTCTGCCATGAGGCTCCTATTGCGACCCGAGACCATAATTGGCCAACAATCTAACCGATTTATGAGATCGGTGAAAATACAAATAGTGAATCTGTGAAGCCCACTCCGTGGTGGATGATTGGTCTTGCATGCAAGTACCAAGGGCGCTTTGGCGGCGAGATGATCCGTTTATTTGACAGAAACACTCAGAAATAGGAGCACTCGCTTGAGGGGCTAGCGAGAAGATGGCATCGCGACTTTGAATGGCGGAGATTGCCTATCACTTAACCATTGCACTAACTGCTGTAAATGCGCTAACACGATGACTTGCTGGCAACGACTACGATTTTGAGGATTTAACGGGCTAAGCTGAAAAGTGATCACCCCTGCATTAATCCCCGCCGCCACCCCTTTGGCGGTATCGTCAATATAGATGCACTCTTCAAGCGTAAACCCCATATTCATCGCACAATAACGGATCAAATCCGGCTCAGGCTTCCAGCTATTAGCATCAAAAGCAGAGAAAATTCGCCCCTTAAAATAGCGCTCTAAGCCAGCTAAACTCAGAGTCAGGGCAATTTTTTCTCGCGGCGCATTGGATACCGCACAAAATTCAATCTGATGATGCTGTAGATAATCAAGCAATTCTTGAGCACCAGACATCGGTACTAATTGGCGTTGAAACATCGCCGCTACTACTGCTCGGTAACGCTGCTCAAGCAGGTCAATATCGGCCGAGATGTGGGCAAATTGGCAAGTGCTATGCAGAACATCAGCAATTTTACCCCCAGCGAAGTGTTCAACCACTTGTGAATAACTTAAGACAACACCAAGTTCACCAAACACCTGCACTAACGCCTCACAGCACAAACGTTCGCTATCAACTAAGGTACCTTCGCAGTCAAAAATTACGCATTTCACTCTGGATGCTGTCATCACGTCTCCTTTATTCTCTTGGCAGTGTATCTCTCACTGCCACGCGAAAAAGGTGCGAGTTAACAGAATCACAGAAATCGGAGCATTGGCTTACGTAACTTCAACCAACATCACTTTTTTCGGATGAAAACCGTCAATCTAACTCAAGAAAGGGTACCGCGCTGCTAGCGGTCAGCGTTTTCCACTTAGCGTACAATGCCTGAGCAAACACTGCAGGATCAACAAAAGGCGTATTGGCTTTCACTACCAGATCCGACAACAGCACCGTACCTTGGTGCTCGGTAACCATGCCTGCCGCGACAGGCTCACCCAAATGAAATCCAACAAACAGCTGACAAGGTGGGGCATAGATGATTTGCGTGAAAAATTCGACTAACAGCGACTGTTGCTGTGGATCGGTACAGCGCGTCGCCTGTAACAAAGCAAACCAAACGGTTAAGCGATGGAAATCAACCAGATAAATTTCTTGTTGTAACGACTCATCACTGGCTTGTACTGGCAACGGTATCACGTGCGTGTTTTGGCTCAAAGCCTGGTAAATATCGCGCCCTTGTAAACTTTCGGTGGTTGGAAATTCAACATCGACTTGACTGAGTAACCACTGATTTTTGATCGCAACCACAGGTGAGGAGGAATGATTCATAGCGGGCTTCTTCTTGGTTGGTGACGCAACATGCTTAATGACGGTTGCATTAGAGGCAGCATACTCATCCCACCCCGCTGCGACAAGCTTTAATCCCTTGTAAGCTAGCATTGAGAGGTGAATGATCTCACCAGATGCTCACTGTGGCTGCATTGCGAGCAGAAAATCCGTATTATATCGCCACGAAAACGGTACGCAGCAGCATATGATGCTTAGCGCAATCGGCGCGATCTTGCCAATTTGTTGCGCTGACCTTGTGAGTATGGTGAGCGAACACTCGCCAGTGCCATTTTGCGAGCCATGTTTAGCCTAATCAGGAGTTAAAATGAAAAAATGCCTAGCTACGATGTTTATCATCGCCCTACTCGCCGGCTGTTCTGACAATGAAGTGGGAGACGTATCGCTTGGAATTTTCACACTCAAAGATGTGAAAATTGAAAATTTAAGTGATGATATTGTCACGGGCGTGACATGTCATATTGCGTCTATTGAAGCCAATTTGAGCCTATCCGATCCCAGTGACAGTTCGATCTCGTGCCGTCAAACCGGTGAAATCACCCCAGCCATGATTGCACAAATTAATAAGAGCAAATCCGGCGAAATCGTATTTAAAAAATCCAAAAGCATTTTCTTCAAATCGATGAAAGTAAGACGGATCTATGATGCGGATAATCAAACCCTGCTCTATTTGTCTTATACCACCAAAGAAACCGATGGCAGTTTCAAGCACAGTCTATCTACCGTGCCACTTTGGGGAACCGCCGCATATGTTCAACCGACCCCACCAGCAAATTAAGTAACTCCACTCTCCGAGTGACACTCTGTATCGATGTGGCCAGTGCCTCTGCACTGGCTTATTGCTCGGTGATACTCTCACTCAAGCATCCCTTACTACGGCCTTTTTCTCCCAATTTTGGCCAGATTTGTTCAACAGGGGCAATCACGCCCATCCCGTCAATCAAGTCCTCGGAGCTGATCAAGCTCACTTCTCGCGGTAATAAAATGAAAGTAATCCATCGAATTTGTGATATGATCCGCGAAAATTTTCAATCCGCACTTTCAAAATGAAGTTTCCTGGCCAGCGCAAATCTAAGCACTACTTTCCAACTCACGCCCGAGATCCACTTATCAACCAACTCCAGCCCGCTCCTAAACTGCATCGACCCACCATAGTCGGCGTAGGACAAACGATTGTCGATATCGAAGCGCGCGTCGATGACGAGTTCTTAGCTCGCTACGATCTCAGTAAAGGCCACTCACTGGTGCTTGAAGAGAGCAAAGCCGATGCGCTGTATAAGGAATTGGTTGAGCGCGGATTAATCACTCATCAGTATCCGGGTGATACCATAGGTAACACACTGCACAATTACTCGGTACTGGCCGATAGCAAATCGGTGTTGCTTGGCGTGATGTCAAAAAATATTGAAGTCGGCTCTTATGCTTATCGCTATCTGTGCCGTACATCATCACGAATGAATCTCAACCACTTACAAACGGTCGATGGTCCGATTGGACGCTGCTATACGCTGATTTCACGTGATGGGGAACGCACCTTTGCGATTAATGAAGGGCATATGAATCAACTACGCCCGGAAAATATTCCAACAGAAGTATTTGAGAAAGCCTCCGCTTTGGTAGTGTCATCCTATTTGATGCGTGGCAAGCCAGAAGACCCAATGCCACAAGCGGTACAACGCGCGATTGAAATTGCCAAAGCGCGCTCAATTCCGGTGGTTCTCACCCTTGGCACCAAATATGTGATCGAAGGTAAAGCCGAGTGGTGGCAAAACTATTTAAAAGAGCACATCACTGTGGTCGCCATGAATGAAGAAGAGGGTGCAGCACTCACCGGTGAAAGCGATCCACTACTGGCCGCAGATCAAGCCCTGCAATGGGTTGATTTAGTGTTGTGCACCGCAGGTCCTGATGGATTATATATGGCTGGCTATATTGAAGAGTCTGCCAAGCGTGAAACGGAACTGCCACTGCTCGCCGGTCATATTGCGCAATTTAATCAATATGAATTCAGCCGTGCGATGCGTAAACAAGATTGCCAACAACCCCTAAAAATATACTCTTTCATTGGTCCCTACTTAGGCGGCCCGCTGGAGATCAAAAACACCAATGGCGCTGGCGATGGCGCACTTTCAGCACTGCTGCATGATATGGCCGCCAATACCTATCACCAACGTAACGTGCCAAATTCAGCCAAGCATGAACTGCCCTATTTAACCTACTCATCACTTTCACAAGTGTGTAAATACGCCAACCGAGTCAGTTACGAAGTACTAACCCAGCACTCACCTCGCTTATCACGTGCCCTGCCTGAACGTGAAGATAGTTTAGAAGAAGCGTATTGGGACCGTTAATCGTTTAAGCGGATTGTCGTTAAAATGCCATAAGGCGACCTATTTGTGGTCGCCTTATTTTTTAGCTGCAGTAAAACTGTGCGCTGATCAAGTTATCGATAGCCACAATCACCACCGCTAAAAGGCCGCCAGCCTATAAGCAGGCAGCGCATGTTGTATAACCATCGCCAGATCCGACACAGCCTCACCTCGTGCCCCACTTAAACCAATAAGCTAGCCAATTTTGCCGCGCTTCGGGGAGACCAAATCTCTAGTATCACCACGGTGGCTATTGAGTCGCTCTATTAAAATAGATTTAAGCTCTCCTAAGTATAAGGCGATTCAAACGTTGCCGTAGAGATAAAACCTTATTGGTTTTTATCTGGTTATCTTTTTTCATTCACAGCTATCTCAACGTTGTCAATTTATACCAACAGTGCGTCGGGTTATTTCATGTCAAAAATTGGCCTACTGTTTACAGCTCCCCCACGTCCCGAATTAACCATAATGTTAAAATATTGAAAACCGGTATTTTCAAGTTGAACGGACAACAACAATTCTATTTTCTTTATCGCGAAGTAACTCTTCGTGCAGTATGTCTCAACCATCACAACGCAAAAACATTACACTTTTGTAAATATTAATTGCTTCAACGAACGCCACCATATGATTACAGTTGCACTTATTGATGACCATACGATTGTTCGTTCAGGCTTCGCTCAGTTACTCAATCTTGAGCAAGATATAATGGTACAAGGTGAATATGAGAGTGTAAAAGAAGCATTTCATGCCTTGATAGGCTCTCCTGTCGATGTGGCCATCATTGATATTTCAATGCCGGATGAAAATGGTCTGAATCTGCTAGAACGTTTGCATCAACATAACCCCAATTTCAAAGCTATCATCCTTAGTATTTATGATTCTGCTTCGTTCGTGAAAAAAGCTCTGGATGCAGGTGCACAAGGTTATCTTTCAAAACGTTGTGGCCCGAGTGAGCTGGTGAGTGCCATTCGCACCGTTGCCTCTGGCAGACGATATTTGTGCGCCGATGCTTTGGTCAATTTGAGTAATCCCGATATCAATAATGCGCTTGCCGACCTCACCAAGCGTGAAGTAGAAGTGTTTGATTTATTGATACAAGGCAAAGAGGTGAAAGAGATCGCGCAAACGCTGTTTCTTAGCCACAAAACCGTTCACGTTCATCGAGCCAACATTCTTAGCAAGTTAAACCTAACCAATAACGTTGATTTGATCCGCTTTGCTCTGCAGCACCATCTGCTCGCGGAAGGTTAACTATGCCGAAGCTGTTTCCACTAATTTTTGCTTTTGTTCTCTACAGTATTAGTCAATTTAGCCTATGGAACATCAGCCAATATTTGAGTCACAATCCACTACAAGCCTATCTGCTTTTTCCCACCGGCTTACGCTTGGTGGTCTATTTATTAGCACGCCCAACCCATACTTGGATTTGGTTACTGAGTGACATATTCTTGGCTGGCGCGATCTTGGTGTTGCTCCCAGAACAGTCCAGCCCTTTGATGCTGCTCATGCCTTGGGTGGTTTGGCTGGCCGCGGCCATTGCCCGCCAGCATTGGCAGAAATTAAACCTGTACTGGCAAAAGTTGCTGCTGATCGTTGCACTGGTGCTGCTGCACACCATTTTGGTTGGCCTGACTTTTACCTTGTTGGCGAAACCGCTACAAATGGGGGCGAATACGTTAATTGCCGTGAGCATCGCTTCGCTCACGGGAGGCATCGTGCTCACACCATTTTTGTATCTGGTGACCGACTACCTTCGTCACCAAACGTGGAATCCCCTCTCTCCGCAACTGATTCACCACGATGTGAAACTTAAGCCGAAAATGCTAGTGTGGAGCTTAGTGTTTTTCAGCTTAGGGCTGCTGGCTGAGCTGACGTTGCTTGAACAGATGAAACCCTTTGCCCTATTGATCATCTTGCTACCGACGATTTTTCTTGCTTATCGCTATGGTTGGCAAGGTGGCGTGTTGGCGAGCAGCTTAAACTGCATTCTGCTTGCAACTGCACGCCAGTTCAGTGGTTCATTCTCTTCGGATCAAGAGCTGCTGATTTTTATGTCGAGCCAAGCACTCGTGGGACTTGGGCTGGGTATCGCCATTAGCCGCCAGCACCAGCTTTCTTTATTGCTGCACAAAATGAACACCCGTTTAGCCAAAGAGTTACGTGAGAAGCAAGATCTCGCGCGCCAGCTCGTCTCAGTGGAAGAACAAATCCGTAAATCGGTTGCCCGTGAACTGCATGATGAGATCGGCCAAAACATTACCGCGATTCAAATTCAATCCATGCTCGCTGAACGTTTAGCCAGTAACAATCAAGCCAAGCAAGCAGCGTCCAGCGTGCAGTCGCTCGCCATGCGTATTCATCAATCCACTCGACAACTTTTAAAGCAGTTGCGACCGCACATTTTGGATGAACTCGGGTTAGAACATGCGATTCGTCAGCTCGTGCAAGAAATGCGGTTTGCCGAACAAGGTATTACGGTTCGTCTCAATATGGGGGTGAATCCACAAAAGCTGGACGATACCACGCGGGTGACTTTGTATCGAATTGTGCAGGAATTACTGAACAATATTTCCAAGCATGCCAAAGCGAACCACGTACACATTAGCCTGTTTCCGGGTAGTGAAATGGTGCTGGAAGTCAAAGACGATGGCATTGGTTTACCCCCCGACTGGCGTGTGCGCGGACAAGGCTTAAAAGGATTGAGCGAGCGAGTCTCGGCGCTGGGCGGCCAATTAATGATGACGTCGCCCAGTTTCCAAACTGGCACGCGAATAATTGTTAACTTACCCACAAAACCGTTAACAAATGCCTAAAAACTAGGAAAATTTCCTAGATGAATACAACTCCTTCCCATGTTTTTCCGACCTTACTTGATTAGGATAAAACTCAATAAGGACAAGCAATATGAAGATTGTACCCAAGGTACAACCCATAGGAACGATGGAAATCGATCAGGCTTACCGTCACTGGCGCATTCATTTGATGATTTCCATGTATGTGGGTTATGGCGTGTTCTACCTCACACGTAAAAGCTTCAATTTTGCGATGCCGCAAATGCTCAGTGAGTTAGGACTCGATTACTCAGATTTAGGCTTTCTCGGTACGCTGTTCTACCTCACTTACGGGGTGTCAAAATTTGTTTCGGGTTTGATGATTGACCGCTCCCGCTCTCGCTATTTCATGGGGCTGGGGTTGATAGCCACTGGCATCATCAACATGGCTTTTGGTTTAAGTTCGTCCTTGTTGGCTTTTACTTTGTTATGGACGGCGAATGCCTTTTTTCAAGGCTGGGGCTGGCCAGCGTGTGCCAAGGTGCTCACACACTGGTATTCACGTAGCGAACGGGGCTTTTGGTGGTCGATTTGGAATACTTGCCACAACTTAAGTAGCGCATTGATCCCCATCGTGATTGGTTTTATCAGCTTAACCTTTGGCTGGCGTTATGGGTTCTTGTTTGCGGGTGGGATTGCGATTTTTGTTGGGCTTTGGCTCTGTTATAGCATTCAAGAGAAGCCGACCGAAATGGGATTGCCTTCGGTCGGCGAATGGCGCGGTGATGCACTTGAACTGGAACACGAAAAAGAAGGCCAAGGACTCGCCTTCCGCGTTGCGGTTTATCGCTACGTACTGACTAATCGCTACATTTGGCTGTTGTGTGGATCTTACTTGCTGGTGTACGTGGTCAGAATTGCCATTAACGACTGGGGATCGCTCTATCTGGTTGAGCGGCACGCTTACAACATTCTCAGTGCCAATACCGCAGTAGCAATGTTTGAAGTGGGCGGATTTTTGGGCTCATTGCTTGGTGGCTGGGGTTCCGACTATTACTTTCGCGGCAACCGCGCCCCGATGAATTTGATTTTTGCATTAGGCATTTTTGCCACCGTTGCTGCCTTATGGCTGACACCTATCGATCATTTATGGTTTTTGGCTGGCTGTTTCTTCTGCATCGGATTTTTTGTCTTCGGCCCACAAATGATGATTGGTATGGCAGCCGCAGAATGCGCAAGGAAAGATTTGGCAGGCACAGCGACCGGATTTGTTGGGTTATTTAGCTATCTCGGTGCAGCTTTAGCCAGCTACCCCATGTCACTGGCTATTGAAGCATGGGACTGGGAAGGCTTCTTCTGCCTTATTACTGCGTCAGCAGCCGTGATCAGTTTACAACTGCTGCCCTTTATAAAAGCTCAGCAACCGGTGACGGAAGATGAGTGATAAACATAACCAATCTTTACCATCCAATAACGTAATTGTGCTCCACTTTATGACCTGACGCAGTACCGAGCTGACAAGGACACAAGGGAGCATCAACAAGAGGGAAAACCCAATGATTGTTAATGCAAAACGCACGCTGCTGGCACTGAGTGTTCTTGGTTCGATAATGACCGCGCCGCTGGTTCATGCTGAAGGCCGTTTGGTGGTTTACTGCAGTGCAACAAACGCTATGTGTGAGGCGAGCACCAAAGCTTTTGCCGATAAATACAATGTGAAGACCTCCTTTGTACGCAACGGTTCAGGCAGTACACTCGCAAAAATTGATGCAGAGAAAAACAACCCACGAGCAGATGTTTGGTATGGCGGCACGCTTGACCCACAGTCACAAGCGGGTGAAATGGACTTACTCCAAGCTTACCAATCCCCAGAACTGGCCAACATCATGGAAGCATTCCGTGATCCAGCCAAACGCAAAGGTAACTACTCTTCTGCAGTTTACATGGGCATTTTGGGCTTTGGTGTGAACACCGAACGCTTAGCACAAAAAGGCATTCCTATTCCGCGTTGCTGGGCGGATTTGACCAAGCCGGAATATAAAGGCGAAATTCAAATCTCCGACCCACAAAGCTCTGGCACAGCTTATACTGCACTCGCAACCTTCATTCAGTTGTGGGATGAACCAACCGCATTTGACTACTTCAAAAAGCTCGACAAAAACGTTTCTCAGTACACTAAGTCTGGAGTGACACCGTCACGAAACTCTGCACGTGGTGAAGTGGCGATTGGTATTGGATTCCTGCATGACTACTCGCTAGAACAAGCCAAAGGTGCCCCACTCGAACTCATCTCTCCTTGTGAAGGCACTGGATACGAAATTGGTGGAGTCAGCATTATTAAAGGTGCACGCAACCTAGATAACGCCAAGCTGTTCGTTGACTGGGTATTGTCGAAAGAAGGCCAAGAAATGGCATGGAAACAAGGTGAGTCCTACCAAATCTTGACTAATACTCAAGCAGAACAATCACCCAATGCGCTTGACCCGAAAGCACTCAAGCTGATCAATTACGATATGGAAACCTACGGTTCTTCTGATGAGCGTAAGCGTTTGATCACCAAGTGGGTTAACGAGATCAAAATGGGTAACTAACCCGAAATCGTAGTCGCACCGCCACTCAGTGGCGGTATTTCTCCCCTGACACTTAGTTTGCTCACAGCTTGCGGGCTGGTTAAGTGCGACTCAATATTAAGGTCTTACCATGCATGAGCCTTCTCAAGCGCTGAAACTGACACTCCACCAGCCAGTCAAAACCGATCCGGTTTTTTACTGGCTGGCTGCGGTACTGTTTAGCTTTATTCTTCTGCCATCATTTGCTCTGGATTATGGGCTGTTTGAATCCACTCCAGATGAATTTTATGCCGCCATGGGTTGGAGTGAGCCAAACATTTCTTGGTTCTGGTTTGGCTTGCCTTTATTGCTTGTCTTTCGGCCTCGGCAAGCACAGGGGCGTCAGCACACGATTCGCCACTACCTCGACATTGCGTATTCTGGCTTCTGCATGTTGGCCATTTTGCTGAGTGCATGGCTAAGCAGTAAAGGGTTGGGTTATTCCAGTATCATTCTGTTCACTGCCCTTGGTGCTATTATGACGCTCGCCTTCGCCCGCTTGGAATACCTCGGTGGCGATCACTTTGTCATTGGCTCACTGATCAGCATCATTCTGCTGATTGTGATTTTTATTGTTTATCCGAGCATCGCCATTTTCCTGCCGATGTTTAAAGATGACATGGGCAACTGGACGGCATGGCAGTTCATGACGATCATGTCCCAGTCTCATACCCTCACCGTCATTTACAACTCAATTGCACTCGGTATTGCGGTAGGCGTTGGCGCAACCTTCTTCGGACTGATTTTTGCCATTTACACCACACGTATTGCTAAACGTTCCGCCTTTATCGCACGCGTGTTTTCCATTTTACCGATCGTGACACCGCCCTTTATTGTCGGGTTGGGTGTGACTTTAATGCTGGGTCGTTCGGGTTATATCACTGAGTTAATGGTCGATGGGTTTGGTTTACAGAAAACCAACTGGTTGTATGGCTTCACGGGCATTTGGCTCGCACAGGTGCTGGCGTTTACACCTATGTCATTCATGATTTTGGATGGCGCACTCAAGTCTCTGCATCCTTCGTTGGAAGAGGCTTCCTACACGCTCAAAGCCAACCGTTATCAAACCTTCTTTGGCATTATCATGCCGCTGCTTAAACCTGCGTTAGCCAACTCGTTTTTGATCATATTCGTGCAATCATTGGCAGATTTCAGTAACCCCTTGGTGCTGGGCGGCAGCTTTGATGTGCTCGCGACGCAAATCTATTTCTATATTGCAGGGGCGCAGTTGGATTACGCTTCAGCCAGCACACTCGGCTCGGTTCTGCTGCTGTTCTCACTCGCGATTTTTGTAGTGCAGTATCTGTGGATCGGGCAGCGCTCCTACGTCACCATTTCTGGCAAAGCCTACCGTGGCGATGTGCAAGAGATGCCTGCCTCACTGAAATTTGGCGTGACTGTGACTTTGTATGCGTGGATGATCTTTAACGTTCTGCTCTACGGCAGCATCTTCTTTGGCAGCTTTACGGTCAACTGGGGCGTCGATTACACCCTGACCTTCAAAAACTATCTCAATCTGTTTGGGAATGGCATGTCTGATGGCGCTTGGCCTTCACTGATCACCACCATGATTTATGCGGGTGTGGCGGCTCCGATTACTGCCCTGTTCGGCTTATTGATTGCTTATGTGGTAGTGAGACAGCAGTTCTACGGCAAAAAAGTGATCGAGTTTTCTACCATGCTCTGCTTTGCCGTACCCGGTACAGTGGCAGGGGTTTCCTACATCTTGGCGTTTAACGATGCGCCGATTTATTTAACTGGCACCGCCGCAATTGTGGTGATCTCGATGGTGATGCGAAACGTGCCTGTGGGGATCCGCTCTGGTATTGCAGGACTCGGGCAGCTCGATAAATCATTGGATGAAGCTTCACTTAGCTTACGTGCCAGCTCATTACAAACCATTCGCTACATCATTTTGCCACTGTTACGCCCCGCGATTCTATCCACGCTGGTGTACAGCTTTGTGCGGGCGATGACCACGGTCAGTGCCATCATCTTTCTGGTTACACCGGAAACCCGCGTTGCAACGTCCTACATTCTCAACCGAGTCGAAGATGGTGAGTACGGCATCGCTATTGCCTACGGTTCCGTGCTGATTGTCGTGATGTTAGCCATCATTTTGTTGTTCGATTTACTGGTCGGTGAAGCTCGCGTTTCTCGTTCCAAAGCCACCAATCAAGATTCTTAGGAGACATCACCGTGGAAAAACAAAACTTTGTTGTACTCAAAAACATCTGCAAACGCTTTGGTAGCAATACCGTGATTGGCAACTTGGATCTTGAGATCAAAAAAGGCAGCTTGGTTACGTTACTTGGCCCTTCCGGTTGCGGCAAAACCACCGTTTTGCGTTTGGTTGCCGGCTTAGAGAAACCGACCAGCGGGCAGATTTTCATTGATGGTGAAGATGTCACCGAACGTTCCATCCAACAACGCGATATCTGTATGGTATTTCAGTCTTACGCCCTATTCCCGCACATGTCTCTGTACGAAAACGTGGCTTATGGCTTAAAGATGCTCAAATTGCCGAGTGAAGAAGTGCATCAGCGAGTTGATGAAGCACTTAAAATTGTTGATCTCGAAGGAATGGGTGAACGTTATGTTGACCAGATTTCCGGCGGCCAGCAGCAACGTGTTGCCCTTGCCCGTGCTTTGGTACTCAAACCTAAAGTGCTGTTGTTTGATGAGCCGTTGAGTAACTTAGATGCCAACTTGCGCCGTAGCATGCGTGAAACGATTCGCGAACTGCAACAGCGCTTTGATATTACTTCGCTCTACGTGACGCACGATCAAGCAGAAGCCTTCGCGGTATCAGATACTGTTATCGTGATGAAACAGGGCGATATCATGCAAATTGGCACGCCACAAGAGTTGTATAAAGCGCCTAAGTCGATGTTTATGGCAAACTTTATGGGTGAAGCAAACATGTTCCAAGGCTATTTTGATGGGAAGCAGATCCATATTCATGGCTATGCGATTGATGCCGATCTAGAAGTAACGCGGGATAAGCCTATCGGCGAATACCAAATTGGCGTGCGACCAGAAGCCATTACCTTACATACGCAAGGCTGCGAAAACCAAGCCTGCCAAATCCTCAAATCCGCGTATATGGGTTCAATGTATGAAGTGACCGTAAAATGGCACGATCAAGAACTGCTGTTACAGCTCAATTCCGCGCAGTTTAATCACGCGTTAACTCAGCACGCTTATTTGGTATTTAACCCTCGCGGCTTATTTTTACTGCCGTTCGAAGAATAATATAGCTCTGACATTAGCCATCTTTCCCTTTTATTTTCAAAACAATCACCACCGCCCAAGGCGGTGGTTTAGGGATAACAATAAAAAACCCGCCGTAAAAACGGCGGGTTTATCAATCAATCACTAATGATTAAGCTTCGTCACGACGACGGCTTTGGCCATGGCCACGCTCGCCGCGGTAGCTACCGCTGCTTTCACCACTACGGTTACGTTCGAAACGACGCTCGCCTTCACGGAAAGGACGACCTTCACCGCTACGACCACGGCCGCCTTCGCGTCCACCTTCACGACCGCCACGGAAACCGCCTTCACGGTTGCCTTCTGGACGACGCGCGCCATCACGACGTGGAGCACCACCATCACGACGACCACCACGAGATTCGCGGAAATCATCGAAGTCACACACTACGGCACCAACTTCTTTTTGACGAATGCGCAGTTTGCGCAGTTTATTGGTCACATCGCTCGACATTGATTTTGGCAACTGAACGAAAGTATGACCTTGCGCCAGTTTGATCGCGCCGATCGAACCTTTAGTCAGACCCAGCTCGTTCGCCAATGCGCCAACGATATCTTTCACTTGTACGCCTTGGTCACGGCCAACTTGCAGTTGATAAGTGTTCCAATCGTGGTTCTCTTGATCACGGCCACCAAACTCACGGCGCGCTGGACGATCACCATCACGACGGTCATCACGACGCTCACGACGACGTGATTTTTCACGCTCCATCGCTTCGATCATTGGGTCTGCACCAACGTAGAACAGTGGACGTTTACCTTGCTGACGCTTAAGCAGGATCGCCGCCAGTGTGGTTGAATCGATTTCCAGAGAAGCTTGCAGCTTTTCAATCAAATCGGTAAAGCGCTCTAGTGAGCTGTGTTCTTTATCTTCAGCCAGTTCAAGACCCAGCTTATTCAGACGAGACTCAGCTACTTTATCGCGATGCGGCAGTTGAATTTCTTCCATTGAAGAACGAGTTACACGCTCAATGGTACGCAGCATGCGAATTTGGTTAGTACGCACTAACAGGATCGCTTTACCTTTACGTCCAGCACGACCAGTACGGCCGATACGGTGGATGTAAGATTCCACATCAAACGGAATGTCGTAGTTAAATACGTGAGTGATACGTGGAACATCAAGGCCACGAGCCACAACGTCAGTCGCGACCAGAATATCAATCACACCTTGTTTGATATGATCAACAGTGCGCTCACGCAGTGATTGAGGAATATCACCGTGCAGAGCCGCCGCTTTAAAGCCACGGGCACACAACCAATCCGCTAGGCGCTCGGTATCTTGACGAGTACGCACGAATACGATTGAAGCATCGGTTTCTTCGGTTTCCAGCAGACGCGCCATCGCTTCGTCTTTTTCAACACCTTTTACTACCCAGTATTGCTGCTCAACTTTTGCAACAGTTTGGTTAGAACCCGCTACGTCGATGCTCTCTGGGTTACGTAGGTAACGTTCAACGATGTCTTTTACCATTGGTGGCATAGTCGCAGAGAACAACACACGTTGTGCTGATTCAGGCGCTTGCTCCATGATCCAAGTTACGTCATCCACGAAGCCCATTTTGAGCATTTCGTCTGCTTCATCAAGGATGAAGGTATGACATTCGTCAAGGTGTAGACGATCACGTGTGATCAGATCTTTTACACGACCAGGAGTACCAACCACAATGTGCGCACCTGATTTCAGTGCGCGCATTTGATCAAGAATTGAAGCACCACCGTAGATCTCAAGAACTTTAAGACCTTTGATGTTTTTGCCAAGGTTTTTGACTTCTGCTGCAACTTGGATCGCCAGTTCACGAGTTGGAGCCATAACGATAGCTTGTGGCTTGTATTGTGACAGATCAAGTTTGTTGAGCAGAGGCAAAGAGAATGCCGCGGTTTTACCAGTACCGGTTTGCGCTTTACCTAGTGCATCACGGCCATCAAGCAGAAAAGGAATTGCAGCTGCTTGAATTGGCGTTGGTGATACGAAGCCCATTTCGTTTAGGGCAGAAAGGATGTCGCTGTTCAGTGCTAAATCACTGAATTGAATTGCAGTATCTTGCATGGGGATCCCACTAAATGAAGAAATAACCAAGGTCCCACGTGCTTTACCATTCCAACCAATCCAATGAATTGCTGAGTCCGTTCAGATGCGGATAAGTATTAAAACGCATCAAGCCGCTAGGGACATATAAGGGACGCGGATTATTCCTTAAACGCATAAAAAAAGCCAGAAAAAATTGAATTTCATCACAAAATTTTCTTAGCAAAGGAAAAATGGCGTCTGATTAACCGAAAAAACCATAAAAGCTGCGAAACTGCTGATATTTTCAGCGTGCAAATCGGCTGCAAATCCCATCCAATCTCACGTTTTCGGTAGTAATCCACCTCTTCAATGATTATAGTTGTGCCCAACTTAAACGGTTAGATAAATAAAATGTTCCAAGACAATCCGCTCCTCGCGCAGCTTAAACAGCAAATCCAAGAAACCCTGCCTAAAAAAGAAGGCACCATCAAAGCCAGCGACAAAGGTTTTGGCTTCCTCGAAGTGGATAGTAAGACTAGCTACTTTGTTCCACCTCCATATATGAAGAAGTGCCTGCATGGTGACAAAGTAATGGCGTTCATCCGTACCGAGAATGAACGTGAAGTCGCCGAGCCTGCAGAGTTGGTCGAACAATCGCTGACGCGCTTCATTGGCCGCGTAAAACTGTTTAAAGGCAAACTGAATGTTGCGCCGGATCATCCACAACTCAAAAAGATGGCACTCAAGGCGAAAGCCAAAAAAGGCCTTAACGGAACAGATCTGCAAGAAGGTGATTGGGTGGTGGCGCAGCTCATCCACCATCCCCTGAAGGGTGATAATGGTTTCTTCGCCGAAATTACGCATAAAATCACCGATGCGGATGATAAAATTGCACCTTGGTGGGTTACGCTGGCGGAAAATGATCTGCCCAATAGCGAACCGGCCGGAATTGACGACTGGCAACTAAAAGATGACGCTGATTTGGTGCGTGAGGATCTGACTGACCTGCCATTTGTCACCATCGATGGTCAATCGACCAAAGATATGGACGATGCGCTGTACGCGCAGCAGTTGCCTAACGGTGATTTTGCGTTAACCATCGCGATTGCCGATCCAACCGCTTATATCACGCCAGAAGATGAGATGGACAAAGTCGCCCGCGAGCGTGGCTTTACCATCTACTTGCCAGGGCGCAACATTCCGATGCTGCCACGTGATCTGGCCGATGAGCTTTGCTCGTTAATGGAAAACCAAGTTCGCCCTGCGCTGTGCTGCTCGGTAACCATCAGTAAAGATGGCGTAATTGGCGATGACATTCGCTTCTTTGCCGCCAACATCAAATCCCATGCACGCTTGGTGTATGACCATGTTTCTGACTGGTTGGAGGCTGGCCACTCTGAGCAATGGCAACCGAGTACCGAGATTGCCCAAGTAGTCCGCGATCTTTACGCCTTTTCACAAGCACGTGCGAATTGGCGCGAAACCCACGCCGTGGTGTTCCCTGATCGCCCAGATTATCGCTTCGAACTGAGCGCAGACAACGATGTGGTGGCCATTCATGCCGATATGCGCCGCACGGCAAACCGCTTGGTGGAAGAGTCGATGATCACCGCCAATATTTGTGCAGGTCAAACCCTGCAAGCAACTTTTGGCTTTGGCGTATTCAATACTCACGCTGGTTTCAAAGCTGAAAAATTGGCCGATGTAGTTGAATTAATGGCCGCGCACGGTGCACCGGATGCCGATGTGGAAACACTGACCAGTGTCGCTGGCTTTGCTGCTCTGCGCCGTTGGCTAGCGACCCAACAGACCAGCTATCTCGATAACCGGATCCGTAAGAGCCAAAGCTATAGCGAAATTGGCAACCAGCCACTGCCGCATTTTGCGATGGGGCTTGATGTCTACGCGACTTGGACATCTCCAATCCGTAAGTATGGCGATATGATCAACCACCGTTTACTCAAAGCACACATTTTGGGTAAAGCTCCAGTACAAACGCCAGATGAAACCGTGGGTGAAGAGCTTGCGCTGCATCGTAAACACCACAAAATTGCAGAGCGTAATGTCGCCGATTGGCTCTATGCGCGCACACTGGCGGATGAACCGGCCAAAGAGACTCGCTTCCAAGCCGAAATCTTTGATATCAACCGTGCGGGCATGCGAGTGCGTTTACTGGAAAACGGCGCAATGACCTTTATTCCGGGTGCGCTGATCTTGGCCAATAAAGAGCGTCTCGAATGTAACGGTGAAACCGGCACGGTACTGATTGATAAACAAGTGGTGTATCAATTGGGCGATGTATTGGAAATTGTGCTGACAGAAGTGAATCAGGAAAACCGCAGCTTAGTTGGTAAACCCACCCAAGTGTTTGCGGATGTCGCTGTTGAAGTTGCCTCTCCAGTTGTCGAGCAGAGTGAGCCACAAGCGTAAGGGCAGGCTGACCACTCCCCCAGTGATCACAAGGCATTCTTCGGAATGCCTTTCTTTTATCTCGCGTTATCTCGCGCTTCCTTTTTTATCTCACATTGTGTTTTATCTCACAGAATGTGCTTACTGCGCGATTAGCCCCAGAAATAGCTTTTCGGATCTTTTTCCACTTCACGGATCATCGCGGTCAAATCATGGCTGCGCGCTAAAAAAGGATAAGGGATCCAAGGCTCATCGCCTACAGCGGCATCCGAATCATAAGCATAGAGCTCCCACTGGTTTGACTCTGGTTGCCAAATAATTTTCGCGACCAAGCTTTGATAATCACACTGGGTTGAATCTAACTTGTAGTGGCACCAAATAAACTGCACACCATGATCAATCACCTCAAAGCTCGCTTTCCCAAGCTCAGCCGGCAGGCTTTGATTGCGATAGTTGCACAGTAGCTCAGCGCGGCGCTCAAGCTGTTTTTGCTGCAGATGAACAATCATTTTAACCTCACCACTCAATCAAGGTTGCTCGTATGGCTAACGGTACACCACCATTCTATGCTTGCAAGATGATTTAACAGTAACCATTTTCGATCAATTCCAACGTGATATCGCTAACTCTACGCATAAATTCACATTTTTGTCATACGCTTCAGGTAAGCTGGTTAAGATATTTTTTTGATAATACGGGAGCAACTCTATGTTTAAAATGGCACTTGCCGCCGTTTGCGCAGTTTTCTTTTCTATCAGCACGATGACATTTTCTGTGCAAGCAAGTGAAATTAACGTTTCAGGTTCCACTTCCGTGGCCAGAATCATGGATATACTGGCAGAAGAGTACAACAAGGCGCATCCTGCAACTTATGTTGCCGTACAAGGCGTCGGTTCAACGGCAGGCATCTCACTATTACAAAAAGGGGTGGCGGACATTGCAATGACCTCACGTTACCTGACCGAAAGTGAGGCGCAAAATGATCTGCACAGTTTTACGCTGGCGTTTGATGGTTTAGCCATTGTGGTTAACCAAACCAATCCAATCACCAATTTAAGCCGCGAGCAGCTTTACGGCATCTACAAGGGCCAAATCACTAACTGGAAACAAGTCGGTGGTCATGATCAGAAGATTGCCTTGGTCACTCGGGAGGCATCTTCCGGCTCGCGCTACAGCTTTGAAAGCTTGATGGGATTGACCAAAACAGTCAATAATCGCCAAGTGTCTGACGTTACTCCAACCGCTTTAGTGGTGAATAGCAACAGCATGGTGAAAACCTTAGTCAACCACAATACCCAAGCGATTGGCTTTATCTCGATTGGTTCGGTCGATAAATCGATTAAGGCCATCCAGTTTGAAAAAACCGAACCCAGCGCAGATAACATCGCTAAACACAGCTACCAACTCTCACGCCCTTTCTTGATTTTGCACTACCCAGAGAAAGCAAGTGAGCAGACCAAGCAATTCATTGCCTTTTTACAATCTGAACCAACCAAAAAATTGATTGTGGAATATGGCTATATTATGCCAAGCAATGAAGAGTAACTTGCCGCATTAAGAATGTGCTCGGAGCGAAAAAGACTAAGGAGAGCTTGTGCTCTCCTTAGTTGAATTTGATTTGTTGTCGTTTGTGATCGTTAGCCACTAAAAATGCAGTTGGATCACTGAAACCACCACACAGCCAGGGCGGCGCACACCTTCAATTTCAACCTTAATTTCACGTTCAATCTCAAGACCTTTTTTGATCGGCGTGACTTTTGATAACGTACTCACCGCCCGCACGCGGTTGCCCGCTTTAACTGGGTATGGGAAACGCACGGAATTAAGGCCAATGTTGACCACCATTTTGGCACTCGGGAATAGCGAATTCTCTTCATCAACACTGTCGGTCAATTTCGGCAATAACGCTAGCGTCAAAAAGCCATGCGCGATGGTCGTTTTAAAGGGAGATTCCACTGCAGCACGCTCAGGATTGGTATGGATCCACTGCATATCTTCGGTGACAGCACCAAACTGATTAATGCGCGATTGATCGACCAGCAACCATTCACCCGTGTGGATCACTTCACCCACTTGATGTTGTAGCTGATCATACACTTGTTGTGCTTGAGGATTGAGCACAATCGGCTCTGGGATGGGAGTCTCTTCATTGGCTGGCAAATGCAAATCTTTCACCCAAGCAAATAGCGGGCGACGATGGGTTTTGCTCAAAATATCATCCCAGTATTCACGTACTGAAGGTGACATCCACTGTTTAAACTCAGTGTGCTTAACCAAATGTTCAGCTCGATGCTTTAGCAGATCAGCGACTCTCATCACAACCTCATTCTTAACCAAGAAGAAATATAAACGTCCTAATTTTGAAGTACTTCACAGTAAGCTGCAATGACTTTCGGGCGTACAGGCGTATTCCGTAAGCAACAAAATCAATATAAAACAGCACCTTATCAATAAAACATTATTTTATTAGCATGGTGCTGATTAGAGTAATCACACCTCTAATACTAGCGCTCAATCTAAAATTTGTTGACGATTCGATCACGATGTTGGTACATCCATCGCTATCGGAAAAATCCGATCGCGCATCATCAACAGCAATTTAATTTCGCAAAATCATTTAAATTAAATATCAATGAGTTAAGTGAAAATTTTCAGGATGAGTGTTTGATTCCACAAATTTGGCAATCACTGGCTTTTTGGGCTTAATTTGGTTAAATTTGCGCTTGATCACATTTCGGCAAACCACTTGGAAAAGTGGGACGCAAAGCCACCGGTCTGTGGCGTTCAAGCCGCTCGTTCAAACACAGGCTTGATCGCTATGATAGCGGGGTTGCCAGCACAGTCTCACTGCGTTGTCGGCTTGCGTTGCTGAATAAACAAAAAAATAACGCCTGACTATCGATCAGGCACAATATGTCAGCCAACAAAAAAGAGTTTGTGATGAAAAAGCAACCTATAATGACCGCTATTGCTTTAGCATTATCGGCAATCAGTGGTATCGCCTATGGCCATGGTTATGTGTCAGCAGTGGAAAACGGCGTCGCGGAAGGACGTGTCGCATTGTGTAAATATGCCGCCAATGACAGCGGTGAGAAAAACACCAACTGCGGCGCAATTCAATATGAGCCACAAAGTGTTGAAGGACCGGAAGGTTTCCCAGTCTCCGGACCACGTGATGGCAAAATTGCCAGCGCAGAAAGCGCACTGGCCGCTGCACTTGATGAGCAAACTGCGGATCGTTGGGTAAAACGCCCAATTCAAGCGGGCCCACAAAACTTTGAGTGGACGTTTACCGCCAACCACGTCACCAAAGATTGGAAATACTACATCACCAAACCGGATTGGAACGCCAACCAAGCCCTATCACGTGATTCTTTTGATCTAAACCCATTTTGTGTGATTGAAGGCAATATGGTGCAACCGCCGAAATTGGTTAGCCATGAGTGTATTGTGCCTGAGCGCGAAGGCTACCATGTGATCCTTGCGGTGTGGGATGTGGGTGATACGGCGGCGGCGTTTTACAACGTCATCGATGTCAAATTTGCTGGCGATAGCCCAGTGATCCCAGATTGGCAACAAGGTGGGCAGATCATCCCAACCATGGACCTGAGTATTGGTGATACCGTATTTACTCGTGTATTTGATGCTGCCGGTGAAAACCCAGCTTACCGCACTGAGCTTAAAATCGATTCGCAAACGCTGACCCAAGCCAACCAGTGGTCTTATGCTTTAGCCAGTAAAATCAACCAAACCCAAACTCAGCTACGAGCTGGCCAGCTCAATGGTGATCAGTTTGTGCCAGTATACGGCACTAACCCAATCTATCTAAAAGATTCGAGTGGCTTACAACGGGTTGAAATCGGTTATCACATCGAAGCACCACAGCCAGAATATTCGCTCACCGTATCCGGTTTAGCTGCCAACTACCAGATTGGTGAACAACCGGTGCAACTGGATCTGACGCTTGAAGCGCAAGGTGACATGACCGCAGAACTGACGGTGTATAACCATCATCAGACACCATTAGCAAGCTGGAGCCAAGCCATTAACGATGGTGAAGTAAAATCAGTGCAATTGACACTCAGCGAAGCCAAAGCTGGCCACCATATGCTGGTGTCTCGCAGCAAAGATCGCGATGGCAACTTGCAATATCAACAAACCCTAGATTTCATGCTGGTCGAGCCACAAACGCCACCTAGCGAAGGGGATTATGACTTTGTCTTCCCTCACGGTTTAGATCAATACGTTGATGGCAGCAAAGTGCTGGCTGAAGATGGCGCCATTTACCAATGTAAGCCATGGCCATACTCAGGTTACTGCCAACAGTGGACTACCAATGCGACTCAGTACCAACCAGGTACGGGTAGTCATTGGGAAATGGCGTGGGACAAACTGTAATCCCGCTCTAAAACACAAAATCCCCCAGCCAAGGCCGGGGGATTTTTTATGCCAAGCGGCAAGTGCCACAATTGGCGTTCAGCCAACAGTTACTCGCCACTCAATCCTGACGGAGTGTTACTCTTCTTCTATCTCACACTCAGTACAACTTTGCAGGGCAATGTCGTGCTCAAACACAATACTCTCGTCACCATCTGCCAGTAGTTCAGCAATTTCATCGGCAACTTCTTGCTCATCTTCCGCATCCACCTGATCCACCAGCTCTTGTTCTGAATAACCAAAGAAATTCAGTAACAAGTAATCCCGCGCTTGCGATTCACTGCAAGTCACGTTTACGGCTAAATCCGGCTCAAGGTTGTCTTGGGCAATCAACTCTGCAACCTGAGCTAAGACTTCCTCTTTCATCGCGGCAGTTAACCAACCAAGATCGGTACTGACTTTGGTGTTTTTACAGTTAAAACAAGGCAGCTGTTCAAAGTAATAGTGAAAATCAGTCATAGATCATTTCTTCTTTAACGTGTTGAGTGATCCGATTATGCGCGATTTTTGGCAAAATACTATCTCAATCCGCCTTAAGTGTCGCAGCCAGCAGTGCTGTAACACAAAATCCCTCAGCCAGGGCTGAGGGATTTGTTCTGCTTTACCATACGAAATGGCACGAACCCAACTTAGCCATGTTGATTTTGTTTATAACGATCGAAGATCACCGCCGCGAGTAAGATGATGCCGCGTACCACATATTGTGAGAAAGGTGACATATTCAGCAGGTTCATCGCATTTTCGACCGTACCCAAAATCAGCACCCCAGCAATCACATAGGAGACTTTACCAATCCCACCTTTCAGTGAAACGCCACCCAAGACACAAGCCGAAATCACCACCAGTTCAAGACCAACCGAAGTCATTGGCTGACCACTGGTCATGCGTGCCGCCAAAATGACTCCAGCCAATGCCGAGATAAATCCCGACACCGTAAAGATGATCATCTTGGTTTTCACCACATTAACTCCAGCCAACCGTGCCGCCTCCTCGTTGCCACCAATTGCTAACGTATTGCGCCCATAGACGGTGCGATTGAGCAAAAAAGCGAACACAGCAAAAGTGATCATGGTTAACCAAATCGGGGTCGGAATACCGAAAATTGATGAATTACCTAAGGCAAAAAAGTTCTCTTCGGTGATCCCGACCGCTTTACCATCAGAGATGATATAGCCCAAACCACGCGCAATTTGCATCGTGGCTAGCGTCGTGATCAAAGCGTTGATTTGTAGTTTGGCAATCACAAAACCGTTGAGTAGCCCAAATGCCACTCCAGACAGTAGACCAGCACCAATCCCAAGCACCACACTACTGGTGGCATTGATCGCCACCGCAGTCACCACGCCAGAGCAAGCAACAATTGACGCCACCGATAAATCCAAATCACCACACGCAAGGCAAAACAACATCGCACATGCCACCATGCCACTCATCGAAATGGCGAGCCCTAACCCTTTCATGTTGATAAAGGTCGCAAAGTAAGGCACGAAAAATGCGCACAACAAAAACAGTCCGGCAAACACCATCAGCATTCCGAAGCGATCCCAAATACCGGCAAAACTCAAGGTACGTTTCTCATCTTGCGGTGTGAGTATTTTTGTAGAACTCGTTATAGACATAATGATACTCCTTAATGTTAAGCGGCTGCCGCATCGTCCTGATCAAGCATGGCCAGACGAAGTGCGGTTTGTTCGTTAAACTGCTGACGAGTTAATTCGCCAGCCACTGCACCTTCTTTCATCACCAAGATCCGATCAGAAATACCCAACACTTCTGGTAAATCACTGGAAACAACCAGCACCGTTACCCCATTTTCTGCCAGCTTAAAAATCAGTTCATAAATTTCGGATTTCGCTCCAACATCGATCCCGCGCGTCGGCTCATCGAGTAAAATCACACTCATCGCGGTTGATAACCAGCGTCCCAGAATCACTTTTTGCTGATTACCACCAGACAACTTGCCTACCGGTTGATCTAAAGATGCAGCTTTAATATTTAACGCCTCTTTTTGCTTAGTCGCGTTAGAGGTTTCCCAAGCAAAATCGATCAAACTACTCAGTTTTAAGTGCCATGGTCGAGCACTGATATTGGTGTTTTCTTGCAGCGACATAATCGGCACGATGCCATCAGCTTTGCGGTCTTCGGAACACAGCGTGATCCCTAGACGAATCGCATCGCGCGGACTTTTCACGCTGACTTTGACATCGTGTAGATAAAGATCGCCGGCGGTTTTTCTATCCGCACCAAAGATCAGGCGGGTCAACTCGGTACGACCCGCACCGACTAGGCCAAATAGTCCAAGGATTTCCCCTTGCTGAATATCTAAAGATACTGGGGCACTTAAGCCTGGGCCTTCAACGTTGGCTAAACGCAAACCACTTTCGCCTAACTTACGTGGTCGGTAGTTGTAAATATCATTAATTTCACGCCCAACCATTAAAGCCACTAAACGATCATGGGTCAGCTCTGACATCGCATAGAATGACTGCACATGTTGGCCATCTTTGAAAATAGTGATCGCATCGCACAGCTCGAAAATTTCTTCCATACGGTGTGAAACATATAAAATGATTTTGCCATCATCACGCAGTTCACGGATCACTTTGAACAGGTTTTGGATTTCACGTTGTGACAAGCTACTGGTCGGCTCATCAAAGGCAATAATTTGTGCATTGCGGCTGAGTGCTTTGGCAATTTCCACCATTTGCCATTGACCGATCGACAACGCTTTCAATGGACAAGCAGGATCGAAAGTTTCACCTAAACGCTGCAGTTGAACTCGTGCATTGCGGTTAAGGGTTTCGGTATCGACTCGGCCACCTTTGGTCGGCAATTGCCCAAGGTAAATGTTCTCCGCCACGGTCAGTTCAGGAACTAAGTTGAGCTCTTGATAAATAATCGCGATGCCGTGCTCAAGCGCATCATTGGTTGAATTGAGCACAACGGGTTGCCCATCAATCGCGATTTGACCTTCGGTCGGCTGATGCAAACCGCTTAACGTTTTCAGTAAGGTTGATTTGCCAGCTCCATTTTCCCCCATTAAAGCGTGAATACTGCCGGCATCCGCGCGAAAACTGACATTGTGCAGAGCCTTCACACCCGGAAAATGTTTAGAGATATTTCGAAATTCAAGATAAGACGGGGACGTTGCCATAACATACTCTCCGTAAATGAGTGGATGACGGCCAGTGTGACCGTCATCGCCAATCGGCTTATAGCCCTTTTTTCGCTAGTTCAGCTTTGAAGTTGTCACGGGTGATCAGTACCACATCGGTCACTTCCACAAACTTCTCGGGTTCAAGATCCTCTTTCACCCATTTGTAGAGCGATTCAATACTTTTATAGCCATGCACATCTGGGCTAGGCAGTAATGAGCCATAGAAACCGGTCGGTTGCGACTTGGCCAGTTCATTCACCGCATCGACTCCATTGATGCCAACGCCAATCACGTTATTGGCATTAAAGCCTTGGCCTTCAGTGGCACGCACTCCACCGAGAACGGTGTTATCGTTCATGCCGACGATCAACCATTGCTTCACATTTGGGTATTGCACCAGTAGTGAGTTGGCCGCATCCAGTGCTCCTGGAATATCATTGGTTTTGGTCGGTACGCGGTAGATTTGGCTTTCAGGGAAACCCGCTTGTTTCAGCGCCGCGATAGAGCCGCTGACTCGGCGACGTGCGGTATCCAACTCATCGGCGGTGATCGCCATCACAGCCGTGGTTGAGACATCCCAATTACGCTTTTGCATTTCCTGGTACAGCTCAAGCCCTTGGCGCTCACCAATCGCGGTAGCGGCCATCATCACCAATGGCACCTCGGTCATCGGCTCGCCTTGTGCGTTGAGGAACTGATCATCCACTGTGACCACTTTGAGATCATAACTTTTGGCTTTAGCCATGATCGCAGGACCTAACTTGGGATCTGGCGTACAAATGACAAATCCTTTCGCGCCTTGCGCGGCTAATGTATCAATCGCATTGAGGGTTTTCTCGCCATCCGGTACCGCCATTTTTATCACTTGAAAGCCCAAATCCTTACCGGCTTTTTCCGCAAATGACCATTCAGTTTGAAACCACGGCTCTTCAGGTTGCTTAACGAGGTAACCTAGTCTCGTATCATCATTGGAACCAAAAAATGCATTGGCTGAGGCACTGAGTACGGTAACGCCAGATAGAGCAGCGATTGTGAGTAGTTTTTTTAGTTTCATTGTTATCCATCCACTGGTAGAGGTGAGTGTTCGCTATTCATAGTTGTAGATTTAACAAGATTTATTAGTGACCCTAATCACAGTCAAAAAATGTAGCGTTTTTATCCATTAACTTAGCCATAGAGGATATGACTCAGCTCGCATTCATATCGATCGCGACTTATTAATGCCAATAAAATAAGCAAATTTAGCCACAAAATCGCAAACTCGGTTAATTTATCCCCGCAATCACAAACTGTCAGCCACAACACAAAAAACTCTCCATGACGTTTTTATCCATAAATTTAGCAAACTGATTTATGGGATAAGCGCCATGCTACCGCTATAACTTGAACAAAATTTGGTTTGCTGAGCAAAAGTGGAGCAGTTATGGATACAAACAAAACCCCTCAACCGCATGTGATTGGTTTGGATTTCGGATCCGATTCGGTACGGGCACTGATTGTTAATGCACAAACAGGTGGCGAAGTCTCTGCCGCTGTGGCCTATTATCCGCGCTGGATGCAAGGGCTATATTGCCAGCCAGCACAATCACAATTTAGGCACCATCCGCTCGATTATTTGGAAGCGATGACCAGCGCGATGCAACAAGTGCTGGCGACGGTACCGGCCACCATCCGCGCGGCTATCGTCGGCATTGGCGTGGATACGACCGGTTCAACCCCCGCACCGATCGATGAAAACGGTACGATTTTGGCGTTACGGCCCGAGTTTGCCGACAACCCAAATGCGATGTTCGTGCTGTGGAAAGATCACACCTCGGTAGCGAAAGCCGAACGGATCAATCAACTCGCCCACTCTGGCCAATTTACCGATTACACCCGCTACATCGGCGGGGTTTACTCTTCGGAATGGCTATGGGCCAAAGCCGCTTGGGTGAGCGAACAAGATCCACTCGTAGCCCAACACGCCTACAGTTGGGTGGAGCTGTGTGACTGGATCCCAGCAATTTTGTCAGCAACCGAACATCCGCACACTTTGCGCCGTGGTATTTGTGCCGCCGGACATAAAGCCATGTGGCATCAAAGTTGGGGAGGCCTACCCGACCAAGCGTTTCTCAGTGCCATTTCGCCAACGCTTGATGGCATACGCGAGCGTATGTTCAGCGAAGTGTTCACCGCTGACCAAGCCGCGGGCTACCTGTCTCAGTCATGGGCTGAACAACTCGGCTTAACCGTTGGCATTACCATTGCGATTGGTGAGTTTGACTGCCATATGGGTGCGGTGGGAGCTGGCGCTGGCGCGCATGATTTGGTCAAAGTTATCGGCACATCGACCTGTGATATTTTGATGGTTGAGGCAGAGCAAGTCGGCGATCGCACCATTCATGGTATTTGTGGCCAAGTGCAAGGCAGTGCAATGCCAGATCTGCTGGCACTCGAAGCGGGCCAATCGGCATTTGGCGATCTGTACGCTTGGTTCAAAAATCTGCTGATGTGGCCACTACACGCTTACGCCGAACAGCACCCCGATTTTGCCCCGACGGCCAAACAAATTAGCGCGCAATTAATTCCACTGCTAACCGAGGCAGCCCAGCAGCAAGCTATCGACCACAACACTCCAGCGGCCATCGACTGGCTCAATGGCCGCCGCACCCCTCACGCCAATCAACGTTTAAAAGGCGCGCTGTGTGATTTAAATCTAGGCAGCACTGCGCCCGCTCTTTTTGCAGCCTTAGTTGAAGCGACGGCCCACGGCGCTAAAGCGATTGTCGATGGTTTTATTGAGCAAGAGGTCAATGTTGAGCGGGTGATTGCGATTGGTGGCATTGCCCAAAAATCACCGTATGTCATGCAAATGTGCGCTGATGTGATTGGCCGCGAAATCATTGTGGTGGAATCGGATCAGTGCTGTGCTCTCGGCGCAGCGATTTTTGCCGCGGTTGCCGCTGGCGTGTACCCGACCACCACAGCGGCACAACAAGTGATGGCCAGTCCGATACGTCACAGCTACTTACCTCAGCCCGATCAACAAACCCTGCGCGCCGACCGTTACGCGACTTATCGTCAGTTCGGTCAGCATATTGAGCAGATGGCGAACTTTCACCAAGCACAGGAGCGTTAAGATGTCTGACTCCATCGCACGCCAACTCAGCACACCACTTGCGCAACGACTCGAGCATCTGCGCCATCAGGTGTGGCAAGCCAATCTGGATCTGCAGCGCCACAACTTAGTCACCTTTACTTGGGGCAATGCCTCCGGCATCGATCGTGAATCCGGTTTAGTAGTGATCAAACCGAGCGGCGTCGAATACGGCGCTCTCAGTGCACAAAACATGGTGGTGGTGGATCTGCAAGGAAAAATCATCGGCGGCGATCTGCAGCCTTCCTCGGATACCGCGACTCACTTAGCGCTCTATCGCCAGTTCCCAACCATTGGTGGCATTGTACACACCCATTCACCACAAGCGACGGCTTGGGCACAAGCAGGGCGAGCAATTCCAGCTCTCGGCACCACTCACGCGGATTATTTCTACGGTCAGATTGCCTGTACACGGGCATTGAGCGATGCCGAAATTGCCCATGATTACGAGCTCAATACTGGCAAAGTGATCATTGAAACCATCGCAAACGGCGATGTGATGGCCTGCCCTGGTATTTTAGTCAAAGAGCACGCGCCCTTCACTTGGGGCCAAGATCCCGACCAAGCGGTACACAACGCGGTGGTGGTGGAAGTGGTCGCGGCAATGGCTCTACACACTCTACAAATCAACCCACAAGTCAGCGCAATTAACCCAGCGCTACTCGACAAACATTACTTACGTAAACACGGCGCTAACGCCTACTACGGTCAAACCAAGCAATAAGGAAAGATGATGAAGATTTTTAATCAAAAACAAGTCTGGTTTGTAACAGGCTCACAACACCTGTACGGACCGAAAGTATTAGACAGTGTCGCGCATAACAGTGCCGCGATTATCGCTGGATTAAATGCCGCGCCCGGCATCTCAGTTGCCATCACCAACCAAGGCACGGTAAAAACCCCAGACGAAATTCTCGCGGTTTGCCGCGCGGCCAACAATGATCCGGACTGTATTGGCTTAATGCTGTGGATGCACACCTTCTCGCCCGCCAAAATGTGGATTGCCGGACTCTCCCAACTGAATAAGCCGTTCTTACATCTGCACACTCAATTCAATGCCGCACTGCCGTGGGATGAAATCGACATGGATTTCATGAATTTGAACCAAAGCGCCCATGGTTGTCGCGAGTTTGGTTTCATCGGCACTCGCTTAAACATTGAACGCAAAGTGGTGGTCGGACATTGGCAAGATCAACACGTACATAGCGAAATTGATGATTGGTGCCGTGCAGCCATCGGGGTCAATGCAGGTCAGCAACTGAAAGTGGCCCGTTTTGGTGACAACATGCGCCAAGTGGCGGTCACCGAAGGCAATAAAGTGTCGGCGCAAATCCAGTTTGGCTATGAAGTCAATGCGTACGGGCTCGGTGAATTAAGTGAAGTGGTAAACGCTGTGACCGATTCAGAGGTGAATCATCTGCTCGATGAATACGCCTCAAGCTACCAAATGGCCGACTCACTGCTCAGTGACGCGAGCTTAAAACGCTTGATAGTCCAAGAAGCGCGTTTAGAGCTGGGGATGGAGGCATTCTTAAACTCGGTTGGCGCCAATGCATTCACCAACACCTTTGAAAACCTAACTGGGCTGACCAATTTACCCGGGCTCGCGACCCAACGTTTGATGAGCAAAGGCTTTGGTTACGGTGGCGAAGGTGACTGGAAAACGGCCGCCTTGACTCACATTATGAAGGTTATGGGGCACGGCAAAGCGGGTGGCACTTCGTTTATGGAAGATTACACCTACAATTTCGGTGGTAAAGGGCAGGTTTTAGGGGCGCATATGTTAGAAGTTTGCCCGTCTATCGCCGCAGCACAACCGAAATTAGAAATTCACCGCCACACGATCGGCTGCCGCTGTGATATTCCGCGTTTGATTTTTAGTGGTCAGGCGGGCGCGGCCCTCAATGTGTCAATCATTGATTTGGGTGAGCGATTTAGAATGGTGGTCAACTTAGTAGACACCGTAACGCCACCGCAGTCACTGCCCCATTTGCCAGTTGCACATGCCTTGTGGGAGCCACAGCCCAATCTTAACCTCGCCGCGGCCGCGTGGATCCACGCAGGAGGCGCGCATCATGCGGTATACAGCCAAGCGGTCAGCCTCGCAACCCTAACCGACTACGCGGAAATCCTTGGCCTAGAAATGGTGGTGATTGATAATCACACCAATCTGCGTCAATTCAAGCAAGAATTACGCAATAACGGCGTATACTACCGGCGTTAATCCACCCGAACAGGTGCTCCCGTAGGGGAGCACTCTGGAGTTAATTTGTGAATGATACCGATCTCGCTGCCGCGCCTTGGTTACGGTTAAATAAGGCCGAGTGGACCCTCAAACTCTCGACCTCCCATTCGGCTAATTTTGAGCTGCAATGGAATGGTGAAACTCGCTATGTCGGCGAGATGGCCGTGATGAATAACGGACAGCCAATTGCCATGCACTGCGCCAACTGGCGCTTTCGCCACAAGTTGGATCGATTAGAGCAATGGTGTCAGATTGATCATGCAGAAACCTTGTCGATTAACATCAACTACCACTTTGTCAATGATGCGCTGGTGATTGAATATTTGGCTCGTAATGCGGTACCGACTCGTTTAGATATCCGCCACACCATTCAACCTCTACCACAATCCAGCGATGCAGCGCCCGCCGCTTGCTCCCTCTCAGCGTCAGCATGGCAGCACCACAGAAATGGGCTACCCAGTGAATTTCTCGCCAAAACTCAAAAAACCGATTTGTTCAGAGAAGCATTTTCAGCTAAACAGTGGATTATTCTGGATAAACTGTGAGCAATCGCGGTGACAGCGAATCCGCAGCAGAATACACTGCGTTAAAAATCGATAAAGATGATGCATGCAAAACAGCGACCCATTAAAGCCCGGATATAATTTCGATGCTCACCTTGTGGCAGGATTAACGCCGATTATTGAAGGGGATGAGCTGGATTTTGCCATCGACCGTCCTAATGGTATGAAAGGTTTCATCATCAATTTCACCAGCCAAGGTGAGGGGACTATTTTCCAAGGCGAACACGCTTTTGATGTCAAAACCGGCGATTTATTGCTGTTTCCCCCCAGTGCGACCCACTTTTATCAGCGTAAAGCAGACAGTGCCTCTTGGTTTCATCGTTGGGTCTATTTTCGGCCTCGGGCTTTTTGGCATGATTGGCTACACTGGCATGATCAGGCCAACGGGGTCTATTTAACCCAAGGCTTAGACAGCAGCACCATTGCGCAAATAGAGCATCTGTTTATTGATATTGAATATGTGGCTAAATCCGATCTGCCTTACCGTAATGATTTGGCGATTAATCTGCTCGAACAACTGCTGATCCGCTGCAAAAGCATTCAACCGGATGTGGTCAGTAAAGCGCTTGATCCGCGGGTGATTGAAGCGATGAATTACATGACCCAAAATTTGAAACTCAACTTTAGCCTCGAAGATATTGCCGCAGCCACTTGCTTATCCGCTTCGCGCTTAGGCCATTTATTTCGTGCCGAAGTCGGCATGACCATCACCGAATGGCGCGATGATCAACGCATCAGTCGCGCCAAACAGTTGCTCGTCACTTCCAACTATTCGGTTAACCATATCGGTAGAATTGTCGGTTATAGCGATCCACTCTATTTCTCGCGGGTGTTTAAACGTAAATCAGGCGTGAGCCCTAAACGCTATCGCACGCAGATCAGCTAAGTATGCGAGATGCACATAACATCAAGCCATCCCGCGCCAAATAGCTTGGGATGGCTTGTCACTTTAGCGATACGCTCACCGATACACCGGCAATCGATTACAGTCGCTCTTCGGTAGCGGCACAGAAAATCGAAACATTGTGCAGATTCATATGCAGTTGCAATGCATCGCCATTATTCAGTTTTAAATTAGCATCTAATTTTGCTCTTAACGCCTGACCATGCATATCAAACTCAGCCAAAGTTTCAGAACCGGTCATTTCAAAAGCACTGACTGGCAGTGTCAATTCAAAATGGCTGTTGAGCGGGGATTGAGTCACATGCTCAGGACGGATACCAAATAACACTTTGCGGTCGTTTACTGGCTTAGTGGTAAATTGATAATCCTTCACTGGGATCCAAACATTATCCACTAGCACTCCCCACTGATTGCCTTCTTGATATAAAAAACCTTTCAGTAAGTTAATTTGTGGTGAGCCGACAAATTTAGCCACAAACACATTGGCAGGCTGATTATAGATTTCATAAGGGGTGCCAATTTGCTGAGGAATGCCTTTGTTCAGCAACACAATTTTAGTCGCTAAAGTCATCGCCTCAATCTGATCATGAGTCACATAAATAATTGTCGAATCGAGCGATGTATGCAGTTTTTTCAACTCTAAGCGCATCTCGCCGCGCAGCTTAGCATCCAAGTTAGAGAGCGGCTCATCAAACAAAAAGACTTTCGGCTGTCTCATCAAAGCGCGGCCAATCGCCACCCGTTGACGCTGGCCACCAGACAATTGAGCAGGAGTGCGATCCAATAAGTGACCAATTTGCAGCATATCCGCCACTTCTTGCACTCGCTTGGCAATCTGATCTGCTGGTTTCTTATTGATTTTCATACCAAAACCAATATTTTCACCCACCGTCATGTGCGGAAATAATGCATAAGATTGGAACACCATTGCGATATCGCGATCTTTCGGATCCGCGAGAGTGACATCCTTACCACCAATCACCACTTGACCCGATGTGACATCTTCTAGACCGGCAATTAAACGCAGCAATGTCGATTTACCACATCCCGATGGGCCGAGTAACACGGTAAAGCCACCCGCTTCCATTTCCAAATCGATGTCATTTAGGATGACGGTTTTTCCAAAAGTTTTGTTGAGTTGTTTTACTTCTACAGCGTGCATAATGTCATCCTCGTGTTATCGTGCCGTTGCTTGAACGACTTGACCAGTCTGCTCTACATCGGTAATTCGTTTAATCATTTCTAGGCAAGCGCGTCCATTATGGTATGGGCATTTCCAAGGCTCGACTTTGGCCGTGTTGCGATAAGGCTGCCCGCAGCGATTCACTTTCCAATACCATTCACCATTGAGATGATCTTTTAACTGGTGTTGAATAATCGTCCAGCAGCCAAGGGCATTGGCTAACTGCTGTGGGCGGCGATCTTTTTGATAAGCGTTAAAAAAACCGACCATAGCTTCGGCCTGAACCCACCAAATTCGATCGCAATCAAGCAGATGCCCTTCACGTAATTCGTTGAATACCGCGCCATCGCGATCTATCCCTTGCTGAGCGGTGATTTGCGCCATTGCACTACTTTGCGCGACAATTTTGGCCGCCAATTGTGCATCCGAAAGCTGTTGCGCCGCGGCATCCATCAACCATGTGCCCTCAATATCATGCCCATAGGAGATATCCTGTGACACACAGCGCCAGTCACGAGTAAAAAATAGCCCGTAATGCAACGTATCATTGACCACTTTCTCGGCCATAATTTGACTCAGCGCAGCCAGTTGTGACGCGACCCGAGGATCTTGGCTGGCTTGATGCAATAGTGTGTAAGCTTCTAAGACATGTAGATGAGTATTCATTGATTTTTCAGCCAATACCCCTTCTGCGGTATCACACACCAATTGATTTTCAATCGGATCCCATGTGCGATCAAACGCTTCTCGATAGCCGCCAAAGGTCGCATCAAACGCATGCGACTCAATCAATTCAAATAACGACATCGCCACCGCCAGCGCCTGTGGATCGCCACTCGCCAAATAAAATTCACTCAGTGCATAAATCGCAAAGCCTTGGTTGTAGATATGCTTTTGCGAATCCACAACGTTACCATTTTTGTCTAACAACCAGAAAACACCGCCATGCTGCTGATCGAGCGCTTTCTCAATAATAAATTGATAGCAATGCTGAGCGGCTTGCAAATAGCGATCATCACCCAAAATTCGGTAGGCGGCAGAAAAAGTCCACAAAATTCTCGAATGCAATAACACCGCTTTATTATGTTGTGGGTCAATCTTACCGACAAAATCTGCATAGCAATAAAAACCACCCTGTTGGTTATCTTGTAAGCCTAACCAAAACTCCAAAATATTTTTTGCTTCATCATTTAGTTGTTGTTTAAATTGGGTTAACTCTAACATAATTTTTTCTCTTAAAATTTTAGGCGTTGAATTCAAACGCTCAATAGCGCTTTAATTCATCACGCTTAAGCCATAATAAACCAACCGCTGTCAATAACGATGGTGATAAGCCATAAAATAATCCAAAAATTGGCATAAACATCGTTAGTAATAAACAAACCACCAGCACACCCAATGAAGAAAATAATGCCATTTTGTCTTGCTTTAGCAATGATAATGCTTGCCATATACGCTGAGAGATATTATTGGCATGATAACAACCTTGCATAATTAAAACACAATAGCTCACCAGCAATACCAAACACGCCACGGGTAAAAAACTCAACGCCAATATTACCCAAGTATGTTCAGCATGAATAACCACCCACTGCACATACCACAGTCCACAGCCAGTCGGTAACAGTAACAGCCACCCAAGTTGATTACTGGGCATGAACTCTTGTCTATATTGCTGCCACATTTGTTTGATCGTCACCTTGACGGCACCATTGAGATAACGACGCAGCATGACGCAGACCATCACCGTCGCAGGAAAAACACCGAATAACACGCCCCCCAGCAGACTAAAGCCAATCCAAGCCAGATTTAGCCACGCTAAACGAGTAAGCCAATGACACAGAATAATTAATGGGGAGCAAGAGTTCATTGTGCTTAGCCTTTTACTGCACCATTAGTGACACCAGCATAAATCTGTTTTTGCAAGGTGAGGAAAATCACAATCGATGGTACTAAAATAATCACAATCCCAGCAGAAATGGTGGTCCATTCCGTACCAAATACGGAAGTGAATTTATACAAAGCTGTCGAGACCGTCACCTGAGAAGCTTCCGGTAAATACAGCAATGGGAAATAGAAGTCATTATAAATAAAGATGGTGCGTAAAATAATGATCGTGGCTATCGCTGGTTTTAACAATGGCAAAATGATTTTACGGTAGATAAGGAAATACGAAGCCCCTTCCATTTTAGCCGCTTCATCAAGCTCAACCGGAATGCCTTTCATAAATTGTAAAAAGACATAAATCATCACCACATCTGCGCCAATATACAATAATACCACTGCCGCTTTATGGTTAATCAACCCTAAGCTTTTAATCACTTCAAAGGTAGCCACTTGCGTGGTCACCGCTGGGATGACCATTGCAACCACATAGGCTAATAAAACCAGTTTTTTACCTCGAAAATCAAAGCGCGATAATACATAGGCAACCTGAGTGCCAAATACGATAGTAAAAAATAATGAAATCATCAAAATAGTGCCGGTGTTAAAAAACGCCAAGCCTAAATTGCCATCGGTAAAAACTTTGACATAGTTACTAAAATTAGCAAATGTCTCAGGGAAACCTACTTTGCTGGTATTGTAATATTCATCTAAAGTTTTAAATGAAGCCATCAGTACCGAATACGGTGGAACTAATACCGCGAGTGAAGCTAAAGCTAAGGTTAAATATTTAAATGTTAGCCAAAACACCTGGCTTGGATTGGATAACGTCTTCTTCAAACGCGCTTTTCTCATCGCCCGTTCCGAACGCTCTACCTTGGCGATAAGTCGCTGCTCTTCATAGCTGATGGCGGTTGATGGTTGCGACATATTATTTTCCTTCCTTAAACAGCACTTTTTGTAGAATCATAAATAGGACAACAATCATCAGCAGCAATACAGCCATCGCCGATGCGAGACCAAAATCATTAAAGTTAAAGGCGGTTTCCAATGTTGCCATCACGAACGTTTTGGTGCCATTGGCGCCTTTAGTGATGATCATTGGGATTTCAAATACCGACAGTGAGCCAACAAAAGCCAGTAGCACCTGCAAACCAATCACTAATTTAATCGAAGGTAAGGTGATAAAACGAAACTGTTGTAATTCACTCGCCCCTTCAATGCGGGCGGCTTCATATTGATCTTGCGGAATGGATTGCAGTACACCAAAAAATAAAATCAGGTTGAAGCCTAAATAACGCCATATGGATGCCGCAACCAATGCCCAGTTGACAACATTGCGATCCATCAACCACGGTTTGATCCACTCCTCTAATCCTATCAAGATCAAAAAGCTATCTAGCGCGCCATCCACTTGGTAAAAAATTTGAAACACCATAGAGGCGGCAACAGCATTTAATACAAATGGAATAAATAACAACGTCTTAAAGAGATTTCGCCCCGCCAATTTCGAGTTGACTAACACCGCAAACCACAGCGAGAGGGTTAGCTGAATCACTGCACCAGCAAAGTAATACAAGGTAACCAACAGCGGTTGTAGCTGATCTGGCTCGTGCCAAAGGTAAGTGTAATTTTCTAAGCCAATAAAGTTTTTTACCGGTGCATAACCATCCCAGTCGGTCACACTCATATAAAACAGCTGACTGGCCGGGTAGTAAGAAAAAGTAAACAGTAAGGTCAACGGTATCGCTAAAAATGCCACGATAATTAACCTTTGCTGCTGTTTTAGCGTCAAGTCAAACATGTAAGCTCCCCAAAAATATCCTGCATGCAATCGCTAAAAACTCGATAGTGGCAGGATCAAATCATCTCATTTCGCACAAATCTTAACGTTACGATTATGGTGTGACAATGGCTCGCTTTGGTCATATAAATTTAATGTGAAATCGATCAACAAAGATAAGGTCTAGTCGCAAACCTTTGTGATCTAGATAGAGATATGTCCTAGATGTTAAATGTGATCTATCTCTTGTTTTTACCGAACAAGCAAAAATCGAAACGTTACGAATGAACAGGCTGACAATACTAGATGCATATTTAAATAGAGAAGATCACAACCATCAGTGACAAGATTAGCGCATCATAAACAGCTCTTCGTGAAATTGGTGCACCAGATCAACACGGTAGTCTTTTAGCGCTTTTTTCAAATAACGTGAAAATAGGACCGGTCCACAGAAATAAAATTGATAGTCACTTAAATCTCCACAACAGCGCGCAATATCAGCCACCGACAAATGGGGTGTAACACTTGAATCAATAATGGTTAAGCAAACACCGGCAAGCTCGGCTTGCTCACTCAGTTGGGCGCACAACTCTGGCGTTACCTGATTGCAACAGAAAAATAGATAGATGGGATATTGGCTTTTTTCAATCCGTAAACCATCCAGAACAGCCATAAATGGAGTAATCCCAATCCCGGCTCCAATCCAAATTTGCGCTTGATCAACCGAAAAGTCGAACTTGCCATAGGGCCCTTCTACTTCTACAACTTCACTAGGTTGCAACCGTTGATGTAGGCCCGTGGTAAAATCTCCCAACTCTTTGATCAGAAAACGCAA
This sequence comes from Vibrio chanodichtyis, assembly GCF_028863985.1. Classification (NCBI taxonomy): domain Bacteria; kingdom Pseudomonadati; phylum Pseudomonadota; class Gammaproteobacteria; order Vibrionales; family Vibrionaceae; genus Vibrio; species Vibrio chanodichtyis. Next base: position 240,358 of record NZ_JARBFT010000002.1, on the reverse strand, counting down.
TTGTGAACCGTGATTGGCGCAAGCGATCGTAAATGGATGAGGCTCTTCTCCAGTAAATTTCAAGTAAACAAATTGCCCCACCTTATGCCCTTGCCAAGGTTTATCTAAGCCAATAGTTAAATCCAACGTTTTACTTTTCGAACTGTAATCAAAAGTTTGAATATGGGCTAGATAACGAGACTGCCGCCCAACGAAACCAAACAAACTATATAATGCAGCCCATATCCCGACCAAAATAACCAGCAGTGTTAACCAATAAATCGGCGTACCCCAATAGGCTTTTTTCAGCAGTATTAAACTATGGAAAGCAATCAATAAGTAGATCGCCGCCATCATCCGGTGAGTAATACGAAACCATTTGTATTTAATGGCCGACCAAAGAGAAATAACCATAAGCCCAAGTAAGGCATACAATCCCCATTCACCGCTTTCCATCGCCCAGGGTCTAGCCTGATTAAGCCATAAAGAAAAACCCTCCAAGCTCGCTTGAGAGCCCATACTATTTCTGCGTTCTGGTTGGCTTATCCATTCAAGTGCGACAAGCCATTTGGGGAGTTGGTAGGCCATCCAATGGAAAATGCCAAGCAATAGTGAGGTGATCCCTAACCATTTATGCATTCGATAACCTTTATCGATACCTTGTGTCCATTGCTCTATCAGTGGCAAACGCAAGGCTAGCAGCATGGCCAATGACATCAGCATGATTGCTAAGATGCCGGATAATTGAACAAAACCCGAGCGCCATTGAAATAGATTGGTTGACTGTAACCAATGAGGGTCAGCTTGCAGCCATAGTAAGATAACGATACCGATGCTTGCCCAAAGTACGACTTTCATCCGTCTCATAACCAAATTCCATTCTATTAGTAAGGTTATTTAACCGTAACAGATCCAACGTAAAGCACCGTTGTAGGAAGGTAAAGTTGAGTAAAGGGCAAACCCTCTTGGAGAACGGATTATTTTGGCTGTGTGCTGGTGCGAGGTTTTAGCTGAAAGCCCAAATTACTCACCAGTTCAAATGGCTCACCATTGATGGCCTGTAGCAATTGATTGGCTGCATGTAAGCCCATGTGCTCGTAGTCATATTCTGCGCAGCTCAAGCTGGGAAACGCATGTTCCGCCATAGTGGAACCTTCCAAACAAATTAGTGCGATATCAGTGGGGACTTTAAGTACACGACGATGACACTCAAATAATGCGCCAATCGCAATCTCTTCATGGCTACAGACTAAGGCATCGAGTGATGAATCTCTTAGCAGCAGTTTCGATACCCCTTCTACCCCCAATTGCGCGGACGGCGCTTGCGGTGTGGTGAGAAAATGATCAGGGGCCAAGTAGCTTTCAATCATGGCCGTCTGCCAACCGTGCAGTTTTTTTTGCAGCGTGGAATGATTGCCCCGTGCGCCAATAAATCCAATGTTTTTAAAGCCTTGTTCAATCAGGTGCCGCGTACACATTCGGCCGACCTCAAAATAATCTACTCCGATATTCATATAGCGAGAGGCACGGTTTAATTCTGCGATTTCAAGCACAGGTGTATTAGCCAAGTGCAGTAATTGGTGGGTGCGTTCACTATGGTGACTACCGAAAAGCACCACACCGGCAGGGCGATCTTCTAAAAATGTGCTCAGCAGTTGTTGTTCTTGCTCCACCGAGTAGCCACTGTAACCCAGTAGTAGCTGATAACCGGCTTGATTAAGCTGCTGCTGAAAACTCGGTAAAAAATTAGCACAGGATTTTTCTAGCAAGGATGGCAAGATCAAAGCGATGGAGCGACTGGCGGCAGAAGCCAAGGCTCCCGCGGCTTTGTTAGGAATATAACCAAGTTCATCAACCACTTGTTGAATTTTTTCTCTGAGCTTATCCGAGACCAGTTGCGGCGTTCTCAACGCCCGCGAAACCGTCATCGTGCCCACCCCAGCCTGTTTAGCGACATCCGCTAGAGTCACATTTCCGGTATTTCTTCTTTTGCGCGTTTCACTCATTTCGATTTTAACTATTGGTTTTGATTTGAGACTGCCGCCACTGACAACAACCTAGCAATGGCCTCGAGTGTAACTCATCGTCATCCAAAGCGACCATGTGAAAATCCTTGAATAAACCGAAATGATAGCGCTATCACAAATAATGGTAGCGCTATCAGTAGTGACGTTCATTTGTGATCACCATCGGTTTTTCTTCACCGCATCATCGCTAGAGTAGCGCCATCAATAACGACTTATTGGAAAACTGAATGTTACGTGAGCTAATTACCCGTGAGGTGATTCGTATCTACCCAAGCGCGAGTGACTGGCGAGATGCGGTGCAAAAATCGTGTCAGGCGCTGATCGATAATGGTGCTGTAGAGCCACGCTATGTGGATGCTATTTTTCGTAGCCACCAAGAGATTGGTCCTTACTACGTGGTTGGTCCAGGCATGGCAATGCCCCACGCCAGACCGGAAGATGGGGTCAATCGTCTCTCTTTAGCGATTACCGTGATCCAACAAGGTGTTAATTTCAATTCTGATGGAAATGATCCCGTAAAAATGCTGGTCACCCTTGCCGCTACGGACAGCGAAAGCCATGTCGGGGCGATTGCCAAACTGGCAGAACTGTTTATGAATGAAGAACATGTCGCACAAATTTGTGATGCGCAAAGCGTGGACGATGTGCTAGCAGTCATCCAAAACTATTAATCCGCTTTATCCCCAAGCGGAACTCAACAAAATAAAAGGTACTGAATGATGAAAATTATGGTGGTTTGCGGAAATGGTTTGGGCACCAGCCTAATGATGGAAATGAGCATCAAAGCGATCGTAAAAGATCTGCAGGTTGATGCGCAGGTCGACCATATCGATCTTGGCAGTGCGAAAGGGACTCAATGCGATATTTTTGTTGGTACTAACGATATTACCGATCAATTAATCGCACTTGGGGTAACCCCGAAAATTGTCAGCCTTGCCAATATGGTGGATAAAGTTGCAATGAAAGAGCGTTTGTCAGTAGCACTGCAAGAGTTAGGCGCACTATAAGGAGGCGTTATGGAGTTTTTCAGTTTCTTAATGAATGATGTCCTATCAGAACCAGCGGTTCTGGTTGGGTTGATTGCACTGATCGGTTTGATCGCACAGAAAAAACCGCTGACCGAATGCATTAAAGGCACCGTCAAAACCATTTTGGGTTTTATCATTCTTGGTGCAGGTGCTGGGCTGGTGGTCAGCTCACTGGGTGATTTTGCAACCATTTTCCAACAAGCGTTTGGTATTACTGGCGTAGTGCCTAACAACGAAGCGATTGTCTCGATTGCACAAGAAGCTTTTGGCAAAGAGATGGCGATGATCATGTTCTTCGCTATGTTGGTTAATATTCTGATCGCGCGTTTAACCCCTTGGAAATTTATTTTCCTCACTGGGCACCATACCCTCTTTATGTCGATGATGGTCGCCGCGATCCTCTCTTCAAGTGGCATGAGCGGCGTGGCGTTGATTGCTCTCGGTTCATTAGTGGTTGGCTCAGTGATGGTACTGTTCCCCGCGATTGCGCATAAATATATGAAGCAAGTAACTGGATCGGATGATGTTGCCATCGGCCACTTTTCTACCCTCTCTTATGTACTGGCTGGCTTTATTGGTAGCAAATTCGGTAATAAAGCCCACTCCACAGAAGAGATGAACGTGCCGAAAGGGCTGCTATTTCTACGTGATACACCGGTAGCGATCTCCTTCACCATGGGCATTATTTTCATGGTGACTTGCCTGTTCGCTGGTGGTGATTTTGTGCGTGAAGTGAGTGGCGGCAAACATTGGTTTATGTTTGCACTGATGCAGTCGATCACCTTTGCTGGTGGGGTGTACGTCATCTTACAAGGTGTGCGTATGGTGATTGCAGAAATTGTCCCTGCGTTTAAAGGTATTTCCGATAAGCTGGTGCCAAATGCCAAACCGGCACTTGATTGCCCAGTGGTATTTCCATACGCACCAAATGCAGTGTTGGTGGGATTCCTATCGAGCTTTGCTGCTGGTTTACTTGGGATGTTCCTGCTGTATATCATGGGTTTAACTGTGATCATTCCTGGCGTGGTACCACACTTCTTCGTCGGTGCGGCGGCTGGGGTATTTGGTAATGCGACTGGCGGACGCCGTGGGGCGATCCTCGGAGCATTTGCCCAAGGTTTACTGATCACCTTCTTGCCAGTCTTCCTGATGCCAGTGCTCGGTGATCTTGGTTTTGCCAATACCACCTTCAGTGATGCAGACTTTGGCGCGGTTGGTATTTTGCTCGGTTTGATTGTTCGCTAACTGTTTAACATCCCACCGAGATAAAATAAGGCCGCTCATTACCGAGCGGCCTTATTATTTGGCAATCATCGCGCGTCTGTGATTAACGGGCGCGATTTTTAACGTATTTTTTAACTTTTTTCATCGCCATTTGCTGCTTTAGCGGCGATAGGTAATCAATGAACAGATTACCGCCAAGGTGATCAATTTCATGCTGCAGCACAATGGCTAAAAACTCGCTGGTTTCAATGCGCAGTGGCTGACCATCACGATCCAGTGCTTCCACCACCACCGAGGTATAACGCTCAACATCAGCGTAATAATCCGGTACCGAGAGGCAACCCTCTTGCCCCATCTCTTTATTGCTGCCACTGACCACGCGTGGGTTGATCAATACCAGCGGCTGATCACGCTCGTCAGAGAGATCAATCACCACGATGGCCTCTTCACGGCCAACTTGTGGCGCAGCAAGACCAATACCATTGTCGGTGGCATATAAGGTATCGAGCAAATCATCGATCAAGCTTTGCACTGCCGCAACATCGGTGACCAGTTTAGATTGAACGCGCAGTCGTGGATCGGGTGCAGTAAGAATCTCTAGAACAGCCATGGTTTCCTTGAATCATAAGATTGAATAAAAATAACGCGGCGTAAGATAGTGCTTTCTCTGTCACTTGTAAACCTGTCCTGAGCTCTCAGCCGATCACGGGTGATGGCATATTCAGCAAGCAAAATCTCAATCTGGCACCAGAAACCGCCTCTCACGGTATGCACAGTAAAAAGAAAGCCAGTCATTATGACTGGCTTGAGTGATTAATTAGCAAGTTCAAAAGCGTTAAAACTGACCTAAATATTCCCAAGTACTATTGCTTGGGTTGGGATCGGTCGGATAAGGGAAATAACCGTATTTCGTCGTTTTCAAACGATAATAGTGATAGCCGCCACGAAATACGTATTGATAAATATCGTTGACAGTACCATTTTTACCATCGCTACCCCAGATACCCATCTCCTCTTGTTGGTGCCACTCCAGTAAGCGCTGTTCAAAGCTGGCTAGATCGTGGTTGAGCTCGCTGATATAGGCTTGAATTGTGCTATCACTGCCCAAGAAATACCAATCTTGATTGGAAGCGTGATGAGCAGGAAATGCATCACCAACACCGGGGCGCTTTTGCACAAAGTAATGGTTTTCACCATCAATTTGCCCAACAAATACCGCATTCGGTGACTCTTCCCAACGGGTGGTGGTGCGTTCATCCCAAGTCAGTAAACGTGCCATACCGAAGTAGCTTTGTACTCGTGCCGCCACGCTGATCCCTTCCGCTCGGTTAAGCTTAATCGGGTTAAAAGCGAAGTTAACGTGACCATCGGCAGAACCTAGGTATTTCCAACCTTGATTACTGGTTTGATCGCTTGGAAAGTCTTCAGCTTCTAGCGTGCGCATCACAAAGTAATCACGCGTACCAGTGGCTGGATTGGCAAACACATACACCGCTCCAGCACGACGTTCGGTTTTATTCACGCCATTGTTTAAGATGCCGTTGCCATAATGCTCTGCGATAAAATCATCAAACTGGGTGAGCGTGGCAAAATCAGTACTGATTAAGGTTTCATTTTGCACGAAGGTTTTCGTCACATCGATTACTTGGCTATAGCCGTATTCCTGACCAATAATGATCGGGCCTTTCAGCTCATCTAATGGCGGATTTTGATCCGGCGTCAAGCGCGTCAACTCAGTGACTCCATTCACATCAGTACAACTCAAACTGACTTGACTCGGCACACCATTTTCCAGCGCTAAGTTGACATGGAACTTGTTGCTGTCCGTGGTCTTATGACGGCTGCCAGGTAGAGCAATGTGAGTAGTGCCGCTACGCTGCTCAACCACTAATTCACAACGACGCTGAGAGCTCATCGTTCTTGGCAGTACTTCATTGGTGCGAATTGCATAGCTCCAAGTTCTGCTTTCGGCGTTATTTTTAACCCCTTCAACTTGATCACAGCGCCCATTGCGTACAAAACCTGCCCCATCATGGCGGCCATTGTCAGCGGGCTTATTTAGCGTGCAAAGCTGCACTTCGCCAATCTCTGCATTGGGTGTGTAAGTCACATTCCCTTCGCCAGCTTGCGAGAGCAATGCATAGTGACCGACTGGCGAATCAATCTGGTAATCGTTATACCAGCGCATATCTCGGCTGCCTTGACACACATTGCGCTCGGCATTGACCGCCCCGACAAAGGTTGCGGTTTCACCATTGGTATTGGTGTAATCAAAACGACAAATCGGCAATTGCTCACCATCGATCAGCAATGTTTGCCAATCGGTCGCGTTAAGCTGTGCAGGGCTCAAATTAGCCACCGCTTGCCAACCTTCTAGCTGATATTCCATCGATTCAGGTTGTGGCAGCTCAAATAGATTGCCGTAGTTGGAATAAATCAGCGGATAAATTTGGCTTGGGTGAGTATGTTGTGGGTCATAAATCCCCAGCAGGGTGACAACTGGCACACCGATTTGCTGCGGTTTAGGCGTGTCGGTTTCAACCGTTTTGTAGCTTTGGCTGGCTTGATCCCACTGTACATACCCACTTGGGCTACTACGATCAAGATTAAAGCCTCCGTTCATCCAGTTTTGCGCTTTACGTGATTGCGCTGGGTGTTCAAGGGTAAAGCGGCTGATGGTGCCTACGTATTCTTGCTCGCCACCATTTTGTGCATCGCGCAGAAAACGGAAAGCATCTTTGAATGGCGGTACAATGTCGTCCCCTTGCTGCTGGGTATAAACATCGCCTTTCCAGTGCAAGTTACCAATAAAGCGCTGGTGGAAGGCATCCCAACCCCAGCCAGATTCCATATCGTGCAGTGAAGCCATATACGGATAATGGCCAAGGCCATAGTTATGCCCCAACTCGTGGGACCATTCATTGCCGGTGGTGGCTTCTAGCGTGACTTTACCGCCACCACCGCTGCCACCATGCACCACCACATGCGCAAGATCGGTATCTTGCTGGGTGTAAACCCCAACATTGGTGTGCGCGGTAATATGGTTATAACGACGGTTATACTGCTGCGTATAGCCTTCGCTGCTTACAATCCCAACGTTGGCATTGTTAATACCGGTCGACACCAGCGCCTTACCAATCGCTTCACGCATATCACCGCTATGCCATCCGCCAGTACTGGCACTTTTATCGGTGTACACCACACCGTTAGGCATGGTCACCACAGGGAAGTGCGCTGGAGTATAGTCCGCCATCACCAACTTAGAAGCGGGGATCTTTTGGAAATAGTCAGCAGCGAGCGTAGGTAAATTTTGGATCATGGTATTGCGGTTACGCGGTTCCGTCAGCATACCGATATCGATATTTTGGATCACCAACTCTGGCGCACCACCAAATTGGATTTCACCTTGACTGAGCACACCTTCGCGTCCTAAGTTGTCGATTAAGCGCAGCGACAAGCCAGGCTGCATCCAGTTCCATTGCAAAGGCAATGACCAAGCGTAGTGTGAGAACACCACTTTCATTCGACCATTATCCGGTTGATCTGAGGCCGCTAAGGCACTGGGTGGCAGCATTAAGCTGCGCTGTACTAATTCACCATCAAGATACACTTCAGCGTGGATCTGGTTAATCTCCTGATCTGGCTGAGGGGTAAACAGCAACATGGCTTCACGATTAACGATCGCGTCTAAGTGGCCTTGACCGGTTAACTGGTTGCCATTGGGGGCGACCGATGTGTGAGTTTGCGTGATGCCTAAGCCGCCGATTAAGCTGCCTTGTAAATGGTTGACCACTTCAATCTCATCGGCAAACCCTTCACGCGGATCTTGAGTCGTAAAACGCACGGTTTGTGGCTGCGCACAATCGAGCACATTGCAGGACTGCAGCGTGATTTCATATTCGGTTTGCGGCTGCAATCCCCCCACAAAAAAGCCTGCGCTAACCTGCTCAAAACGGCGTACTGCACTGCGATTGCTGACACTTGTCACCGTTAAGGTCACATTGTCCTGCTCAGTTTGCCCAAGCCAGTCAAAAGAAGCACCTTGATCCGACAAACTGGAAACCGTTAGCTCGGCTAACGTTGGCTGACTTAACTCGCCACAATTGGATGTTTCGGTACGATACACCACATCAGTTTCCCAGATGTAACTACCATCATCACGCTTAGAACCATGAGCCGCTGGGATATATTCAATAAAGCAGCCTCGGTCATCAGGTTGATAAACACCAAATTCACGGCTCATCAAATAAAAGCCGCTGTTGTACATCATAAATTCCCAACTCTGATCGACGAAATCAATCACGTTGCGATACGCGCTATCATCACCGCCTTCATAAGGCAGAAATGGAAAATGCAGGTCATTTTTGTAACTTAAACGGTATTCGATACCTCGGTAGGTGATCCAGCGTTCACCGTTACGCTCAAACACCCCTTCACCACGCTCAGCCATCGCTTTAATCGATTCGAGCCGCTCAACGGTTTTTTCACCTATCTGGATCAGTGTCAGCCCATCTTGTGCCAACGCTGATGCACTGCCTAATAGCCCAGCTATTACCAATGCTAATGGTTTCTTGTTGATCATCATCGGATTACCTATTTATTTTATTATCATAATGCGCCCAAATTTAGGCAGCAGTAACCCACAGGATCTCGGCGAGCGCACTCAGCGTTGATTCTGGATCTAGACAACCAGGTTACCAATTCATTATCAGTTACAGAACGCCATTTCTAAAAAATGTGCTGAACCGCAACGGGAGAGGGGTTCCAACTTGGTCACAAGTAGAGAACAAAAATGAGAATCTGTGCCAGAAAATGAGCAATTGCGTTGACATGTCAAAAATCAATCACTGAATGAATATCGATAATCAGCGTGATTACACATAGCACAATCATTCTGAACACCTCTCAAACCAACAGCTTAGTGCTCCAACCCTCAGACCTTAAAAAAACGTCAAGATTTATTCACGTTCCATTGAATTCGAATGAAAACCTATCATGCCGACAAAGCCGCGATTGGTTTAAAAAATTGGGAGAACTGAGATTAAAATCAACAAAAACGAAAATTTAAGATTTGTTTTAATCGGTAAATTAATTCACATGCCATATCAATCACATTATTCATATTCAATAAATAGAACAATCACTCTGTTTTCGAGTGAAAGTCATTTTATTGCTCGTTCGCGCGTTTTTTTACTGTCTGTGATTTTTCCCTTGCGTGATTTAACCAAAACTCGGGAAAACTTACCCCCAAACACCAGAAGTGACGATCTTAACTATCGTTGCTTCATCGGAGGGGGATACCATCGCTAAACACTACGAGGTCATTATGTTAGAACTCTTCAAACCTGCAGCGCATACGCAACGGCTGCCAGCCGATAAGGTAGGTAGCGCCTATTCACGCCTTCGTTGGCAACTGTTTATTGGGATTTTTGTCGGTTATGCCGGTTACTATTTAGTGCGTAAAAACTTCAGTTTGGCGATGCCTTATTTGATAGAACAAGGCTTTAGCCGCGGTGATCTTGGCGTTGCGCTCGGCGCAGTCTCGATTGCCTATGGCCTTTCTAAATTTTTGATGGGCAACGTATCGGATCGCTCTAACCCTCGTTACTTTTTAAGTAGCGGTTTACTACTTTCGGCCCTTGTGATGTTCTGCTTTGGTTTTATGCCTTGGGCAACCGGCAGTATCATCGCGATGTTTATTCTGCTGTTTTTGAACGGTTGGTTTCAAGGTATGGGTTGGCCCGCCTGTGGCCGGACAATGGTGCACTGGTGGTCACGCAAAGAACGAGGCGAAATCGTCTCGGTATGGAACGTGGCACACAACGTCGGTGGCGGCCTAATTGGCCCTATCTTCCTACTTGGCTTGTGGATGTTTAATGATGACTGGCGCGCGGCGTTCTATGTACCAGCCTTCTTTGCGGTGCTAGTGGCCTTATTTGCTTGGGTGATCATGCGTGATACCCCACAATCTTGTGGCTTACCTCCGATTGAAGAGTACAAAAACGATTATCCCGATGATTATGATCAATCGTACGAAAGCGAAATGACCGCCAAACAGATCTTCTTCAAGTATGTGTTTAATAACAAACTGCTATGGTCAATTGCGATTGCCAATGCCTTCGTTTACCTGATCCGCTACGGCGTATTAGATTGGGCTCCGGTCTACCTCAAAGAAGCCAAACATTTTACCGTTGATAAATCCTCATGGGCTTACTTTCTTTACGAATGGGCAGGGATCCCCGGTACCTTGCTGTGTGGCTGGATCTCCGACAAAATGTTTAAAGGCCGTCGTGCTCCGGCCGGTATTCTATTTATGATATTGGTGACCCTTGCCGTTCTAGTCTACTGGTTTAACCCTGCCGGTAATCCAACGGTAGATATGGTGGCTTTGGTCGCGATCGGTTTCCTCATCTATGGTCCAGTGATGCTGATTGGTCTATACGCATTGGAACTGGCTCCGAAAAAAGCCGCCGGTACTGCAGCAGGCCTGACTGGTCTATTTGGCTACTTAGGGGGGGCGGTTGCAGCCAACGCGGTGTTAGGTTACACGGTTGACCACTTCGGTTGGGATGGCGGCTTTATGATTTTGGTCGCATCTTGTGTTATTTCCGTACTGTGCTTGTGCTACGCACTGATTGGTGAGCGGGCACACCACAACAATAGACTCAAGCAAGCCAATAGGTAGCACTCGATCGGTCATCAACCGAAAACGTTAGTGTGATTGATCCCCCCACCTTGCCGCGCGCTCTTCCTGATAGGGACGCGGCAATCTTACTCAAAAAAGCACACCGGATACCGCTATCGGTGTGCTTTTTACCGCACGACTCGACCAATAGCTTAGTTTCACAGCACGCAGTATTTGGCATAGGAACCTGCTTCATTAGCAGTCCAATCCCCTTTTGATTTTTGATCCATACCATCACACCATGACTGACTGCCGACTTCGTTGTTGAATAAACAGTGTTTAGCAAAATCGAGGGTGTTTTGGGTATTCCACTCACTTTTGGGTTTATCACGCATCCCATCACACCATGCTTTACTGCCAACCTCGCTACAACCCGACAGCACCAGCAGGCTGAATATAACTAATAACGGTTTTTTCATCTCAATCCTCATCACCTTATTATTGCTTACTATCACTATACCAAACTACACCACAGTGGTGTTCAATCAGCGTGAAAACACGCCGTCGCCGCAAAATAATACTCACAAAAACGCATATCAGATTGCTGATTTTGCGGATCGTTTTCACACTCTGCCACTTTGCTACGTGCAAACGCGATTGAGTTTATTATTATGCCATCGAAACGTTTCGATGGCCGTTTTTTCATCATTTGAAACCACGCTATCGTGATCTAAACGTAAAATAATAAAAGGTATCCCTATGAAAAAAAGTACCCTACTCAACGCTGAACTCTCCTACCTGGTCGCCACACTGGGCCATACCGACCAAATCACGATTTGTGATGCGGGGTTACCCATCTCCGATGACGTAACGCGGATTGATCTGGCCCTGACTCATGGTGTGCCAGCCTTTTTGGACACAGTACGGGTGATATTATCTGAAACCCAGATTGAAAGCGCCATCATCGCCGAAGAGTTCGCCCAAGTCAGCCCTGAGCTACACCAAGCCCTATGCCAAGAGTTAGCCGCACAGCCGCCGATCAATGGTAAACCAATCACCATTCAATACCTCACTCATCAAGCGTTTAAACAACGCACGTTACACAGCCGCGCCATCGTCCGTACTGGCGAATGTACCCCTTACGCCAATGTGATTTTCCAAGCGGGTGTCGTGTTTTAAACCACACGCAACAACTGAGGAACCACTATGACTCAAGCAATTTTAGCCCTGAGCCAAATTGAAAAATCCTTTCCTGGTGTAAAAGCATTAAATAAAGCTAGCCTGAATGTCTATCCAGGGCGAGTAATGGCGTTGCTAGGAGAAAATGGTGCAGGCAAATCGACCTTGATGAAGGTGCTGACTGGTATCTACAGTAAGGATGCAGGTCATATTGAGTATCAAGGCCAACCCATTTGCTTTAAAGGTCCACGAGACTCACAACTGGCGGGTATCAGTATCATCCATCAAGAACTGAACCTGATCCCACAACTCACTATCGCAGAAAATATTTTCCTTGGCCGCGAAATGACCTCTCCATTTGGACGCATCTTATGGGATGAAATGCATAAAAAAGCCGATCAACTATTGAAGCGTTTAAACGTCAAACACAGTTCTAAAACCCTGCTCGATGACCTGAGTCTTGGTGAACAACAAATGGTCGAAATAGCCAAAGCACTATCGTTTGAATCAAAAGTTATCATCATGGATGAACCAACGGATGCCTTAACCGATACCGAAACCGAATCGTTGTTTAATGTTATCAATGAACTACGTGAGCAAGGCTGTGGAATTGTCTACATATCACATCGACTGAAAGAAATTTTTGAAATTTGCGACGACATTACGGTATTGCGTGATGGTAAATTTATTGGCGAGTGCCGTGTGTGCGATACCAATGAAGATGGCCTAATTGAGATGATGGTCGGACGGAAATTAGAAGAACAGTACCCACGCATCGCTGCACAACAAGGAGACATCTGCCTTGAAATAATTGGGTTGACGGGTTCAGGTGTGCATGATGTCAGTTTCACTCTGAAAAAAGGCGAAATTCTTGGTATTTCCGGTTTGATGGGTGCGGGTCGCACCGAATTAATGAAAGTGATTTATGGTGCGCTGCCATCTGAACGTGGCGTAATCAACCTCAACGGTCGCACCGTCAATCCAATCAGTCCACAAGATGGTTTAGCCAATGGCATCGCTTATATCTCCGAAGATAGAAAAGGAGACGGTTTGGTGCTGGGACTTTCGGTGAAAGAGAACATGTCACTCTGTGCGCTAGAACAATTAAGCCACGGTATGCAAATTCGCCATGCAGATGAAGTGATCGCGGTGGATGATTTCATTCGCCTATTCAACATAAAAACCCCAAGCCGTGATCAGATCATCGGTAACCTCTCTGGCGGCAATCAGCAGAAAGTGGCGATCGCTAAAGGGTTGATGACAAGGCCAAAGGTTCTCATTTTGGACGAACCCACTCGCGGAGTTGATGTCGGCGCCAAAAAAGAAATTTATCAACTGATCAATAAGTTCAAAGCAGAAGGCATGAGCATCATTTTAGTCTCTTCTGAAATGCCAGAAGTGCTGGGAATGAGCGACCGTATTCTGGTAATGCATGAAGGGCGAATTAGCGGCGAATTTATCGCCAGCGAAGCCAACCAAGAGAAACTAATGGCGTGTGCAGTAGGGCGTAACCCTGCCCATGCTGCATGAAACAAGGATACACTATGAGTACCCGAACCATGATCAATACCACATCCGATAACCGTAACAAACTGCTCAGCAAAGAGTGGTTAATTGAACAAAAATCCCTAATTGCACTGCTGCTGTTAGTGGTAGTGGTCTCTTTCTTAAACCCCAATTTTTTTACCGTTGATAATCTACTGAACATTTTGCGCCAAACCTCGGTCAACGCAATCATTGCCGTCGGCATGACCTTGGTCATTTTAACTGCAGGAATTGATCTAAGCGTCGGCTCAGTACTCGCACTGTGTGGGGCCTTCGCCGCTAGCTTAGTTGCAATGGAAGTTCCTGTACTGGTCGCAGTTCCTACTGCGCTATTAGCCGGTGCGGTATTAGGTGCCATCAGTGGCATGATTATCGCCAAAGGCAAAGTGCAGGCGTTTATCGCTACTCTAGTGACAATGACCCTACTACGCGGCGTAACCATGGTATATACCGATGGTCGTCCAATCTCAACTGGATTTACCGATACTGCAGATGCCTTTGCATGGTTTGGAACTGGCTATGCACTCGGGATCCCCGTTCCGGTGTGGTTGATGGTCGCCGTCTTTGCTAGCGCTTGGTATCTACTCAATCACACTCGTTTTGGCCGCTATATCTATGCGGTGGGCGGTAATGAATCAGCGACTCGCTTATCTGGTATTAATGTTGATAGTGTCAAAATTGGTGTGTATGCCCTCTGTGGCTTACTCGCAGCACTCGCAGGCATCATTGTAACTTCACGCCTTTCTTCAGCGCAGCCAACTGCAGGGATGGGTTATGAGCTGGATGCAATCGCCGCCGTGGTACTTGGTGGCACCAGTTTGATGGGTGGTAAAGGCCGGATTATGGGTACACTGATCGGCGCACTGATTATCGGATTTTTAAACAACGCATTGAACTTACTCGATGTTTCCTCCTACTACCAAATGATTGCTAAGGCAGTTGTTATTTTGCTAGCCGTACTGGTAGACAACAAAAATAAATAAAACGTGAACAACCTCCGCAGGCTAACTACTGCGAGGCAAAACCCAAAGGACTATGATAATGAAAAAACTGACGACTCTTATCTCTACCGCTCTACTCTCCACTTCGGTGTCTTTTGCTGCACAAGCACAAGATACGGTGGCGATTGTACTCTCAACACTAAACAACCCTTTCTTTGTCACGATGAAAGATGGAGCAGAGGCGAAAGCCAAAGAACTAGGCTACAACCTGATTGTGCTCGACTCACAAAACGACCCAAGTAAAGAACTTTCTAACGTAGAAGATCTCACTGTGCGTGGCGTAAAAGCGATTCTGATTAATCCAACCGATTCTGATGCCGTTTCCAACGCGATACGAATCGCCAACCGCTCAAAAATTCCAGTGCTAACCCTAGACCGTGGTGCAAGCCGTGGTGATGTGGTCAGTCACATCGCTTCAGACAACGTAGTGGGTGGTGAAATGGCAGGCCATTTTATAGAGGCGATGATCGGTAGTGATGCCAAAGTGATTCAGCTGGAAGGCATTGCCGGAACATCCGCAGCGCGTGAACGTGGTGAAGGTTTTATGAATGCAGTAAAAGGTAGCAAGATGCAACTGCTTGCTAGTCAACCTGCAGACTTTGACCGTACAAAAGGTTTGAACGTCATGGAAAACCTGTTAGCAGCCAATCCTAATGTGCAAGCTGTGTTTGCGCAAAACGATGAAATGGCATTGGGTGCACTGCGTGCCATTCAAGCCTCTGGTAAATCAGTTATGATTGTCGGTTTTGATGGAACTGATGATGGTATTGCCGCTGTAGAACGTGGCCAGTTGGCAGCAACCGTCGCTCAACAACCAGACATGATTGGCGCAATCGGTATCGAAACCGCAGATAAAATGCTTAAAGGTGAAAGCGTAGAAGCTTATATCCCAGTCGCTTTGAAAGTGATTTCGAAATAAGTCGATCATTCCCTCCTCAATTCGGGGAGGGAAAACCGTGTGGTTTGCGGGTTTTTACCTCTATGCAATATCTTAGTTATTTGAAGCGTTGTAATGTCAAATAACAAAGCCATTAAACCACTCTGTTTTTACTCATAAGTACAAAGGATAACCGTATGAATAAGTTGGTGGTTCTGGGTAGCGTCAACGCAGACCATGTGCTGCAAGTGCCTTCCTTCCCTCGCCCTGGCGAAACCTTGCATGGGCGTAATTATCAAGTCATACCCGGAGGTAAAGGAGCAAACCAAGCGGTCGCAGCAGCGCGCATGCAAGCCGATGTCAGTTTTATTGCCTGTGTCGGTGATGACTCTTTTGGCATCAATATTCGTGAAAGTTTTAAATTGGACGGGATCGATGTCTCAGGTATCAAACTACAGCCTAATTGCCCAACCGGGATTGCGATGATTCAAGTCTCTGATAGCGGAGAAAACAGCATCTGTATATCTGCAGAAGCTAACGCCAAACTTACTAGCGAAACGATTACATCGGATCTTGCGGCAATTCGCAACGCACGTTATCTATTGATGCAATTAGAAACACCACTTGACGGGATTTTAAAAGCAGCACAAGAAGCCAAAGCCGCAAAAAGTAACGTCGTCCTCAACCCTGCTCCTGCTCGCCAATTGCCTGATGAACTATTGAAATGTATAGATCTGATCACTCCCAACGAAACTGAAACCGAAATGTTAACCGGAATTACCGTTGTTGATGATGCCAGCGCCCAGCAAGCAGCTGACATTTTACACTGTAAAGGCATTGAAATCGTCATCATCACGCTCGGTGCAAAAGGCGTATGGCTAAGTCAAAATGGTCGCGGGCAACGCATTCCCGGCTTTATCGTCAAAGCCACCGATACCACCGCGGCTGGCGATACTTTTAACGGTGCATTGGTAGCTGGCTTATTAGAAGAAATGCCTCTAGAATCAGCGATTACGTTTGCCCACGCTGCCGCAGCAATCTCAGTAACGCGTTGGGGAGCACAAACCTCCATTCCAAAGCGTGCAGAAGTGGACGCCTTTTTAGCACAACACGCATAGGAAAAAACGATGGCTACCATGAAGGATATCGCTCGACTGGCTGGCGTCTCCACTTCCACCGTTAGCCATGTGATTAATCAAAGCCGTTTTGTGAGTGATGAGATTGCTGAGCGAGTCAATAACGCGGCTCAGCAACTCAATTATGCACCGTCAGCGCTGGCGCGCAGCCTAAAAATGAACCGCACCAAAACCATCGGCATGCTAATGACCACCTCGAGTAACCCGTTTTTTGGTGAGGTGGTGAAAGGTGTCGAGCGTAGCTGCTACCAGCAAGGCTATAACTTGATCCTGTGTAATACCGAAGGCGATCACCAACGCATGCAAGCCAGCATCAATACCTTGCTGCAAAAACGGGTCGATGGCCTGTTACTGATGTGTTCCAGCCTAGAAGGTGAACGGTTGGAGATGTTTGAGCG
Source organism: Vibrio chanodichtyis (assembly GCF_028863985.1). NCBI lineage: Bacteria > Pseudomonadati > Pseudomonadota > Gammaproteobacteria > Vibrionales > Vibrionaceae > Vibrio > Vibrio chanodichtyis. Next base: position 223,339 of record NZ_JARBFT010000002.1, on the reverse strand, counting down.
TTATCCCGATATTCCCGTGGTGGTAATGGACTGGGGCCCGATGCTGTTTGCCAGCGATAAAATTCAAGACAATTCGCTACAAGGCGGCTACATGGCAACCAAGTATCTGATTGAATGCGGACACCGCACCATTGGTTGTGTCACCGGACCTTTAATGCGTCATCAAGCACAAATGCGCTATGAAGGTTATAAACGAGCATTGACTGATGCCGGAATAACCATTAACCCGGATTGGATTGTCGAAGCCGATTTCGAATGCACTGGTGGTTACCAAGCATTTGAAAAGCTTTGCCAACGCGGAACGCTGCCGAGCGCACTGTTTGTGTGTAACGACATGATGGCGATGGGGGTCATCCAAGCCGCTCATCATCGAGGAGTGCAGATCCCCGATGATCTGTCGTTAATTGGCTATGATGACATTCATATTGCGAAGTTTATGTCTCCCGCGTTAACCACCATCCATCAACCCAAATATCGCCTCGGTCAAGCCGCGATCGATACCCTGTTACATCGACTACAAAATCCATACGCCGCCCCCCAAGTAGTGCAGTTAGAGCCAACCTTGGTTGAACGCAGCAGCGTGAAAAAAGAATTGCCCTCGACAGGTGCTTAACGGTGATTGAGCACAGGTCAAACATCACCCACCAACGCAGAAAAACACCACCTGACAAGTCGCTATAGAGCAGGTAAGATGCGCGTTTGCTTTGCCGATTCAATGCTGGTTATGTCTGCTTTACCGAACTGTTTTACTGATTTTGTTGCCCCCGTCAGCGAGATTGCGCTGCCTGAGCGTTTTACCTACCCATTTTGCTATCAGCCACACCGATTGTGTGAAATTGCCGCGCAACAGTTACAAGAGCATCTGACCCAGCAAACCGAGTGGTACCATCCGTTTGGATTAACCGAAAGCGATCCGCTCGCCCACGGCAAAATGTTTGGTGTCTTGGTTGTGCAACATCACTCGGGAGCCTTAGGCTATTTAGCGGCATTTTCCGGTCAACTCGCAGAGCAAAATGAGCTACCCGGTTTTGTACCGCCAGTGTTTGACCGTTTTGCCGATCAACAGTTTTTTCGACTCGACGGTGATGAAATTGCCGCAATCAATCAGCAAGTTCGTCAACAACAAGCTGACCCAGAGCTAGCCCGGTTGGCAAACACGCTGGCAGATTATCAAGCCCAAGCGGCACAAGCGCTTGAGCAACAGCGCGCCTTAATGATAGAGCAGCGCCAAGTACGCAAACAACAACGAGACGCAGCCGAGCAACGCCCGGTGGCAGAGCAAGCCGCGCTGTTTGCCGCGCTTGCGCAAGCCAGTGTGCAGCAAAAACGTCAATTACAGCTGCTCAAGCAAGATTGGCAGCAGCAAATTGCCGCACTAGAAAGTCAATTGGCGAGTAAACAAAACCATATTGAACAGCTCAAGCAGCAGCGTAAACAGCGTTCAGCGGCTTTGCAAAACAAACTCTTTTCCGCCTATCGTTTTAGCAATATCGATGGCACACAAAAAAACTTGCTCGAGCTGTTTGCCGCTAGCAAAAATCCGCAGCCACCCGCTGGTTCTGGTGAGTGTGCCGCGCCCAAACTGCTGCATTACGCATTTCAGCATCAGCTCAAACCTATCGCATTAGCAGAGTTTTGGTGGGGACGCTCTCCCAAATCGGAAATTCGTCAACATCGCAAGTTTTATCCGGCGTGCCAAAGCAAGTGCCAACCTATTTTAGCCCACATGCTACAAGGAATGGCGTTAGACGATAATCCACTATTGCATAATCCGGCGGCCAATCAGCAGATTAGCATTGTGTATCAAGATGAGGCGATCGTCGTGGTGAATAAACCGGCTGAATTTCTCTCGGTGCCCGGAGTGCACATTCAAGATTCGGTCCTGACCCGCTTACAAGCACAATTTCCCGATACCGAGGGGGTGTTTGCCCTGCATCGCTTAGATATGTCGACCTCGGGTCTGTTGGTGTTTGCTTTCACTCGGCGTGCCAATAAACATCTACAAAAACAGTTTATTACGCGTGCGGTGACGAAACGCTATGTGGCGTTACTTGATGGCAAGTTAGAACAAACTCAAGGTGAGATTAGATTACCGCTGTGCGGCGATCTCGATGATAGACCAAGGCAAAAAGTGTGTACACAACAAGGTAAGCCGGCACTCACCCATTGGCACACAGTACGGATTGAACAAGGCAAAACGCGCGTCTACCTTTACCCTCATACAGGGCGCACTCACCAACTGCGGGTCCATTGCGCTCATCCGCTTGGTCTTAACTGCCCGATCGTCGGCGATGATCTGTATGGCAGCCAAGATCAGCGCTTATATTTACATGCCGAGCAACTAAGTTTTACTCATCCTTATACTCAGCAGCCAATGACCTTTGAGGTTGCAGCCGATTTTTAGACCAATAGGGGCTCAGACCTTGAGCCCCTATTGCCCCGATAACGCTCGCTTAAGCCACTTCCGTGGTGACCGGTTTTAACAGCACACTGATCTCCGGCTCTTTTTGTACCGCCGGGATCTGACCTTCTTCTATCGCACTCAAATAACAGCCACTGAGTTTGATGGCTAAATACATATCGGCCCGCAGCACAATTCCGCCTTCGGAAGTGCTAATCCCGGTTAATTCACACCAGTGACGCAGGCTACGCTTACGGCCAGCCAAAATCAGGCGGATACCGCGTTTTTTGAGTATGCCATGCAAGTCGGACAACATCGCCATCACACTCAGATCCAAATGGGTAAAACTCGCCACCGCATCAATAATCACACAGCTAAGCTGCGTCTCTTCACGCTCGGTTTGATCGAGGATGCGCCGCTTAAAATAAGGCGCATTAAAGTAAGTCAGGGGTGAGTTAAAACGGAAAATCACCATCCCAGGGATCGGCTTCGCTTTCTCCGTGCCATCCAAAGTGCGCAGTGTCCCCTCTTCATCTAGCCCCATCATTTGATCGCTAGGACGCATAATCAGTTTAAGGAATTGGAATAACCCCAGTAAAACCGCCAATGTAATACCTGGGATCACACCAATCACTAGCACGGCAATAAAGGTGATCAACGCGAGATAAAAGGCATCTTTATCGCGTTTTCTCAGATTCCAAATTCCTTGCAAATCAAGCAGCGATAATGAAGCGATCACTAACACCACCCCTAACGCAGCGACGGGAATAAACTGCAAGGGTTGATAAGCGAATACCGCGACTAGGGCAATGATTAAGGCGGCAATCACCGACACCAATTGCGATTTACCACCATTAGCATCATTGACCGCGGTGCGTGAATCGGCTCCACTAATCGCAAAACCTTGTGAAAATGCCGCCGCCAAATTGGCCACCCCAAGCGCACGAAACTCTTTATCCGCATCAATATCATAGCCATTTTTAGCGGCAAAGCTGCGCGCAGTCAGCATCATACTAACAAAACTGACCATGGCTAAGTTCAACGCGGGCATCACTAATTCACGGCTGATCCCCAGATCAAACACTGGCGCTTGAAACTCAGGCAGCCCACCTTGGAGCACGCCAACCACTTGCACGCCAACATCTTCAAGGTCGAAGCCCCAGACCAACAAAGCCGAAACCAAAATCGCAAACATGGCGGCTGGCCACCTTGGCTGCCAACGTTTAATCACCAAGTACATCACTAGCGTGAGCACACTCAAACTCAAGGTTTGCCAATGCAGGGCGTAAAGCAGCTCTGGTGCTTCAACAATTCGCTCCAATAGATAACGGTTTTCGAATTTCAGGCCCAATATTTTGGCAAATTGGCCGACAATGATCGTCAGTGCCACACCGTTGAGTAGTCCAAGTAGGATCGGCCGCGATAAAAAATCAGCGAACACCCCTAATTTGAGCCGACTGGCCAAAAGACACCACAAACCAGTCATCGCGGTCATGGTCATCACTAACTGCCAATGTTTCGTGGCATCCCCCGCAGCCAGTGGAGTAACAACCGCGGCAATAACCGCACACGTTGCCGCATCAGGCCCGACAATCAATTGCCGAGAAGTGCCCATCAAGGCGTAAACTAACATCGGCAGCACACAAGAATAGAGCCCGACAATCGCTGGCACGCCAGTCAATTGCGCATAAGCAATCGCCACCGGTAACGCCACCGCCACCACCGAAAATGCGGCACGTACATCATCCACTAACCAGCTTCGCTCATAACCTTGATATTGGTAGAGCCCCGGTAACCATTGTCTTACCCATGCTAATTTCATTTCATCCACCAGCCGACATTCAATTGTTATTCTTCTGCTACACAGTTTAGCGGAAATAAACCCAACTCTCTCGCTAATCTGCTGATTTTTAATACAAGATGTTTAGAGTTCTCACCCATCGATAAAATGTGTAACAATAGCGGCTCACTTTTTTTGAGGTAGGTGTAAGCAATGGAATTTCAAGCTGCCATTTTTGATATGGATGGCCTGCTGCTCGATACTGAACGAGTTTGTATGCGCGTGTTTCAAGAGGCCTGTGCCGCTTGTGAGTTACCTTTTTATCAAGAGGTCTACTTATCCATCATCGGCTGTAACGCCAAAACCATTAATGGCATTTTAAGCCAAGCCTATGGTGATGATTTGCCACGCTTACATAATCAATGGCGTCAACAATACAATGCGGTGGTAATGCATCAAGCCATCCCACATAAAGAGGGCGTGATTACCCTGCTGGAGTGGCTAAAAGCTCGCTCAATCCGGCTTGCCGTCGCAACCTCAACGCAAAAAGAGTTAGCCTTGATCAAATTACAACTGGCAGGTTTAGATCACTATTTCGAGAATATTACGACCGGCTGTGAAGTGAGCCACGGTAAGCCTGATCCGGAGATTTATCTGCTCGCGGCACAGCGTTTAGGAGTGGAACCAAGCCAATGCCTAGCCTTTGAAGACTCCAATAACGGCATCAAAGCCGCGATGGCCGCCAAAATGCACGCCTTCCAGATCCCAGATTTAGTCAAACCAAGCCCAGAAGTGATCGCATTAGGCCACCCGATCTGCGCTCGATTAGATCACGTGATTGAACTGCTTTAGAAAAGTACCACTATCCTACAGCATAAGAACAATGCTCACCAAAAATCGGAACTTATTCAGTAAGTTCCGATTTTTACTACGCTTAAAAGCTAAATTAATTTCAGGGGTGATTATCAAAGCGTGTGATTAAAAAGCGCGTTCTCTCAATGAGAGCCTTACACTTTCCGTGTGCAAGGCTATGGTATTTTAACTGGTCGCAATCTCCGGCTTTACTTTATGCTGCTTATTCTTCACCCAAGCAATGACCACAATCAGAACTGCGATAGGAATGAGTGGGTCAATAAGCGTACCACCTTTTCCAAACACAAGGTTGAGTGCCATGATAATTGACGCTCCCACTGCCCAAGCGATAGTTGAAGAGACAGACCAAATCTTCAATTGGTCCATTAGCTCAGTAATCCCTAGTGTACGGTTGATAATATGGAAATATGAGTCGTTGAGATGCGAAAAACCGACCGGACCAACCGCACACGCTAAGGCAACGAATACAGGATCTAAGCCAAGCGTCTCCACGAGTGGCAGTGTCATTGTTGCTGCCACCATCATTGAAGCAGTTGCTGAACCTTGAATAATTCTAAGCATTGATGCAATCGCGAGTGGTACCAGTAATGGCGGTATACCACTACTTGCAATCGCTTCTGCTACTTGTGGTCCAGCTCCAGAGGCTCTTAGCACTGCCCCCATTGCTCCACCGCAACCGGTTACCACAAGAATTAATCCTGTAGTAGACAATGCATCATCCATTGAACCTACCATATCTTTCCGTTCAATATGGCGAGTCAAGCCATAAAGCGCCATTAACACGCCAATACCGACTGCAACAACGGGGTTACCAATAAGGGCAAGTATGGTATGAAACTCAGAATCACCTTTACCTACCAACGTATTAAAAAGAATTAGCGTGATAGGTACTAAAATTGGGCCAAAAGATAGGAAGTTACTTGGTAACTGTTTATCATCTGTTGCCTTAACCGCCTCTAAGTTTGCCCATTGTGCTTGGCTAGTAATCCATGTGTCACCTTGTGGAACTCGGTAGTATTCGTTGCCAATTCGACGGATATAAATCATCGACAACAGCATCATAGGAACTGACACCACTAACCCCCACAGCATATACTTGCCAAGATCGACACCAAGAATTCCTGCAACAGCAACAGGACCTGGTGTTGGTGGTACAAGTGCGTGAGTGATAAGTAAGCCTAGAGCTAAAGTGACACCAAGCCCAACCGCTGATTTTCCTGTATCTCTTGAAATAGCTCGCACAAGCGAGTGTAAAATGATGTAGGCGGAGTCACAAAATACTGGAATTGCAACCACGACACCAGTGAAACCAAGAGCCAAATCTTCTCGTCCTTTGCCACAAATTTTGACAAAAGTTTTCGCCATTCGTACTGCAGCACCTGAGCGTTCAAAACACGCCCCCATTATTACACCAAACGCGATGATGAGCCCTATCCCGCCCAATACACCACCAAAGCCAGCTTGAATCGCATTAATCAGTTCATTTGGAGCCATTCCTGCGAATAGACCCATAATTATGCTTGCAATAACCATTGCAAGTGCTACTGGAATACGTGTTTTTATGATCATCACCATCATGGCAATAATACCAATGATAATACCTATCAATGCTCCGTCCATTTGGGTTACCTTTTGTCTTTTGCTTTGTAGGGTAAGTGCCTATAAAAGTGATAAATGAACACTCATTGCACTTTTGATTTAACATTAAGTTAAGTCGCACAAATAATAGGAATAATCAGCAGTGCTGACTTATAAGTACGAATTGATCCAGCCAAGACCATCTAGCGTGGTTTTTCTTGGCTTATACTCACAGCCAATCCAATCTAGATAACCAGAGTCATCCAACACTTTAAACAGATGTGGATAATTCAACTCTCCTTCTGATGGTTCATGCCGTTCTGGGACTGAAGCGATTTGGACATGTCCTACATAAGGAGCAACCTCTCTAATCAATGAACTGAGATCGCCATCCATAATTTGTGCGTGGTAAAGATCTAATTGAAGCTTCACATTTGACCGATCAATTTGTTTAATCAACGCGACCGCTTCGCGCTGGTGTGCAATAAAATAATTTGGCACATCACGATTATTGAGCGGCTCAATCATCAATTCGATCCCCTGCTGTGCGAACTTATCTGCCGCATAACGTATGTTTGCGATAAAAGTGGCGATGTGTTGCTCCCGAGTAAAACGATCATCAAGTATCCCTGCCATTGCGTGCACTTTTTTACAATTGAGGGCGTTTGCATAAACAATAGCGACTTCAACGCTGGCTCTGAATTCTGCTTCACGGCCCGGGAGCGCGGCAAACCCTCGTTCGCCGGCATCCCAGTTACCCGGTGGCATATTGAACAGTGCTTGCTCAAGATCAAATTGCTTGATTTTACTTGCAAGTTCTGACGCCTGATAGGCATAAGGGAAAAGGAACTCAACCGCTTTAAAACCCGCTTGATACGCCTTTTGAAAACGATCTAAAAACGGAACTTCAGTAAATAACATGGTCAGATTTGCTGCGAACTTTGCCATTATTTAGATCTCCCTTTTAAGTCTTGAATATCGTGGTCCGCTAAATAACGGATGTGACTATCTTTCAGAATGAATGCCAGTTTTGCTGTTTCTTCAAGCTCTTCTGCATTGTCTACCGCATCGACAAAATCAGTGCCAGTAACCACCGAACCGTGATTAGCCAATAAAAAAGCACGGAAATCACCCGCCCGCTGGGCTAATTCCTGCGCAATTTTAGGATCTCCTGGACGGAAATAAGGAATAACCGGTAACTCACCAATACGCATAACAAAGTAGGGAGTAAAAGGTTTGATTGCATTAGCAGTATCTATCCCTTCAAGACAAGAGAGTGCGGTTAAATAAGTCGAATGCAAATGAACTATCGCATTACACTTAGAATTGTTGCGATAAATTGCTAAGTGAAAGGCTACCTCTTTGGAGGGTTTGTGACCGGATATATGATTACCATCCTCGTCCACGACCGAAAGATCTTCTGCAACTAAACGACCAAGTGAGGTACCCGTCGGCGTTGCGAGAACCAGCCCATTGGGCAGTTTTAGTGATAAATTTCCAGCACCTCCGGTCGCATAGCCCCGTTCAAACATTGAGCGGGCTAGGCTAACCATCTGTTCTCGTAGCTGCTGTTCTGTCAGTAAATCATGGCTCATAATTACCCCATTTATGCAAAGAATGACTGTGCTTTGACAAAGAAATTTTCATCGCCAAAATTGCCAGATTTAAGTGCTAACGATAATTCCCCTTGTAAAGATTTGACCCATGGTACGCCAGGCGCTATTTGTGGACCGATATGGAAGCCTTTGACATTTAAACTTTGGGTAACAACACCCGACGTTTCCCCCCCTGCCACAATAAAATTCTTCACTCCATATTGCTGCAGTCGGCTTGCCAACTGACTGAATAAATATTCAACCGCCTGGCTTGATTGATGTGCGCCAAATTGTTGTTGAATCTCTTTTAGTGCTGGCGCATCTGTTGTGGCGTATATTAGTGGCGCAAATTCACCGTCAAGATTGCTGATAACCCAATCAAACAGCTGATTTATGTATCCGTCATCGGTCATACACGCTTGAACATCTATCGCGATATGAGGAGCCTTGGATTTGTAAACCTCCACTTGATGATTAGTCATCACTGAGCAGGAACCTGAAAAAACCACGGTTGGAGCTTTGGTGGGCTTACCCACTTGCTTGGCCTGAGTTTGATCTTCTAAATGCTCTAGCCAGTTCTTAGCTATGCCAGCGGCTAAACCTGAACCACCAGTCACTAATTTTAACGACTGCACCGCTTGTCCAAGTATCGCTAAATGATTAGAGTTAAATGCATCAACCACCGCATAGCGTTTACCTTGCTGCTTTAATTCGGCAAATCGCTTGATAACCGCCGATGATCCTTGCTCTATAACTTGAAAATTCACCAATCCCGTAGACCCTTGCGACTGTGAATCCATCATGCGTATTAAGCTAGAATCTGTCATTGGTGTTACCGGATGGTGGCGCATTCCCGAATCACTGAGTAAATCCTGAAATACAAATAAATGGCCGTTGTACACCGTACGTCCGTTGATCGGCAACGCTGGACACACCACGGTGAAGTCTTGATCTAATTCAGCCAGTAAAGCATCGGTTACCGGCCCTATATTGCCTTGAGCTGTACTGTCGAAAGTCGAACAATATTTAAAATAGAACTGCTGACACCCATTGGCTTGGAGCCATTTCAAAGCAGTAACTGAGTCAGAAATTGCCTGCTCTACAGGGCAGGAACGAGATTTAAGACTAATAACCACCGCATCAACGCTTACATCCATCTTTTGTTGTGGAATGCCGTTAAGTTGGACGGTACGCATGCCATTTTCGACTAAAAAACTAGCAATGTCGGTTGCACCAGTAAAATCATCTGCAATAACACCGAGTAACATAATTCGTTCTCCGCTTTACGTGAGCTTATTGATTATTGCTTTCCACACCAGGTAGCTTAATACCATCAAAAATTTTGATAACTGCACTATCATCTTCTTGACCAAATCCTGCATTACTTGCGCTGACAAACATGTTTAAAGCCGCACTGGATAGCGATAACGGAAATTTCAGATCTTTTGCAGTTTCCGATACTAGGTTTAAGTCTTTTACAAAAATATCGACCATCGATTTAGGAGAATAATCACCATCAACGACATGCTTCATGCGGTTTTCAAACATCCAAGAATTACCCGCAGCATGGGTGACGATGTCATACATCAGATCAAGCGGAATATTTGCTCGCGCCGCGAGAGCCATAGCTTCCGCACCCGCAGCAATATGAACACCAGCAAGTAGTTGATGAATAATTTTTACCGTGGCCCCAAGACCAATCGTTTCACCTATGTTGTAAACCTTAGTGGCTGTAGCACTTAGCACTGGCTCTAGTACCTCAAATGTACTCTGGGCTCCAGATGCCATAATGGTCATTTCACCAGCCTCTGCTTTTACCGCACCACCAGACACCGGAGCATCCAGCATCACGAGATTATGTTTAGCCAAATTGGCTTGTATCTGTTTTGCATCTTGTGCTGAAATGGTTGCCGACACCATTACTGGGGTATTGGGTTTTAATGCTGCTGCAAGTCCATGTTTAAAAAGCACACTATTTACTTGCTCCGCATTAACCACCAGGATCAGCAGTGCATCAAGTTTATCTGCCAATTCAAGCGCGTTAGTTGAAACCGCTTTCGCACCATACTCTGCGAGTATCTTGAGCGCTTGAGGATTCAGGTCAAAACCATACACATCCAGACCTGCACGTATACATGACTTGGCGGCGCCCATTCCCATTGAGCCCAAACCAATCACACCGACTGATTGAATTTTTTTCATCACCATTAACCTTCCTAATCAGAGATTGAATTCAAATGCGTCACATATTGTTCACTATTGTGATTATATGTGAAAAACAAACCATAACTCAGACGGCAATCACATAAATTAACAATGGATAACACCTTATACTTGGTTTTTATCTATAACAGCCAAAAACACGCTTTAAATAGCCATGATGCTCATTTGCATTTGATGAATTGAACATAAATTCACATATGTTCACATACATTAGAAAGTTTGTTAGGATATGAAAAACAGGTAGATAGAGAGAAGTGAAATCATGATCCCAGCCGAGCGGCAAAGAACTATTTTGTCCCTATTATCTCATCGGGAGGTATTGAGTATTTCAGATTTAACGGAGCACCTGAAGGTTTCACATATGACAATCCGTCGGGATATTGCCAAACTAGAATCTTCAGGCAAGGTCATTTCGGTATCAGGAGGAGCTCAATTAGCCCAAGCCTTACACGTCGAGTTATCACACAATGATAAAATAGAGCAGCAAGCGCATGAGAAAATCCATATTGGAAAAATTGCGATAGGTCTTATTGAGCAAAATGCGACTATTTACTTAGATGCCGGAACTACTGCTTTAGAGATTGCTCATCAAATAGCCGATCGAGCAGATCTTTTAGTGATCACTAACGACTTTTCTATCTCTAATTTTCTGATGAATAATGGTCAATGTGATCTATATCATACTGGAGGAAGGGTTGATCGAGAAAATCAATCAGCGATTGGCGGTAAAGTTGCAGAGTTCCTAAAAGGAATGAATATTGATGTGGCGTTTATCTCGTCATCCTCTTGGAGCATGAAAGGGCTATCAACCCCGAATGAAAATAAAGTACAAGTAAAGCAAGCTATTGCTCAAGCTGCTCAACTGAGCTATCTCATTTCAGATGCTACCAAATATGGCCGCATCGCAAGCTTTCACGCCTTAGATATTGAACAACTCAATGGGATTATCACCGACAAAAACCTTCCAAGCAACGTCGTACAGGATCTGCTTGATAAAGGACTAAATGTCTATACTGATATCTTGTAACCATATGCTGAAGCCGACAATCTACACGCTCCTGACTAGATAAGCATGACAATTAGCGTGTGAGTGCATACACCGCAGCAATATTACGCGCCGTCAGCTCCACATTGAATGCCGCATCGCGTAAAGCTTGCACCAAACTGACTGACCCCGGCACCACACTGAACACCGCATCGATACCATGCTGGTGAACAACATCACAATCGTTGGCCAAACAACCGGCAATCCCGATCACCGGCTTGTTGAACTCTTTAGCCGCGCGCGCCACACCAATCGGGGTTTTGCCGTGAATGGTCTGGCTATCAATTCGCCCTTCACCAGTGATCACCAAATCAGCATCGCGCACCACATCACGCAGGTTCACCGCATCCATCACAATATCAATGCCCGGTCGCAAGGACGCCTGTAACAGCCCGATTAGCGCTGCGCCCAGACCACCCGCCGCTCCGGCGCCAGCGCGATTTTTCACATCGCAACCCAGTTGCGCCTGCATCAAATCGGCATAGTGCGCTAAGTTAGCGTCGAGCTGCGCCACCATCTCTGGCGTGGCCCCTTTTTGTGGACCAAACACGTGCGACGCCCCTCTCGGGCCGCACAGTGGGTTATCTACGTCACACGCTACTTCAATATCGGTGTGCGCTAAACGGGGGTCCAGACCCGACATATCAATCGTCGCTAAACGTGCCAGTGCCCCGCCACCGTATCCGATCTCTTGGCTTTGCTTATCCAGCAGGCGAATACCGAGCGCTTGCGCCATACCAATCCCACCATCATTGGTGGCACTACCACCGATCCCGATGATGATGCGTCGCACCCCACGCTCTAAGGCAGCCAAAATCAGCTCACCGGTACCGTAGGTGGTGGTTTGCAGTGGATTGCGCTGCTCCGGCGTCACCAGATGCAAACCGGATGCTGCCGCCATTTCAATCACTGCCGTTTGCTGATCCCCCAGCAAACCGTAAAACGCATCAACTTGCTCGCCCAACGGCCCCGTGACCTGACAGCGAATAATTTCACCGCCGGTCGCATCAACCAGCGATTGCACAGTGCCTTCACCACCATCGGCCATCGGTAATTTAACGTAATCGGCGTCTGGCAACACTTTACGAAACCCAGATTCAATGGCCATCGCTACTTCCATTGCCGTCAGGCTTTCTTTGTAAGAGTCAGGAGCAATTACAATTTTCATCATAAGCCTCGCAAATAAAAAAATCGAATACGAGAAAAATCAAGATGACACACCACAATCATCAGGTTGTAGATACCATCTCTTGCTACTATTGGCAAACAGTAACGGTAATCCTTTATCAGACCGGATCACACGAAATCCGCTTTCCAATTTGGAATTGCTCAGGCTGCCGCCACAAAAATTTTCATCGCCACCGCCGCCACTTTTTCACCATTACCAAAATTTAGAGCAAAAAAAGAGCCGTTAAAAACGGCTCTTAATCATTCGATTTTTCCGATCAATATAAGGCTTACTCACGCCCGTAGACGTTGTTCTCTTGCTCTTGAACACGGATGAAAGTGGTACGTTTAGTTAACTCACGAAGTTCCGCTGCGCCTACGTAGGTACAGGTTGAGCGTACGCCACCGAGGATATCTTGGATGGTACCGTGTACGCTGCCACGGTAGGGCAATAGTACGGTTTTTCCTTCGGCTGCACGGTAGCCCGCCACACCGCCGGAATGTTTGTCCATCGCGCTCTTGGATGACATGCCGTAAAATTTCATGAAAGTTTCGCCCTCTTGCACCACCAGCTCGCCGCCCGCTTCTTCATGGCCGGCTAACATTCCACCGAGCATCACAAAATCGGCACCACCACCAAACGCTTTGGCCACATCCCCCGGGCAAGTACAACCGCCATCACCAATAATGCGGCCACCTAAACCATGGGCGGCATCGGCACATTCAATAATCGCTGATAACTGTGGATAGCCTACGCCGGTTTTTACCCGCGTGGTACACACCGAACCTGGACCGATCCCGACTTTCACAATATCGGCACCAGCCAGAATTAGCTCTTCAACCATATCGCCGGTCACCACATTGCCTGCCGAGATCACTTTATCGGGAAAAGCGGCACGAACTTTTTGTACGTATTCGACCAAATGTTCAGAATAACCATTGGCAATGTCGATGCAGATGAAAATCAACTCATCAGACAACGCCATCACATCTTGCGTCTTTTGGAAATCCGCCGCAGAAGTGCCAGTAGACACCATTACATTATTGAGCGTGGTTTTATCCGCATTTTCTACAAACTCAGCCCAATCCGCCACAGTATAGTGCTTGTGTACCGCAGTCATCACACCGTGTTCCGCCAATGCGCTGGCCATGGCAAAACTGCCTACCGAATCCATGTTAGCTGCAATGACTGGTACGCCAGACCATTGACGGCCACTATGTTTGAAAGTAATATCGCGGGTTAAATTAACTTGAGAGCGGCTTTTCAGCGTGGAACGTTTCGGGCGAAACAGGACATCTTTAAAACCTAACTTAAGTTCTTGTTCGATACGCATTATGTAATTCCTTGATTAATTGACCATTTGTGTCGTTTAGCACAGTGCGTAGTACCCTCGTTGGCAGACGTGAGTACCTTTCGGACACAAAAAAACCGGAGCGTTGGCAGACGCTCCGGTTTTCAGCATTATAGGCCGCGTTTTTTTTCTCTCAAGACTGATATTTGACTTTTTTTTGTGTTACCCTGCCGAAGTTTTCATACTCAACATAACCTCGACACATCCACTCTCAAAAAATAAATTTAAAAACAGATAGTTACACCAGATCCATGGCTATGTTCATCTCACTTTACTGGGTTTGGGAATCGATTGCTTAAGCCTAAATTGTGTTAATTTAGACACAGATCACATCTTAAAGTCCCCTGCGTACGCACGATGACTCGCATTGATATCGAAAATCGATCAAAATCACACTACATATCAATGGTTAGTGATAAACCGCGATTCGGCGCATTTATTGCTTACTTTTAAACCAATTATAATGCCAGAATTCAATTGGCATTCACCCACCGCCCATCAAGTGACCAGTGGGTAACAATGTGGTTTGACATCTCCTTACAAGGAAAGAAATAGGTGACCTATGGTACGCGGACGGTATTGGCTTATATTCTGTTGTTGGTTGGCGCTGCCTGCCTATGCGGGCTCCAGCCCTTATTTATTCTCGTTAAAAACCGGGCTCAGCCGAATTGATAGCCCAGTCAGTACCGATGAGGTTTGGCTGACTCAGTTTGGTTACCAATACCAATTTTCACCATTTATCGGATTCGATGTCGGCTACTCAGGCATGATTGGTGATGGAGCTGAAATGCTCAATGCGCAGCGGCAAAATATTGACGTTAAAGTCGAAGGTTTTTACTTCGGTGCATTTATGGAGCAACCACTGAATAATATGACGATGGTGTATGCCAGAGGTGGCTTGGCACGCATGAAAATTAAAGAACGCCATCCGTTTGATTCGCCGTATGATAATCAGCAGTATTCTGGAACCAATCCCTATCTCGGCGTGGGCACTAAAGTACAATCGAGTCTCGACAAAAGTTTGGCGTTTACCATGGAGCTGAGCTACCAATTTTTAGAACAAGATTATTCGAGCCTCTCGTTTACGCTCGGTGGACAATATCGCTTTTAAGCCAGCGATTAACTTGATTTCTAACCAATACCTACCCAGCATTTTTTGATAGTCTAGAGCAACCTTTGCCCTCTCTCCTCTAAGTTTATGAAGTTAGCGATTCGGAAAAAGCTGTTAGCAAAAGTAGAAACCACCACGGAAACCCCAATGCTCATTCTCTCTGTGCTGTATGTTGTGGTGGCTCTGCTGCCCGATATTGCAGATCTCGCCAGCGATGATTTAGAGTTTCTGGATGGTTTGCTGTGGATTATATGGGGAATTTTCGCCACCGAACTGCTGGTGAAGATTTTTATTAGCCCTAAGCCATGGCAGTACATGCTACAAAATTGGCCAGATGTGTTGATCGTCGCGATGCCATTTTTGCGGCCACTGCGCTTTCTGCGCATCTTATTAGTGCTGCCCAAAGCTTGGAAACAAACCAAATCGGTGTTGCGGCAAAAGACGTTCAGCTTTATTGGCCTCACTAGTCTCTCAACCGTCTTACTCTCTGCGGCGTTTGTGTATTTAGTCGAAAAAGGCACCCCAAGCCCAATCAACAGCTATACCGATGCACTATGGTGGGCAATGACAACCATTACCACGGTAGGTTATGGAGATATGTATCCGGTAACGGGTTTTGGCCGTGGCGTGGCAGTATTTTTAATGCTGACCGGCATTACCTTGTTTGGTTTATTGACCGCCAGTGTTGCGTCATTTTTTTTCGAAGACGATACGGCGCAAAAAGATCACCAATCGCTCAATACCCTGCTTGAAAGCAATCAACACTTAGAAGCACAACTAGCGCAATTGGTCGCAGCGCAGCGCCCAAAACGGCGTTTTCATCTCGCAAATTATCGTCAACAGTTAGCGGAACGTGCCACTCAAAGAACCGCTTCGAAACCTCAAACTAAGCGCCGTCGTGTGTCGCGTTAACAGCCATGTCATTAATAACAACTGTATTAATGACAACTGCGTTAACAACCCACAACAGCGCTTAGCAATACTTACCCGCGGGCAGGGTGGCGTAAAAATACCGCCACCACCGCCGCGGCAGCCAAGAAGAAGCAGTAGTAAGAATAGCTGACCACACTAAGTGGTGAGAGGTGGAAAATAGAGCCCAGCAGTAGCGCCTGTGCGCCGTACGGTAACACCCCCTGCATAATACAAGAGAAAATATCGAGTAGGCTTGCCGAGCGCTTAGCCGTTACGCCATTGTGCTGGGCTAACTCTTTGGCGACGCCACCGCTGACAATAATCGCCACCGTATTATTAGCGGTACACACGTTAGTGAGAGCCACCAAACCAGCAATGCCTAACTCACTGGCACGCATTTTTTGGACATCGCTGTGTGAGCGGGCAAATTTATTGATCATGCGGCTAATTTGGTGGGTTAAGAAGGATAATCCGCCCTGCTGCTTCATCAGCTCGCCCATACCACCGATCAGCATCGACAGCAGAAAAATCTCCTGCATATTGCCAAATCCAGCGTAAACATCTTTGCTAAGTGCCGAAAGTGCGTAGCCATCACTAAAGCTACCCACACCAGCCGCAATTAAAATCCCAACCAATAGCACCAGAAACACATTCAGTCCCATCACCGCCAACACTAGGATGGTGAGATATGGCAGCACTTTTAGCCACTCAATCGCACTGGTTTGTGGAGATTGTGCAGCTTGACTACTCAAGGCAAAGACCACCAAAGCCAACACGGCAGCAGGCAGCGCGATACGGATGTTTTCTTTAAACTTGTCACGCATGTGGCAGCCTTGTGAGCGTGTGGCGGCAATCGTGGTATCAGAAATGATCGAAAGGTTATCACCAAACATCGCACCGCTTAGCACCACACCCGCCGTCAAACCTAAATTCAACTCAGCGGCTTGAGCAATCCCCAAAGCCACCGGAGCAATCGCGGCAATGGTACCCATTGAGGTGCCCATCGCGGTGGCGACAAAAGCGGAGATCACAAATAAGCCAGGCAAAATCAGGCTAGCCGGCAACAATGCAAGGCCAAGATTCACGGTGGCATCCACACCTCCAGTCGCTTTGGCTACCGCAGCAAATGCCCCAGCGAGTAGGTAGATCATACACATCGCCATAATATCGCTATGACCCACACCGCGTAAAAACTGCTCAATCGCTCGATTGAGTGATTCTTTACTTAAAGCAATCGCCAGCACTACAGCAGGTAATACCGCAACCGGTGCAGGCAATTGATAAAATGCGAAATCAACCTGTTGCCAAGTCAGATAGCTTCCCACCCCCATAAAGAGCAGTAAGAAAACCATCAGTGGTAACAGGGCTAATCCATTCGGTTGTTGCGGCTGTGATGAAGAAGTGGAGTGCATATTGATATCAAAATATTATTATAAAATTGGTCGCAAAGCCTAAAGCCAAGCAGCATGGAAGTCAACAGTCTAGACGTCCAAACATCCATTAAGCCAAGCTTATACTTAGAAAATTTGGGGTTTATTTTTGCCGACAATGGGTATATCAATAGCAAAAGTCCCCAATACAAGGAACGACTATGCTCAACGCCGTATTTTTTAGTGCCAAATCTTATGATATCAGCTCATTTAATCAGCTAGTTGATCACTCACAATTGACCCTGCACTTTCATGATTTCCGACTCACCGAAAAAACCGCACAGATGGCGCAAGGCTGTGAAGTGGTGTGTGCTTTTGTTAATGATGAGCTGCATGCCAAGGTATTAGAGCAACTCTATCAAGGCGGGACTCGTCTGATTGCCATGCGCTGCGCAGGCTTTGATAAAGTCGATTTAGTCGCAGCGAAAAAACTGGGCCTGCAAGTGGTTCGCGTTCCTGCTTACTCACCTGAATCGGTCGCAGAGCATGCGGTGGGGATGATGATGTGCTTAAACCGCCGTTTCCATAAAGCTTATCAACGTACGCGCGATGCCAATTTCTCGCTCGATGGTTTGGTCGGCTTTAACTTTTATGGCAAAACCGTTGGTGTGATTGGCTCTGGAAAAATCGGGGTAGCCACCATGCGTATTCTCAAAGGGCTCGGTATGCAGATCCTGTGCTTTGACCCTTATCCAAACCCAGATGCGCTAGCATTGGGTGCACGCTATGTTGAACTAGCCGAACTGTTTGCCCACAGCGATGTGATCACATTGCACTGTCCAATGAGTCAAGAAAACTACCATTTACTCAACCAATCGGCCTTTGAACAGATGAAAGATGGGGTGATGATCATCAATACCAGCCGCGGTGAGCTGCTCGATTCTTCCGCAGCAATTGAAGCGCTGAAATGTGGCCGGATTGGCGCACTTGGTTTAGATGTGTACGACAATGAGAAGGATCTGTTCTTCCAAGATAAATCCAACGATGTGATTGTCGATGACGTATTTCGCCGCCTATCGGCTTGCCACAATGTCCTATTCACGGGTCATCAAGCTTTTTTAACCGAAGATGCGCTGAATAATATTGCCCAGACCACGCTGAATAATATTGCGCTATTTTTCAACCAGCAACATTCCGGTAATGAGCTTATTCAATAAATCGTGCTCAAGCACCGCACAGGCCAGTGTCACTCTGGCCTGTGCAAATAGTATGGCTAGGCTGAGGCTTGCAGTGAAATCAGAGCCTCGCTGGTCACATCTTGAATCGATAAGAACAGCGCATTGATCATCCCATTCGGAGTGCGCATGGGATTCAGCGTCACGTTTTGATACATAAACTGCGCTTGTTGAGTCACCGGACGCACGTTGCGACAGTGAAAAAGATAAGGGCGTTGCTGCCAAGTAATAAAACTGCGGCAACCGAGATCATACACGGGCTTGGTTTTTAACTTAAACCATTCCACAGGGATCTCTGGAAAAATCTCAAACAGAGATTTCCCTATCACATCATGGGCTTGCTTACCGCTATGGTGGGTCATAAACCCATTCCACACTTGCACCTGATAATGGCGATCAATCACCATCAAGCCCATATCGACATTTTGTACCATATCGACCATCCAATGGAACTGCTCAAACTCCGCAGGTAAGGCTAGCATTAGAAGTCCTCCATCAAATACGACAGCTTATTGTCGAGCAGTGGTAACGATTGATCGACAAACATAAACAGTAAATCACAACGGATTGCGGTCCCTTCAATATTGAAGCTCACTTCAAAGGTCATGGTTTTACCAAATGAACCGGCCGTGGAATCAATCACTGAATCAATCGAGAGATGGCGACCTAATAGCACCGGAGCACTTTGGAAAAAGCGCACTTCGGCTTGATGGCCTAAACCATTTAAAAATGACCCGACCAGAATGTTGGAGACATCCATCAACAGCTCTAGCTCTTGCAGATCTTCACTGGCCACAGGTACTTTCATCAGCCTTTTCAGCTCGGCGACACTCGAATCACTGAGCAATACCAAAGCTTCACCAGCAATGCCCTCGCCACTGAAGCCCTGACAAACACCAGAAACTTGGCTGTTATCGGCCAAGTCACGCAGTGCCATATGCAGCTCGCTGACTTCAAAAATATTGACGTTCGGTAATGGCAGCTCAACAAACACATCAAAGTGGCGAGCCAAGGCATCCGCCGCACGACCAATCGCCACGTTAGCCACTTCCATGTAAATATCGCGCCGTTTCAAGATTGGCAGTTCAAGCGCGACAGGGGTAATCATGCGAGGCTGAGTCGGTGGCTCAAACAGCTGCTTAAGCACATCGTTCAGCACCTTTTTATCAATCGGCTTTTGAATAAATGCTTTCGCGCCCAGCGCTAACACTCGCTGTTCCGCTTTAGGTTGGATATCGCCAGACACCACTACCACCGGCGTGGTATCGCCTTTTTTCACCATGGCCTCTAAGGTCTCAAAACCATCGAGCTCAGGCATGGTGAGATCCAAAAACATCAGTTTGAAACTTTGCTGGGCCAAAATCTCCATCGCATCGAGCCCATGCACTGCAAAAGTGATGTCAGCATTGAGTGAGGCGGGAAGCGAACGCGCCATCTGTTTGCGCGCTAGTGGAGAGTCATCACAGATCAAAATAGGAACAGACATGCCACCACCTTATTATTGGTTTTTATTAATATTTTTATCAGAGACTACAGTGTATACCTACCATTACACGGTGGCGAGATCAACCTAGAGCAACGCTAATCAGCTAACTCACATGGCTAGCATGATCCGTTTTTGAGGCATAAAAAAGCAGAACACGCAGGTTCTGCTTTAGTCAACCATATACCGCTACCGTTAATGGGAATGGTGCTGAGTATGTGAAGCAATAATTTTGTCTTTCAGTTTCATCGATAATTCGCGGTAACGAAACCAAAAATAGGTCGCAACAATCGAGAAGAACAGATATGACAACGCAAACA
This sequence comes from Vibrio chanodichtyis, assembly GCF_028863985.1. NCBI lineage: Bacteria > Pseudomonadati > Pseudomonadota > Gammaproteobacteria > Vibrionales > Vibrionaceae > Vibrio > Vibrio chanodichtyis. Next base: position 202,894 of record NZ_JARBFT010000002.1, on the reverse strand, counting down.
CAAATGGGGAGGTCATCAGCTGATTAGAAATACCCCACAGCACTCCGACCACAGTCACCGCTACTTTGGCAAAAAAACCACACAGCAGCAAAAACACCGCCAATTGTGGAAAACGAGTACTGCGAAACGCCAGCCAGTAACAGCTACCGACGGCAAGGGAAGCCACGCCAAAACCGAGCATAAACGAATAGAGATGATCCGCAGAAGCGATTCCACCGGATACAGAAAGCATCAGAATTAAAAATAGTTTCATGGTGCACCTACCTCAAATTATCGTTAACCGCATCCCTTCATTTTTGCAAACTCATTTTTAGTTAATTTTGAACCTTCCTAAATTTATTTCAAGTTCTAAACAAGTAATGTATTGAGTTAATCAATTTTACAAAAACCAACCATCAACCAAATGCCAAATAAAAATCATCAATAAATTCAATAGATAACTAGACAGCAGAGGTCAATATCGCCACTGACGGCAACTTTGAACGACTTAATAACCATAATATTCATCTGCTCATTTTTTCTATTCTGAGAGATAAGACCCATTTTATCTTGCTACCACTAGAAACGGCGTAGCCTACAATCTGCTCAGCACCTAACACACTCATCTTTCAGTATTCAGAACACCAAATCACCGCTCAATGCGATGGGATGCAAAAAATCGATGAATTTTGTTAACAAGTTTCGACTCTGTTCAAGATTCGATTGACAACTTAATGGTTTGCTCTAGACTCAATCGCGGCTAGAAAAAGTTCTTTGTATACACATCGCTTGGTTGGATTATTCGTAACCGTCCGTGTCGTACGCAATAGCACGCTACTTTTCCACGCTATCCGCGCCGTAATCGGCCTACGTTAAAAAATGTTTTTAGGATATTTATTATGTCTACTCCAGTTACTGGTACCGTGAAATGGTTCAACGAAACTAAAGGCTTTGGCTTCATCAAGCAAGAAAACGGTCCTGACGTTTTTGCTCACTTCAGTGCAGTTCAAGGTGACGGTTTCCGCACTCTGGCTGAAGGTCAAAAAGTGGAATTCGTGATCACTCAAGGCCAAAAAGGTCCACAAGCTGAAAGCATCAAAGTTCTGTAATAGACTTGCCAAAGATTTTAATAGCCAGCCTAATTAGGCTGGCTATTTTTATGGCCGTTTTTCGCTAAGCAACTAGCGAAGCATGCGGGCCAAACACTTCGTAATGGATGCGCTCTTGCTCCACGCCTAACGCCAACAGTTGTTTCACCACATGCTGCATAAAGCCGATTGGGCCACACAGATAAAAATCCCCATCTTGGATCGGCAACACCACCTGACTGAGCTGCATCTCACCATGTTGAGCATGCTCTGAGTTTTCATCGCGATACCACACATGCTGATCCCAACCATGCTGTTTAACCACGGTTTGCGTTTCTAAAGCAAAAGTGTGTTGGCTAGCATCATTGCAAGCATACAGATAAGTCACCTCGGTTTTACCTTGCTGCGCTAACGTGTGCAACATTGCCTGAATCGGAGTTGCGCCGACACCGGCAGCGATCAACACTACTGGGCGTTGACGCTCAATATAGAAAAAATCACCGGCTGGCGCGTAGAGCTTAACCGTATCACCCACTTGCACTTGCTGATGCAAATAGTGTGAAACTAGCCCCGGATTGCTACTGCCGACCCCTTCACGCTTAACAGAAATCCGATACTCCTGCCCATTTGATGCTTGCGATAAAGAGTATTGGCGGATCTCACGATAATCACTGCCAGTCGGCGTCACTTCCAGGCCAATATACTGTCCTGGTAAGTAATCCAGCACCGCACCGCCATCCGCTGCCGCCAGTGTAAAACTGGTTACATCCGCAGATTCAGTCTGTTTATCCTGCACAATAAACGCTCGGCCATCTTGCCAACCACCCAGTGCATGTTTACGCGCTAAGTAAAGGGCGGCTTCTCGATCAATAAAGATTTGTGCCAAAAACAGATACGCCGCCGTCCAAGCCTCTTCGACTGCCGGAGTAAACGCTTGCGGTGCCAATTCGCGTAGTGTTTCTAGTAAATGATGGCCAACAATCTGGTAATGCTCAGGCTGAATGTTAAAGCTGGTGTGCTTATGAGCGATGCGCTCAACCGCACTGGTTAAAGCCGCTAAATTATCAATATGTTTCGCATAAGCGGCGATCGCTTCAAATAGAGCCACACTTTGCCGGCCGGTGCTCTGGTGGGTCATATTAAAAATATGCTTCAGTTCTGGATTGTGTTTGAACATACGCTGATAAAAATATTGAGTCAGAGCCGGACCAGCTGACTCCAAAACAGGAATGGTACTTTTAATAATCGTAATGTGTTGTTCGGTGAGCATAACTTTTCCTCAATCAAGGCATAAAAACGGTGGTTAGAGCCACTCTCAATAAGCCTTGTTACAAAGCAGAATGCGTGCCAAAACTTAACAACATGAAAAATAAAGATAAATTAACTTTAACCGTGTCAATTAAACCCTTTGAAACGAGTCAATTGGATACTACACTATCAAAAAAACATAACACAATGACAAGTATGCAAGAATTCTCACTGACGACTTTACTCGAAATGACCGTTGGGCTCGCCAGCGGCACCAATAACGATGACCGCTTTCACCGTTTACTCGATGCGCTACGCAAAGCGGTCACTTGTGACTGTGTAGTGCTGATGGCGCTGCATAATCAAACATTGATCCCACTTGCCATGCAAGGGCTAACACGAGATACGTTAGGACGGCGCTTTGTGGTCAATCAGCATCCACGACTGGCACAAATTTGCAATGCCGATCGCCCAGTTCGTTTTGCTGCTGATTGCCCGCTACCCGATCCTTTTGATGGATTGCTGCTCAACAGTGAAGAAGATCTGCCCATCCATTCCTGTATGGGATTACCGTTGCATTTCGGTGGTCAACTGCTCGGGATTCTGACCCTCGATAGTCTTAAGCCGGATGCATTTGATCCTCTCTCATCACGCAGTTTGGAAATGCTGAGCGCGATTGCCGCCGCGACCTTGAAAATGGCGCTCACTTTTGCCGAGCTGGAAAATCAAGCCAAACAGACTCAACAACGGTTAGAAGAGCTGAATCAAGAAGTGTGGAGTCGCGACAACCTCGAAATTATCGGCAATAGTCACCCAATGCAGACCATGAAAGCCGATATTGATGTGGTTGCCCCCTCTCAGTTTACTATTTTGATCCACGGTGAAACGGGCGTGGGCAAAGAGTTAGTTGCGCGAACCATCCATCAGCGCTCAAATCGCCAGCGCCAACCTCTGGTGTATGTAAATTGCGCGGCGATCCCAGAGCATTTGTTGGAAAGTGAGCTATTTGGTCATGTCAAAGGTGCATTTACCGGGGCCGATCGGCAAAGAATGGGCAAATTTGCCCTCGCCGATGGCGGTACGCTATTTCTCGATGAAATTGGAGAGTTGCCGTTAAGCGCACAAAGTAAAATTTTGCGTGCTTTACAAAACCAAGAGATTCAACCCGTTGGGCAAGATCGGGTACAAACCGTTGATGTACGGATTGTTGCGGCCACCAATCGTGACCTAAAGCAAGAGGTACAAAACGGTCATTTTCGGGCTGATTTGTACCATAGATTGAGTGTTTATCCGATTTATGTGCCACCACTGCGCGAACGGCAGGGTGATATTGCTTTATTGGCCGGATATTTCGTTGAACATGCCAGACGTAAATTAGCTATCACTCAGCTTAAATTGCATGCGGATGCGTTAAATCTACTGATCGCCTACCCATGGCCAGGCAATGTACGTGAACTGGAGCATGTAATTAATCGCGCCGCGCTCAAAGCTAAGGCCCGCCAAGTGGGGCGCTCGGTCACCACTTTAAGTGCATTAGATATCGGTGAGTTACAAGGCCCAACACGGCAAAGTATGGCTGCCGATCACGCTCAAGCAACACTGCAAGATCCGATCAACCTTGATATTGGACTGCGTGAAGCTACCGATCAATTCCAGCGCCATCTGCTCAGTCAAACCCTCACGCAAGCCAACTTCAATTGGGCCGAAGCCGCACGACGCCTGCATACCGATCGCGCTAATCTTATTCGACTCGCCAAACGCTTAGGAATCACGGTTGCCCGCCAACATACACTTGAGCATGCTGATAATACCCAAACCACTTGAAGTTGCAGGTAGGCGGCCAGTGAGTGAGTCCCCATGAGCATCGGCAAACTATGTGGGGTGAAGGAGCGTCGTCAACACCGCTGCAGCTTCAAATAGGAAAGGGGTAACCCACCGATACGATCATTCCAATAGACATCGAGCCGCAATAGCGGCTCGATAATCTGGATAGCGTCACACTTCACTTAGTGTACTGGCGCATCATTCGTCACATAATATTGACCAAAATAAGCTTCCAACACTTCAGGCGTCAATTTGCCTTCTGCTTCCAACTGCTTGAGTTGCTGAGCAATCGCTTTTTGCTCTTCAAGGCTCGGCAGTTTAGTTTCTGGCTCTTGTGCCACCTGCTGAGAGAGTAGCTCCAGATCTTTTTCGAAATCGTTCATGACGGTTTACCTACTTGGTTTTTACTGGCCGGCAGTGTAACCAACTCCTCGCGAGGTTGCTAGAGTTTAAAGCTGCCCACTAATTTGTCCAAACGACCAAACAGCTCACGCAGTGATTGACTCGCATCGGCCAACTCTTCAGCAGTACGGGTCGTCACTTCGTTGATCGCATTAATTTCTTCGATATTTTGATTAATGGTGTGCACCACCGTCGATTGTTCTTCCGTAGCGGTCGCGACTTGAGTATTACGATCGGAAATATCATGAATACGCTGCGAGATACTCATCAGCACGTTGACCGCCTCATCAGACGCAGCAACACCTTGATGAGTAACAACTTTACCCGCATCCATTGCCGATACCGCATTCTTGGCATCACTTTGCAGTTGATTAATCATCTTCTGAATTTCTTCGGTTGAGACGGCGGTGCGACTTGCCAAATTACGCACTTCATCAGCCACCACAGCAAAACCACGGCCTTGCTCCCCAGCTCGAGCCGCTTCAATCGCCGCATTAAGTGCCAGCAGGTTAGTCTGTTCCGAGATTCCTCGAATGGCATCAAGAATCGAACCTATCTCTTGAGTGGTTAAGGCTAATTGCGCCACCACGTTTCCTGTGTGTTCAATATCATTGGCCAGACCGCTAATGGCATCTTTGGCTTTATTAACCACATTACGCCCTTGATCCGCATTGGTGGATGCAAAATTCGCCGTTTCTGCTGCCGTCGCCGCATTAGAGGCGATTTCACTGATGGTCACCCCCATTTGGTTAATCGCAGTCACCACTTGGATGGTCTGATCACGCTGCTGCTGACTATTATCATGGGTCACTAACGCTTTAAGCGATACCCCTTCGGCAGCCACTTGTAGCTCTCGGCTAGTTTGTGCGACATCTTTGATCGAATGATGAATCTTTTCGATAAAACCGTTGAAGCCTTGAGAAAGTTGGGCAATTTCATCATTACCTTGTATTTCAATCCGCTGGGAAAGATCGCCATCGCCTTTACCCAAATCGCTGAAACGTTTGGCGATTTGCTTAATTGGCATAGTAATGCTGTTAGCCAGGAAAATTCCCATCACAATAAAAATAGCGGCCACAATCAAGGTGGTTAACATCATACGCTGTGCCACCGCATTTAATTCAGCAAACGCTTCATTAACCGGAACAGCCCCGACCAAGAACCAATCCATACTTTCAATATACAAGCTTGCCACCATCACCTCTTTGCCTTGATCCTGTGCTGAAATCAAGTTGAAGCCACGCTTATTAAGCAGTGAATGGGTCGCAGAGCCATAGATTTGCTGTAAATTGGATTTGACTCGCGCTTGCTGACGGTGAATTTGTACCTCACCTTGCGCATTGGTTAAAAAGACAAACCCTGTCTTCTCGATTTTGAAGCTATTCAGTAAGTTAACCATGTCATCCATCGATTTCGACATTCCAGACATCGCATCGCCATTGAGCAACTGATAGTTAGCAAACATTTTGACGTCACCATTGGCTTCTTGGAACATGCTGACCATGGTCGGTTTGCCGGAGCCAGTGAAACCGAAAAACCACCCATCTTGTTGTCGATTCAGTTGGCGTAGGAAGCCATCTTGATTCCAGTAATAGGCGGTTTTTCGGTTAGCCACTGAAGCATCATTTAATTGATATTGATCGCGTAAATTATTCAGTTGCTTAATCAACAAGGCTTCTGTAGCGGGATCTCTCTGCGTAGTTGCAATCGCTTGTTGCACAAATTCATTACTCGCAATTTGCTGGGCAGATGCCAACAGTTGCATCACCTGATGATCGATATCACTTTTGATCAGATTCAGCATATTCGGCAGTTCTAAATCAATCAGGCGGTGCTCTTGAACTTCACGCGCCTGACGCTGTGCCATCACACCCACAATCAATGTTGATGCCAATACGGCAAACGTCACGCCTAACACAACCTTTTGTTTAATACTTATCTGCTGCAATTTGAACATATTCCCCACCTACATCATGACTATCACTAAAACTGATTAGTTATCGGCCTAACATCACAATACTTAAGCAAATTCTTACAACTTGGCACGCCAAGCGCGATATAAATCACAATTTTAAACAAAAATAGCCATCCACCATCAATTTTGAGTAATAAACCAGCAGTCACCACCGCGATATCTACCAGCACAATAAGCTGAAATACGCTAACATCGCGGTAAAAATCGCAAACCAGTCAATACCGTTTATCTGGTGACCTGTTACACAATTTTATCGATGAGAAACCGCATTAACCGCACAGCGGTCTGAGAGTAAAACCATTTGGGAGTAAAACCATTCATGACGTTCCAGCCCTTTCAAACCTTGCAGCACTATTTAAATCAGCAAGTGATCGGCCAAAGTGATTTCATCAACCAATTGCTCGTCGCGCTGTTAGCGGATGGACATATTCTGGTAGAAGGGCCTCCGGGGCTGGCAAAAACTCGCGCGGTAAAATCACTGGCCGAGTGTATTGAAGGTGATTTTCATCGCATCCAATTTACACCAGATTTACTGCCCGCTGATTTAACCGGTAGCGATGTCTACCGCCCTGAGACCGGTGAATTTGTGTTTCAAGCTGGGCCAATTTTTAACTCATTAGTCCTCGCCGATGAGATTAACCGCGCACCCGCCAAAGTACAGGCGGCGATGTTAGAAGCGATGGCGGAAAAGCAGATTTCTGCCGGTCGTCAAACCTATCGATTACCTGAACTGTTTCTGGTTATGGCGACCCAAAACCCGATTGAGCAAGAAGGTACATATCCGCTACCAGAAGCACAGCTCGATCGCTTTTTACTGCATTTGGAAGTCAGCTACCCCAATGCGGCGGATGAACTGGCGATTTTGCGCCTCAATCGTGGCGAAGCGAAAGGCGTACCAGCGATTGATAAGCCATTGATGACTCAACAACAGATATTTAGTGCCCGCCAAGCGGTACTGAATGTGCATATGGCTGAAGCGATTGAAAGTTATCTGGTACGCCTAATTATGGCGACCCGCCAACCCGCCAAATACGATGCCAAACTGGCCGAGTGGCTCGCGATGGGGGTCAGCCCACGGGCAACCATTGCGCTGGATCGTTGCGCTCGGGCGCGAGCTTGGCTACAAGGTCGTGATTTTGTCAGTCCAGATGATGTACAAGTGATGGCCTTCTCGGTGCTGCGTCACCGCTTATTGCTCAGTTACCAAGCGCAAGCGGAAGGCATACACCCCAATCAGGTAATTGCTCATCTGTTGTCACTGGTTGGCAGCGCTTAGGGGATCACGATGCACGATACTCTCCCTTTACATGCTAATGGTGTTACGCTGTGTTTGGCCGAATTGCTCGCCTATCAGCCACAAACCGTGCATTTCTTACCCCCTGCTCGTCCGGTGTGGTCAACGCGGATCGGTCAGCACCAAAGCCGCCGTTTAGGACGCGGAATGGACTTTTCAGAGGTGCGTCAATATCAAGCCGGAGATGATATTCGTGCCATGGATTGGCGAGTCACCGCTCGTACGGGCAAGCCACACACTAAGCTGTTCAGTGAAGAACGCGAAAGAGCTGTGGTACTTTACATCGATCTTAGCCAGTCAATGCAGTTTGGCTCCTGCTTGCTGCTCAAATCCGTACAAGCCGCGCATCTGGCCAGTTTACTCAGTTGGCTCGCGGTTAAGCAGCAAGATCGCGTCGGTGCGGTGATTGATCTTGGTCAACAACTGATTGAGATCAAGCCCACAGCTCGTCAACAAGGTGTATTAGCCATTTTAGCCGCCTGTGTCACTACGCAGCAAACCCCCCCCTCATCACATACAGATCGAAAACTGACCCGCCAGCAAGTCTTCACTACACTGCATCGTTTATGCCCCAAAGGCAGTGAAGTGGTGTTGATCAGCGATTTTACCGATTTAGACCCCGATCAAGATGCACTCGCACTGCGCCAACTGTGTCGGCATAACCAAGTGCGTATGGTGCAGATTTTCGATCCTTTAGAGTGTGGTGACACCTCATTTCGTGGCATTGAGCAAGTACAAAATCGCCAAGAGACGCGCTGGCTCAACTTTTCGATAAATAGTACCCGGATAGGCATCAAAAAAGCCTTTGAAACTCAAAAAGAAAAATTAGAATCACTCTGTCTATTATTGGCAATAGACTACCGCTCAATTTCCAGCGGACTCCCTTTGCTACCACAATTATCGGACTATAAGAAATGAAGGAATCGTCAACCCTATCACTCGATCTTAACGGCCTACATCTACCTGAGCTGCCTAGCTGGTTCCCGCTGGCTTGGGGATGGTGGGCAAGTTTGGGTGGCATTCTACTGGTGGTGCTCATGATTGGCTTGGCGGTGCGTTGGCGTCGTCGCCGACTCGCGCCAAAGAAAACCGCACTGCGGCTATTGAGCTTAAAAGCCATCCCACAAACGCCCTCTTCCGCGATTGAATTAGTTCGTCAAGCGGCGCTGTGTTATTACCCTCGGCAAGACATTGCTCATTTAACAGGCAAAGAGTGGTATGCGTTTTTAGATGCGGAAATGGGTCAGCCCCTGTTTATACCGAATGAGACCCAATGGCAACAAGCCCTGTATCAAAAACAGCCAGTGAGCAATGCCGATGAGTTGGTGCAACACTGTTATTGCTGGGTTGCCAACGCATTACCCCCTAAAAAGCGGAGAAAATCAGCACTTGGCAAGTTTTGAGTTTATTTGGTGGTGGGTGCTTTTGGCTCTACCACTGCCTTGGGTTATCTATGTTTTCGTACCAGCCATCCCCCCTCGGACTGCGATTAAGCTCGCCTACCTTCCACAGACGTCAGTCACCCACAAAAGCGGGTGGCTGATTCGTTTACTCGCAGCTGGTGTATGGATTTTGCTGCTCTGTGCCGCCGCACGGCCAGTCTGGTATGGCGATCCGCTCAGCAGTAGCACCGCACATCGTGACTTAATGTTAGTGGTCGATCTCTCCTATTCAATGAGTCAACAAGATATGCAAGCGGGTCAACAGATGGTAGATCGCTTAACCGCAGTGAAACAGGTGCTGACACCATTTATTACCAAGCGCGAAGGGGATCGAATAGGGCTGATCTTATTTGCTGATCATGCCTACCTGCAAACCCCTTTGACGTTAGATCGCGCCACCGTGGCTAGCCAACTCAATCAAGCGGTATTAAAGCTGATCGGCACACAAACCGCGATTGGCGAAGGGATTGGTCTGGCGACGAAAATCTTTATCGACAGTGATGCGCCACAGAGGGTAATGATTTTACTGAGCGATGGGAGCAACACTGCAGGCGTGCTTGACCCACGAGAAGCCGCGCAGATTGCCCAGCAATATCACACCACGATTTACACGGTTGGAGTTGGTGCTGGCGAGATGGTGGTCAAAGACTTCCTGTTTAGCCGTAAGGTCAATACCGCGCAAGATCTGGATGAGCAAACCTTACAGGACATCGCCTCAACCACGGGAGGACAATATTTTCGCGCCCGTAATCAACAAGATTTACAAAACATTTATAACGCGATTAATCAATTGGAGCCGATTAGCCAAGCCAGCCAAACTTGGCGTCAACAAAGCGAATGGTTTTACTATCCGCTCAGCTTGGCGTTACTGCTCTCAGTGATGTTGGTGATAGTGAGGAGATGACATGTCACCGCTGATTTTTCTCTATCCACACTGGTTGTGGTTACTGATCCCGCTAGGCATGTTCGCGCTGTGGTTAGGACTCCGTCGGCCACCGCGTGGCCTGATTGCCGCACATTTGGCACCGGCGTTAGGTGTAACCACGCACTCTCGCCGCCACCAAACTGGATTACTGGCACTCGCTTGGCTGATCGCCACGTTGGCACTGGCCGGCCCAAGCTGGCAAACCGCGACGCGGCCAAGTATGCAAAACAGTGCGGCCCGCGTATTGATCATGGATATGTCACATTCCATGTACGCCACGGATCTGCAGCCTAACCGCTTAACTCAGGCGCGTTATAAAGCTCTCGATCTACTGCAAGGTTGGTCAGAAGGCAGTACAGGGCTTATCGCCTACGCCGCCGACGCTTATATCGTAAGTCCACTGACCAGTGATAGCGCCACCCTCGCCAGCTTGGTGCCCTCTTTATCACCCGATATCATGCCCTACCAAGGAGCCGATGCTGCCGCCGCCATCCAGTTAGCCATCACTATGATGCAGCAAGCAGGACATGCCCGTGGCGATCTGATTTTACTGGCCGATGACCTAAGTCCCACAGAACGCACCAAGATCACCCCTATCTTGCAAGGTAGTCCATGGCGTTTGATCCTACTGGCCATCGGCACCCCTAGCGGAGCGCCGATTACTTTAAGCGATGGATCGTTATTACAAGACCGCCAAGGGCAAACCGTGATCGCGAAAACTCGCCTAGATCAAATGCAGCAACTCTCACGCAGCGTCAATGGTTTATTAAGTGCTTATCGGGCAGATGGTGCCGATGTGGCGCAGATTTTACATCTCACCCAGCAATCCACTCAATTCGGATCTCAGATTAGCCAACCAGCGGTCAGTCAACGGATCAACAACGGTTACTGGCTCATGCTCCCCTTACTGTTTGCAGCCCTAGGGATGTTTCGCCGTGGCGTGCTGTTTAGCCTACTGTTCACTCTTTTGCTTAGCCTACCTCAGCAGCAAGCTTGGGCATCCGCTTGGCTCAATCCAGATCAGCAAGCGCTGCAAGCTTTTCAAGCCGAGCACTATGCACAAGCGGCTGAGCAATTTACTGACCCACGGTGGCAAGGTGCCGCGCGCTATTATGCCAATGACTACCAAGGGGCGATTGACGCTTACTCACAGATCGCCAATCCCGATTTAGCCACTCAATACAACTTAGCCAATGCTTATGCGCAAGCTGGGGATTTAGCACAAGCCCGCCAACGCTACGAGCAAATTTTAGCGCAGCAGCCGAATCATCAAGATGCGTTGCACAATCTGGCTGTGGTTAAAGCCGCACTGCAACAGCAACAGCAACAGCAACAGCAACAGCAACAGCAACAGCAACAGCAGGATCAATCTTCGGATCCAGCGAGTCAAGCGCAAGCAACATCGACCGGTAAACCGTCGGATCCCAACCAGCAACCAGCATCGGAACCGCATACGGGATCTCACTCAGAATCGAGCGATGAGCCAAACCCATCGGCCAGTCAGCCCTCTGAAACTGATCAAGGCCCAGCTGACATGGATTCAGTCGATAATGCGATGCCTGCCTCTTCCACAGTGCAAACGCCAACGGAATCAAACCAAGCACCAACCGCTGACAAGACAAGCCAACAAGAACTAGCAAACAGCGCAAAGCAAGCCAACTCATCACTCGAACCTATGCTGCGTAAGTTAGAGCAAGTGGAAAGTGCGCGCGATCCAAGCGCGCTGCTACGGGCACAATTTATTTTGCAAGCTCAACGTAAACCTCAACCTACGGACACCGATCAGCCATGGTAAAACTGCAATCCGTCTATCAACGCACATGTTTCTGGCTCTCGCTGTTGCTGAGCTTATGCGCACTGCCCAGCCAAGCGGCGGATCTGGTCGCCAGTGTCAGCAAAAATAGCGTGGTGAATAATGAAGTGATTCAGTTGCGAATTGTCAGCAGCAGTAAGCTGACTGCGGAGGCGGTTGATTTTTCTCAACTAGAGCCTGATTTTTTTGTTGGTCAACCCAGTTTTGCCTCTTCCACCAACATCATCAATGGTAATTACTCGCAGCGCAGTGAGTGGACGGTGGCGATCGCGCCACAACGCTCCGGCATTCTCACCATCCCAAGCTTTCAAATCGGTAGCGCCCACTCAGCTGCGATTGCTATCCAAGTGCGCGAAGATGAGCAGCAACCCGAGCCACAAGAGCTCGCAGAGGTGCGCAGCCAATTAGAGCAAACTCAGCTTTATCCCGGTGAAAGTACCTTGTTTCATGCTCAGTTGATCATCAAGCAAGATATCCGCCGTCTACGCGATCCACAAATAACGCCACCAGAAGTGGAGGGTATGCAGATTGAAGCGGCCAGTGAGCCCAAGCAATCACCTTCGCTACTCAATGGTGTAGAAGTGACAATCGTTGAACAATCGTTTCGGATCACCGCACAACAAGCGGGACGTTTTAGCCTACGTGAACCGATGCTGAAAGCGAACTTATTATACGGCAACCAATATAGTGGTACGCGTTTGATCCCGCTGCTTACCCAACCGAAAAGTTACCCCATTGAAGTGCTGGCCCAACCGGCTAATTATCAAGGTGCTTGGCTACCTAGCGCCCACCTAAGCTTGAGCCAAAACTGGCTCGATGGACAACAGAGATTAAGCGAAGCCAGCCAATACCAGACTGAGGTTGGACGCAGCATCACCCGCGAAATTCGCTTGCAAGTGCGTGGTCTGACTCAACAGCAGATACCAACATTGCATATTCAATATCCAGACAGCATTAGCCTCTATCCAGAAAAGCCGCAATTTAGCACGCTTGAAAATGGCGATACCTTAATGACGCTGAAACAAGTGCTGATCCCACGTCATGCGGGCGAGATCACCTTGCCAGATGTCACCCTCAATTGGTGGAATACCCAGACTCACATGGCGCAAACCAGCCAGTTGGCTGGTTTAACGCTACAAGTTAAAGCGAGTGATGAAGCGCCGTTGTTCAACATGCCAACCGTGCCTGATCTGCCCACTAGCCAACCTGTGAGTGATACCGGTTATTGGCCATATTTGACCTTACTGTTTGCACTGCTTTGGCTCGCCACTACTCTATTAGCCTTGCTGATGTGGCGTAGTAGCCGAGTGGTCTCTCAGCCTAGTATCAACCACAATCTGGCAACCTCATCGACTTATCGCACGCTGATTGAAGCGATTGAGCAGCAAGATCTGTTAGCCATCAGCCAAGCGATTCGTATTTGGCAAACCGAAATAACCTTGCCAAGCAACGAGCAGCAAACGCTGCATCAATTACTCGATACGCTACAGCAAGCTTGTTATGGCAAACAATCACAACAGCCAGATTTCAAGCCGTTGCAACGCTGGGTTAAGCTTCAGCATAAGCAACAACTCAGCAGCGTTAAGCCGACCGCCAGTAAACTCGCTCAATTATGAAAACGCGCTGGCTAACGGCCTAACCTAACGACCTACCGCTAGCGACCATGCTGGCGGTTAGGCTGCTATACTGAGGTGAATCAATCGTGCCACGACCAGTAGCAGTCGGTGGATAACAGAACATCACTCGGAGGAAAGCATGACTAATCTCAATACCAAAGCAGCGAGTGTGCTTGGCCTAAGCCTGATCATCGGGCTAGCCACGCTTGGCTTCTTGGTGCAACAAATGGCGGTTAAATTTAAAGAATATGAACGAGTGGTCACGGTCAAAGGGCTCTCGGAACGTGAAGTGTTGGCCGATACCGTGATTTGGCCAATTCAGTTTAGTGTGGCTGATAATCAGCTAGCGACACTGTTTAACACCGTCGATCAACAAACTCAGCTCATCACTCAATATTTAGTGCAACAAGGCATCGACCGTAATGCGATCTCTCTTTCTGCACCCGCCGTGATCGATAAAAAAGCCCAACAATATGGTGAAGATCGCGCCGAGTTTCGTTATTTAGCCACTCAAACGATCACCGTTTACAGTAAGCAAGTTGAAAAAGTACGCAACATCGTCAGCGATATTGGTCAATTAGGCAAACAGGGAGTGGTATTTAACCAAGATCCTTATAACAATCGGGTTGAATTTAGTTTCTCAGCCCTGAATGAAATTAAGCCCGATATGATTGAACAAGCGACTAAGCAAGCTCGCGAAGTTGCCCAGAAGTTTGCCAAAGATTCTCAAAGCACGTTAGGTAAAATCAAAACTGCATCACAGGGTCAATTTTCGATTACCGATCGGGATAACAATACCCCTTACATCAAGAATATCCGCGTCGTCACCACCGTGGAATATTATCTATCTGATTAAGAGGCTAGTGGATGGCGATAGTTGACAACCACTTTATCGCTGGTGGTCAGTAAGTGACTATCCATTACATAAGAGATGAAATGCAAAAAGGGGCGTGGTTTACACCACGCCCCTTTAAAATTTATTCTGTGCTAATTACAGCGCAGTTACTTGAGCAGCTTGTGGGCCTTTTTTGCCTTGCTCAACGATGAAGCTTACACGCTGACCTTCAGCCAGAGTTTTGAAGCCTTCAGAAACGATAGATTTGAAGTGTACGAACACATCTTGACCACCGTTGTCTTGAGAAATGAAACCAAAACCTTTAGTTTCGTTGAACCATTTTACTGAACCAGTCATTTTCTGAGACATAGTAACCTCTAATATATATTTGCTATGAGTTTATTTGGCTGATAACGAAAGCTATTGAATGGTATATCAAGACAAAGTTGACGCAGGTTTAACGAGATATCGATAACGATCTGAGATAGAACTTTCACTGAATTTAACATTAACAACTCTTACCTAAGAGCCGAGATGAACTATACACCGATTTCATCGAAACGCTACACTTATTTGTATTATTTACTGCGTGATGCGAAATTTATTGAATAAGGCTACTTTTGCTACGCCATTGGGTGGACATTTTCAACCATCACTCCCACCACCTGATTGCGTCCCTGACTTTTAGCTTGATACAAGGCTTTATCTGCTTCTGCATACAGTTGATCAAACTGTACTTCACACGGCTTATAGCGCGAAACCGCATAACCAATTGATACCGTGAGTAGCTCACCATCAGGATTTTGCTGGTGTAGAATGCGCTCAGCGGCAATACTATAGCGAATGCTTTCCGCGAGTGATTGGATCTCCTCAACGCTACGATGAGCAATCAGTAACAAAAACTCCTCGCCTCCAATCCGGCAAAACAGCTCACGCTCAGACTGGGCATGTTGGCTTAAGATATTGCCGATCCGCATCAGCGCGATATCACCTTCCAAATGGCCATAACAATTATTGAATAATCCAAAGTGATCCAGATCGAGCAAAATCACCCCATAATTGACCGCTTCGCCTGTCGCTTGTTCGCAGGTTTGTTCTAGTAAATGATCGAGCATGCGTCGGTTACCTAACCGCGTCAGAGGATCCAATTTTGCCATAAGATCCAGTTGCTGATTGGCCTTATGTAAATCACGAGTGCGATTACGTACCTCAAGCTCCAAGGTTGCATTAAGAACCGAGATCGCTTCTTGCGCTTTCGCTCGCATCAAAACCTCGGTCAAATTTGAAGCAAACATACGGATCACTTCACGCAATTGGGAAGTCAGCACCGTGCAACGGATCAAATTATCCACCGAGATGAAAGCGATCGGAGTACCTTTATCGGTCAGCATGGTCATTGCCGTCCAGCCATAACCGACAATTTTGCAATCATGGTAAATCGGCACATTCTCTTTAAACACCACTTGATTCGGCTGGAGTTTGGCAAGATCGACTACATCATTTTCATGAGTTGAGCCGCGAAAATACGATTCATCCACGATATTACCTTGCATATCAGTGCCCCACGTTCCTTGTAGGTATGAGCAAGCTTCATCGGTTAAAAAGATGGCCATGCGGTCAATGCCCATTCGATTGATCGCAAAGTTCACTGCGGATTTACACACTTGACTGACTGTCATACAGCGGGAAAGCTCGACCATACTGGCATGCAACATCCGCACATTTTGCTCTTGACGCATACGAATATAGATTTGCGCCAGTAGTGAACTGAACGACTCCAACATCTGTTTTTGGTATTCAGTGATCGGTTGACGATGGATATAGTTGTCAATTGCGATCCAACCAATAGTTTCATTGCCATCACGTAAGATCAGCATCCCATTCCAACCCTGTCCGACCACCTGACCCGCGGTATACAACGGGGCAGCCTCAACGACCATTAAGTTACATTCGTCATTGGATAACGCTTCAAGATATTGGCGCTCAACTTGATGCAAGTCATATTGGGTATGATGCTCGTCAATCGTGTTGCCGGATTCATCGGTACCATAAGTCCCACTGAAGCAACGCTTTTTCAAATCAAGCAGCAAAAATGCCGCGCGATCAAAACCAAGCCGATTACGCATTGCTTCCACCGCAGCTCGGTGCAGTTCATCCAAACTGGCTGGGTTAGACAGCTCGACCGCCACCTGATGAACCAGTTTCATATTATCAATAAACTGTTCACGCTGACGGATCTCGCTCAAATACTTCGCTTCACGCAAATCACGATTTTTAAACTCTTTGGATGCCTCAATTTCAGCACGTAAACACTGCCATTTGGCCGCGATCAACTGCAAAAAATCCAGTTCTCCAGATTGAGTGCACAAATGCACTTGCTCTGCGCACACCGCTTGAATGATCAAATAAGTACGATGTTGTGGGTGGTTATCGAGCATCAAAATAAAAGATTCACCGCCCATAATCGGCAGATAATCCCAACGACAGGTATTGATCGCAAAAGGGATAACACCGTCAGAGGTATCAAATTGGGCAGCCCATACCCAAAAGACTTCCGGATAATCTTCTAGCCCGACAAAATCGCCATCGGAGAATAGAACTTCTGCCGTAGAAAATTGTGATGGTGCGCGCACAATGGCCGCCGCTTGTGACTGTAAATAAGTGATTAAATATTCGAAACTCGTCTCTGCCAACATTCGATAATTTCGACTTGAAGTCACTCTTTTCAATAAAGTTTGAGAAAACATGCGCAGCCTGACATTGATAATAGTTTTATTGTGGATAATCGCCGATTGTTTATCGGGCAATCAATTGGCGATCTAACCGGCTGTTAAGTGCGCCGCATTTTTGGTTAATAATGAAACACATCCTCGGCACAAGCAGCATTTTTGCGAAGTTGTTTCCATTTATACCAATGATGAACCAAACTTTTTAAATAATTTCTCATTATTGAGCCACGTTCTGCTTCGTGCCAATGGCATTTACTATGGACATTTTATGCGTTTTTTGTGTATTGCATGGTTAACCCTACTGATGCTAGCCAATGCCTGCTTAGCTGCCGTTGACTTGGTTAAAATTGACTCAATTGAAATTGACTTAGTGCACGTCGATAAATCGAAACGGCGTATGTATCTACTGCAAAATGGCGAAGTGATCCGTGAATATCGGATCGCACTGGGTCAAAAGCCGCACGGTCATAAGCAACAAGAAGGTGATCAACGCACACCGGAAGGCGATTATTTTTTGGATTTCATTATCGAAGAATCGAGTTTTTATCGCTCGATACACATTAGTTATCCGAATCAGCAAGATTTGGCACAAGCCCAATTACGCGGTATTGACCCTGGCGGAGATATTAAAATTCATGGTTTGAAGAATGGCGATGCCAGAGATCCCGCTTTCATACAAAGCTTTGACTGGACCAATGGCTGCATTGCCCTAACCAATCAAGAAATGGATGAGTTTCTAAACTTAGTTAAGCCGGGAACTCCCATCACCATTGAATGGTAGAGATTTTAAAAATAGTGGGATATTGCCAAATAACGAGTACGAATATGTTCAATCAACAAACGAACTTTATTCGGTGGTTGACGTGTAAAAGGATAAACTGCATAAACCCCCAGTTTCTTACCTACCTGATCAGGAAAAATATCGATTAATTCTCCATTACGTAGATCGTGATATACCAAACATCGTGGAACATACGCAATACCGTGTCCACCAAGTGCTGCTTTACGTAGCGCAGTTGCGTTATCGGTTGAAAAAGAACCCGACACTCTAACAATATAACTACCCTTCATCCCTTTAAATTCCCAATCAGTCGCACCTGTTGTTTGATAGGCATACTGCAAGCAATTGTGTTTAACTAAGTCTTGAGGCATTAAGGGTTTACCGTTTCGGCTAATGTAAGCAGGAGAAGCACAAACCACCCACTGAGAATCTAAAATATGCCTTGCAATTAAGCTCGAATCCTCCAAGTACCCCGTACGAATTACTAGATCGTAGCCACCTGCAACTAAATCAACAAAACGGTTATCAAGAGACATATCCACTGTCAATCCTGGATGAAGGTTACAGAACTCAGCAACAGCATCAGCCAAAATCAAATCGCCCGAAATAGTCGGAACCGACATTTTAATATGACCACTAATGTTTTCACCAAACCCAACGACTGCATCAAGTGCCTCTTGAGTGGCTTCCTTCACATTTTTGGCACCGTGTAGCAATACTTTTCCAGCCTCCGTTAAAGTCAATTTTCGCGTCGTTCGGTATAATAGTTGTACGCCAAGCTCTTTTTCTAAACGCGCCAATCTTTTGCTAACCACCGAATTTGTAAGTCTATTTTTTTCAGCAGCCTTACTAAAACTGCCCATTTGCATCACTTGATAAAACAAAATTAAATCATCAGAACGCATGCCGTTATGTCATTTTAGGAAATAATCAATTTCATTATTTCTCTATATTCATCAAAAATAAAGCAGTAAATTCACAACCGCTTAATAAGTCAGCCACAACTATAAAAACAATAACAGGACTCTGAACGATTGATGATGTCCTACTGATTTGCTAGCTCATCTTATTGATTGATAAAGAGTTAAAAATAAGGAAGTACTTCATGAATCAAACAATGCTCGCTTTAGTAGCGTTTTCACCAATTGTGGTTGCTGCTATTTTACTGATTGGATTAAATTGGCCAGCCAAGAGAGCAATGCCAATCGCTTTTGCGCTAACTGTAATAATTGCTTTGACATTTTGGGATATGTCCAGTAATCGAGTACTAGCTTCAATCTTAGAGGGATTAGGTATCACGCTCTCCGTATTATGGATTGTTTTTGGCGCAATTTTCTTACTCAACATACTAAAACATACTGGTGCTATTACTACGATTCGTAATGGCTTCACTGAAATTTCACCAGATCGACGTATACAAGCCATTATTATTGCTTGGTGTTTTGGCTCTTTTATCGAAGGAGCTTCCGGTTGGGGGACACCCGCAGCAATTGTCGCACCACTTCTCGTTGCCATTGGATTTCCTGCACTTGCAGCTGTACTTATGGGAATGATGATCCAATCAACTCCTGTATCTTTTGGTGCAGTCGGTACTCCGATTATTGTAGGTGTCAATCGAGGGCTTGATACCTATAACATCACGGAAACATTAATTGCCAACAGTTCAAACTGGGATATGTATTTACAACAGATAACGACCAGTGTCGCTCTAATTCACGCCTCAGTAGGAACATTTATGCCAGTATTAATGGCCATGATGTTGACTCGTTTCTTTGGCAAACATCGTAGCTGGACGGAAGGATTAGACATTCTACCTTTCGCAATTTTTGCAGGTTTGTCCTTCACTATTCCTTACGCACTGACCGGAGCATTCCTCGGCCCTGAATTCCCATCATTGATCGGTGGACTCATCGGTCTTACGATTGTGGTGACAGCAGCTAAAAAAGGGTTCTTAGTACCCAAAACTCAATGGGATTTTAGCCCTGAAAATGAGTGGCCAACTGAATGGTTAGGCTCACTTAAAATGGATCTAAATGAGATCAAAGCCAAGCCAATGAGTCTTATTCTGGCATGGGCCCCCTATGTGCTACTTGCCATTATTCTCGTGGCTAGCCGTGTAAACTCAGATTTCAAAGCACTCCTCCTCAGCGTCAAAGTCTCCTTCAGTAATATCTTGGGAGAGACAGGTATTAATACATCAATCGAGCCTCTTTATTTACCTGGAGGGATTCTCATTTTCGTAGCACTGATTGCCGTATTCACTCAAACACGCAGCGTAACTCCCATCGGCAAAGCATTTGGTGAGTCCACCAAAACCTTAATTGGTGCGGGATTCGTACTGATATTTACCATTCCTATGGTTCGGATCTTTATCAATTCTGGAATTAACAGTGCTGATTTAGCCAGTATGCCAGTAACTACCGCCAACTTTGCTGCGGGTTTAGTGGGTGAAGCTTTCCCGATGCTGAGTGCGACTGTCGGTGCACTGGGCGCTTTCATTGCCGGTTCTAACACAGTGTCCAACATGATGTTCAGCCAATTCCAATTTGAAGTGGCACAAACGCTGACCATCTCTAGCGTGGTGATCATCGCTCTACAAGCCGTTGGGGCAGCAGCCGGTAACATGATTGCCATCCACAACGTGGTAGCTGCATCCGCAACAGTTGGCCTGCTCGGTCGTGAAGGTGCGACACTGCGCAAAACCGTGTTGCCAACCCTCTACTATCTTGTTTTGACCGGCATCATCGGCATGACCGTGATTTACGGATTCAACATGACCGATGCTTTAATGAATCGCTAAACCTTTTAATCAGTACCGAGAGCTAGTATCTCGCTCTCATCGCTCAAGCTCATCGTTGTACCTCTATGAGCTTGAGCAAAAAAGGAACATTCACAGAATAAGCCCAGAATAGGATTGAATTATGATCATTTCAGCTTCAACCGATTACCGCGCTGCAGCCAAAGCTAAACTCCCGCCCTTTTTGTTCCACTACATTGATGGCGGCTCATATGGAGAACATACGCTCAGACGCAACACCGATGATTTGGCCGACATTGCACTGCGCCAACGTGTACTGAGTGATATGTCTGAGTTGAGTTTAGAAACCGAACTGTTTGGCGAAAAAATGGCGCTGCCGATCGCCCTCTCTCCTGTGGGCTTAACCGGCATGTATGCCCGCCGCGGCGAAGTGCAAACCGCGCAAGCGGCTGAAACGAAAGGTATTCCTTTTACCCTTTCTACGGTTTCAGTCTGCCCGATTGAAGAAGTGGCACCTTCGATTCAGCGTCCAATCTGGTTCCAGCTTTACGTTTTAAAAGATCGCGGTTTTATGAAAAACGTGTTGGAACGTGCTAAGGCCGCTGGCGTGAAAAATCTCGTGTTCACCGTCGATATGCCAGTACCGGGCGCTCGTTATCGAGATATGCATTCCGGCATGAGCGGCCCTAATGCTGCGATGCGCCGTGTATTACAAGCTATGGTACACCCAAGCTGGGCATGGGATGTGGGCTTGCTTGGTAAGCCGCACGATTTGGGTAACATATCCAAATACCGAGGAACACCGACTAAACTAGAAGACTACATAGGCTGGCTAAGTACGAACTTTGATCCTTCCATCTCATGGAAAGACTTAGAGTGGATCCGGGACTTCTGGGATGGTCCAATGATCATCAAAGGCATTTTGGATACCCAAGATGCAAAAGACGCAGTGCGCTTTGGTGCAGACGGCATTGTAGTTTCCAATCACGGTGGTCGCCAGTTAGATGGCGTGCCCTCTACCGTGCAAGCACTACCCGCAGTTGTGGATGCAGTAAAGGGCGACCTGAAAATTCTGGTCGACTCTGGTATCCGTACTGGCTTAGACGTGATTCGTATGTTGGCACTTGGCGCAGATTGCACTATGCTCGGCCGTTCGTTTATTTATGCTTTAGCAGCACAAGGACGCGCTGGGGTAGAAAATCTGCTCGACCTTTATGAAAAAGAGATGAGGGTTGCCATGATTCTGACAGGCGCCAAAGACCTTAGCAAACTATCAAGCGACTCATTAGTCCAAAGGTAAAGAAAACTTCCCCTAATTTGAAGTTGCAGGCAATCATGCTGCAACTTCAAATCATAAAAGAGTACGGTGAACACTAAGAAGCATATAATTAACTCACTGACCTCCTCTAATTGCTGTTCGAGCAAATTTTAGCAAGCCGAATTGATCCACAGAACCTCAAAACACTCAATGAAGTGATTTCGCTATTAAGAGCAGTGCCAAACTTGGCATTCATTTTAGCTTTAGCACAGCAGGAGCCAACTTATCGAATCAAGCCGCTTCCGATTCAATACTTCACCTTAACCGACGATTCACTACCATGTAGAGCAAAACCTAGCGAGTACGTGTAAAAACACGTACCCAACCCACTAACTAGGGAAAAGAACAGGGACGTAAAACTCCCATGTTAATTCTTGTTCATTTATTGCTGACGACGCGCTTCAATCGCGGCAGCCAATTGACGCAACACCGTTTCAGTCTCTGGCCAACCAATGCAGGCATCGGTGATCGATTGACCGTAAGTCAAACACCCCTCAGGGGTCAAATCTTGACGACCTTCCACCAAGTGCGATTCAATCATCACCCCAAAGATGGCATGTTCACCTTGGGCAATCTGCGCCGCCACATCTTGTGCCACCACCATTTGCCGCTGATACTGCTTAGAGCTATTGGCATGACTAAAGTCGATCATCACTTTTTGTGGTAAGCCAGCGACTTCCAGCTCTTGTTTAATATTGTTGACATGCTCCGCACTATAGTTTGGCTGTTTACCACCACGCAAAATAATGTGGCAATCAGGGTTACCTGCGGTTTCAACAATCGCCGAGTGGCCAAATTTAGTCACCGATAAGAAGTGGTGTGATGCACCAGCAGAACGAATCGCATCAGCAGCAATTTTAATATTGCCATCAGTACCGTTTTTAAAACCAACTGGGCATGACAACCCAGAAGCTAATTCTCGGTGTACTTGCGACTCCGTGGTACGTGCGCCAATTGCGCCCCAACTGATCAAATCCGCCACGTATTGTGGGGTGATCATATCAAGAAACTCACTGGCGGTGGGCATACCGATATCAGTCAGATCAAGCAACAGTTTCCGCGCCATGCGCAAACCATGATTAATTTCATAGGTATCATTAAGATACGGATCATTGATTAAGCCTTTCCAGCCTACCGTGGTGCGTGGCTTTTCAAAATAGACTCGCATTACAATTTCCAGCTGTTCGCTGAGCTCATCACGTAATACTTTTAAACGCTGGCCATATTCCATCGCCGCTTCAGGATCATGTATAGAACAAGGACCAATCACCACTAACAGGCGATCATCTTGATCTTGCAACATGTTGTGAATCGCATTGCGCGCTTGGAACGTAGTGGACGCTGCAGTTTCGGTAGCAGGAAATTTTTCTAATACCGCAATCGGCGGTAGTAATTGTTTGATTTTTTTAATTTTTACATCATCGGTTTGCAACATCTTTACATCATCCTTAACTTTATTCTGACTAGTCAGCTCGATGCCTGTAGCCTTGATAATCACTGCATCTATCGTTTGTTCGAGTAACTTATCGACACCAACACAATATCGCAAGCACTATTTTAAAATAAAGGCAAGATTGTGCTTTTCTTTATCAAGCAACCCATGTGTAAAAAATAAGTTACACCCATCAACTTATCATCGACTAAACTCTCAATAGCAATATGCCAGCAAGTCCAGTTTAGCGATTGCGGCGATGTTTTAGAGCATAGAGATTACATAAACTGCAACTTCACAGCTCAATAGCGAGAAGAGACACCATGAATTTAACCGTCACCCAGTGGTTGGCCAGAGATCCCGATCCAAAGACCCGTCATGAACTGCAACAGCTGATCGATGCTCAGCAGGAAGCACAAATTGCCGAACGCTTTCAAGCTCGGCTAGAATTTGGCACCGCCGGACTACGCGGCAAAGTGGGCTGTGGTCCAAATCGGATGAACCGTTTGGTCATTCAAGAAACCGCCGCCGGACTCGGGCATTATCTGCTGGCTCAAGTACCAGACGCGCAGCGGCGCGGGGTGGTGATCGGCTATGATGGCCGGCTCGATTCTCGACAATTTGCGCACGATACCGCCAGCGTGCTCACTTCCCTTGGCATCAAGACTTATTTGACTCACCAAGTGGCGGCGACCCCGATCGTGGCGTTCGGTGTACGTTATTTCAACGCTGCCGCGGCAGTGGTGGTAACCGCCAGCCACAACCCGCCAGAGTACAACGGCTTTAAAGTGTATTGGGAAAATGGCGCACAAATTATTCCGCCCCACGATGCTGGCATTGCCGCTTGTATCGACCAAGCTGCGCAGCAAGCAATTCCTTATCTCGCTCTTGAACAGGCCGAGCAACAAGGGCTGCTGCATTGGCTGTGCGATGAGTATTACCAAACCTACCGTAATACTATTGGCGCAAGCCCATTGCTGCAGCACCATACCCAGCCGCAAGCACTGCGCTTAGCTTACACTGCAATGCACGGCGTCGGAGCAAAAATGGCGGAAGCCTTACTGGCGGATGCTGGCTTTACCGATGTCCACAACGTATCAGAGCAGCGCGAGCCAGATGGCACCTTCCCTACCGTTAATTTTCCCAACCCTGAGGAAGCAGGCGCGATGGATATGGTGATAGCACTCGCCAAGCAAACTGGCGCTCAGCTTGCCTGTGCCAATGATCCCGATGCAGATCGCTTTGCCGTAGCGGCCCGAAAAGCCGATGGTGAATACCAAATGCTGACTGGCGATCAAGTGGGTTCTCTGTTTGGTCACTACCTGCTGTCACAAACCGATGCTGACCGCAAATTAGTCGGTAACACGATCGTCTCTTCCAGCCTGCTGAGTAAAATCGCCGCAGCACATGGTGCACATTACTATCAGACCTTAACCGGTTTTAAATGGCTAACCAACGTAGCCATGCAACAGCAAACCGAACAGCAGCAATTTCTGTTCGCCTATGAAGAAGCGCTGGGTTATACCATTGGTAGCAGTGTATGGGACAAAGATGGCCTTTCAGCACTGGTTGCTTTTGCTCAACTCGCCGCAGAGCTTAACGCACAGGGTAAAACGGTATGGGATCAGCTTGAAACGCTGTATCGCCAGCATGGTCTGCACCTTAACGCGCAGCGCAGCATAGCACTGGCGCCTAACTCGCCCCCCATCGGTGATAAATTGCGTGCAACGCCACCTACCGAGATTGGCGGACGTAACGTGTTAATTGTGGAAGATTTTAAACAAGCGCGACGCACCTTTGCCGATGGAAAAACCGAAACGATCACCCTACCAACCAGTGATGTACTAATCTACCATCTGGAAGGTGGTGCTCGGGTGATTGTGCGCCCATCGGGTACCGAGCCTAAACTCAAGTGTTATTACGAAGTGATCACTCACTTAGCCGCAAGCGAAAGTTTTGCCAATGCTCAGCAACGAGCAGAGCAACAAATGGCAACACTGATCACAGAGCATCAAGCGAGTTTATAAGCTCCAGCAAACCCATCGCCATACATAGCGATAAGTACCTTAATTCGCTCATCCCAAAGAGAGGGAAAATCCCTCTCTTTAACTCCCCTGACCGCGGTGACTTAACTTTCAGCGACCGCTTTAGCCTCTTGAAAATCAACTACTTGATGCTCTGGAGCCGCATGGGTATTACCGGTAAAACGACCACCCTGTTCAATACTAAGATCATCACTAAACAAAGTACCGTTAACCCGCCCTTTGTTTAGGATCTCAATTTTTGCAGCGTGACCCGTCCCTTCAAATTGACCATTGATGATCAGATGATCGGCAAAGATTTCGCCATAGACCACCCCGCTTTCGCTGATCACCAGCATTTTATCAACCTGCAGTTTGCCTTCCACCAGGCCATCAATCTGAATACTGCTCTCAATCTTCAACTCTCCGGAGATATGGCTACCTTTTGCGATGAGAGTTGTAGCTGAGAGCTGACTCTTTGCTCGACTTTGTTTACTAAAGATTCCCATCGTATACCTCTTACTTTAGTGAATAGGGTTTCAAAATCATTCACTCCCCAATCGACAAAAGGTCGTGGGTCTAACGAACGACCGATAAAACGAATTTCATAATGTAAATGTGGACCAGATGAAAGCCCACCATTCCCGGAATAGCCTAATAAATCACCTTTTTGTACAAATTCACCACTTTTCACCGCAAATTTCTGCAGATGTGAATAAGAGCTACTAAAACCGTAAGCATGCTGTAAGCGAATAAAATTGCCGGAGCCAACATTACTGGCGCGGGTCACTTCAACCACCCCATCGGCAGGCGCATAAATTGGCGTGCCGATATTGACCGCAAAATCTTGCCCGCGATGCAATTTGGCCTCCTTGGTCACCGGATGCACCCGTTTTCCATAGCCGGAGGAAATCCGCGCGCCTGGCGTTGGCGAACCACTAGGAATTTGCGTCAACATCAGCGTACGAACTGAAGAAGTGATCGCGGCCGCATCCAAACGCGACTCCAGCTCGGCACCACTCTCATCCACACCGAGCACTTTCTCTAAATCACCCAATCGATCGGAAACCAGCTGAATTTTCTCTTCGCGCACCGTCAAATCATTTTCTAGGCTCTCTTTTAACTCACGCAGTGAAGAGATCTCCTCAAGCAATGACATTGAATGAGTCTCTAATTCTTGCTGCTTGAGCTTGGCAAAATCCATCTGGTGCTTTAGATAATAAATAACCCCGCCCACCGCGAGTACACTCACTAAAAGGATATAACCTAAGCTCTTAAGGAATAATCGAAAAAATTTATCCAAATGAAAATGTTGGGTTCCATGAATCGAGGAAACCGAAACAATCACACGTTCTTTCATAGGGTTCTATATGCTGCATCTGGATAATAAAGTGCGGCGAATAATAGCAAGGAACTGGCGTTACCTAAACCTTTTGCATGAGACGATTGAAGCTAACTCACAACCTTAAGCGGTATTTTGTGAATGAAGCCAAGCCATTTTTCCCGCTCGCTAAATGCCACTAAGCAGAAGATTGGAGACAGATTTGGTAGCTAAATTACAAACCAAGCAATAATTGAAAAAAAATATAGGTATTAGAGCTACCAAATAGAATAAATTGTGATAACTATCACTAGGAGACTTATTTTTAGTCAGAGAAGAATAAAAATTCGTGATATTTATCACTATTAATTTCAAACTTAAAAATACAAATACGTGATATCAAGCAATAAATATTAATTGACAAATTTGATTTCGCTAAAATGTATTTATATTACATAACCAAAACTTGAAAGCGATCACCAACAACCCCCTTCGTCCTTAACATTTTTGCCACAAGAGTCACAAAAAACCCGTTGGCAATTCCATTCGAAATTTGTGTGGTAGAGTGATTGTGTACTAAGCAATCAACGGTTTTTGTCGAACCGTTACTACGATCAAATTCAAATGGAACATCCAACGGGGGACGAGATGATATCATCAGACGCCAAGGTCAAGATACAAAATTTTGGCCGTTTCTTATCAAACATGGTTATGCCGAATATCGGCGCTTTTATTGCGTGGGGCTTTATTACTGCGCTGTTCATTCCAACAGGTTGGGTACCCAATGAGACGTTAGCCTCTTTGGTTGGACCAATGATTACGTATTTATTACCGCTGTTGATCGGCTATACCGGCGGTAAACTGGCAGGTGGCGAACGTGGAGCAGTAGTCGGTGCGATTACCACTATGGGTGTGATCGTTGGCACTGACATTCCAATGTTCATGGGCGCGATGATCGTCGGCCCAATGGGTGGCTGGGCAATCAAAGCTTTTGATAAAAAAATCGATGGCAAAGTGCGCAGTGGCTTTGAAATGTTGGTCAATAACTTTTCTGCCGGCATTATCGGCATGCTATGTGCCATCATCGCGTTCTTCTTGATCGGCCCATTTGTGAAGGTGTTATCGGCTGCTTTGGCGGCAGGGGTTAATTTTCTTGTTACGGCCCACTTACTCCCTCTCACATCGATCTTTGTTGAACCAGCCAAAATCCTATTCCTCAACAACGCGATTAACCACGGCATTTTCTCACCACTAGGTATCCAACAAGCCAACGAAACTGGCCAATCTATTTTCTTCCTGATTGAAGCCAACCCTGGTCCAGGTCTCGGCATTTTGCTGGCGTACATGGTGTTTGGTAAAGGTACCGCTCGCCAAACCGCTGGCGGTGCAAGTATCATTCACTTCTTCGGTGGTATCCATGAAATATACTTCCCCTACATCTTGATGAATCCTCGCCTAATTCTGGCCGCGATCGCGGGAGGTATGACTGGCGTGTTCACACTGACTATTTTCAACTCAGGCTTAGTTTCACCGGCTTCTCCGGGTTCTATTTTTGCCATACTTTTGATGGCCAACAAAGGATCCATATTGGGTGTGATATGTTCTATTTTTGCCGCTGCCGCCGTCTCCTTCATCGTCGCAGCGGTACTAATCAAGGCTCAAACTTCCACAGAGCAGGATGGTGATAAAGACGCATTGGTAAAAGCCACATCCAAGATGCAAGAGATGAAAGCCGGCTCCAAAGGTCAAATGACACCAACCACAGTACAGAATAAGAAAATCGACATGGCAAACGTACAAAGCATCATCGTCGCTTGTGATGCGGGCATGGGATCAAGTGCTATGGGTGCCAGTATGCTGCGTAAAAAA
The DNA here is from genome assembly GCF_028863985.1 of Vibrio chanodichtyis. Taxonomy (NCBI): domain Bacteria; kingdom Pseudomonadati; phylum Pseudomonadota; class Gammaproteobacteria; order Vibrionales; family Vibrionaceae; genus Vibrio; species Vibrio chanodichtyis. The sequence goes on along the minus strand of NZ_JARBFT010000002.1, from coordinate 174,224 downwards.
GTGGGGGAAGTCGGATTACCAATCACCGTCATCAATATGGCAATCAATGCCCTGCCTGCGGATGTCGATATTGTCATCACCCACCAAGATTTGACTGACCGTGCCCGCCAGCACGCGCCAAACGCCGAACATATTTCACTGAATAATTTCTTAGACAGTGCACTATACAACCAATTGGTGACTCAACTTCTCGCCGCTAAGCGCCACGCAGCCAATGATAGCCAGTTGCTCAAACCTTCCATCTTAGCCGCCAATGATGATAGCTATGACGTCCAACCTCCGAGTATTTTTCAACTGCAAAAAGAGAATATTCATCTTGGCTTGAATGCCAAAAATAAAGAAGAAGCGATTCGCTTTGCGGGTAATAAATTAGTCGAATTAGGCTACGTGCATCCCGAATATGTCGATGCGATGTTTGCACGGGAACAACTGGTTTCTACCTATCTCGGTGAATCGATTGCGGTACCTCATGGCACTGTGGATGCCAAAGATCGGGTGATCAAAACCGGTATCGTAATTTGCCAATACCCACAAGGAGTGGTCTTTGGCGAGGATAATAGCGATATTGCTAAACTTGTTATCGGTATTGCAGCAAAAAATGATGAGCATATTCAAGTCATTACCACCATTACCAATGCTCTTGATGACCCAAGCGCTCTCGACAAACTTACCTCAACCAAAGATGTGAGTGATGTGTTGAGCATTTTGACCGCCAATCAAGCAGCATAACGTATTAGCTCCAGAGATAAATCGAGGTCAGTTACGCCCCCTATGTGGCTGATCTCGCCTCTAGCAATAAGGTAAAAATTCAATATTTAGGTAGGTAAAACATGAAAAAGAATGCAGTTCATTTTGGTGCTGGCAATATTGGCCGCGGTTTTATTGGCAAACTTCTGTCTGATGCAGATATCGCCGTTACCTTCGCCGATGTAAACGAACCTTTGGTGGATCAGTTGAGTCATCAACAAAAATACACCGTCAAAGTAGTGGGTAATGAATGTAAAATGGAAACCGTTAGCCATGTTACCGCCGTCAACAGTAACAGCGAAGCTTTGATTGAGCGAATCATCAAAACGGATTTAGTCACCACTGCAGTAGGTCCAACCGTTCTGGATATTATTGCCAAAACCATTGCCAAAGGCTTGAGTGCTCGATTTGCGGCTGGCAATACTCAACCCCTGAATATCATCGCCTGTGAAAATATGGTACGTGGTACCACCCATCTTAAGCAGCAAGTGTACCAATGCCTGGACCCAGACGAGCAGCAACAAGCCGATGCTTTAGTAGGATTTGTCGATTCTGCAGTTGACCGGATTGTGCCACCGCTACAAGCCGCCAACGATGATCCGCTAGAAGTGACAGTAGAAAGTTTTAATGAATGGATTGTCGATAAACAACAGTTCAAAGGCGAAATCCCATCGATTGCAGGGATGGAAAAAACCGACAATCTGATGGCGTTTGTCGAACGCAAACTATTTACCTTAAATACCGGCCACTGCATTACCGCTTATCTAGGTGGCTTGAAGGGACACCGTACTATTCGTGAAGCGATTCAAGATCCGCAAATACACGCACAAGTTAAACAAGCGATGCAAGAAAGCGGTGAAGTGCTGATCCGTCGTTATGGTTTTGATCGTGCACTGCACACGGCCTATATCGAGAAAATCCTGACTCGTTTTGCTAATCCTTATCTGGTGGATGAAGTGGATCGCGTTGCTCGTCAGCCACTAAGAAAACTTGGAGAAAATGATAGATTAATCAAACCTTTACTCGGTACAATTGAGTACGGAGTGCCAAATGACATGTTACTGAAAGGGATTGCCGCAGCGCTAAAATACCGCAATAGCTGTGACCCACAAGCCGTCGAATTACAACAAGCTATTGAAAAAGAAGGGGTTCGCTCTACACTTGCCCGCTACACAAGATTGGCAGCAGACAGTGTTGAAGCGCAGCAAATTGAAACGCTCTATAACCAAATGGATTAAAGCCTCAACATAACCGATTGAAAAATAGTGTTATCAGAAGCCTTGCAATGTCGAGAGAGACTTGTTTCTCTCGACTTAACCCAACAACAGATCAGTTTATGGCAGAAAAAATTAACGAATCCGACCTACTAGAGCGCTTGAATCAGACCCACACGGTACGCGGGTTCTTCATTACCACCGTTGATGTGTTAACCGAAGCCATTGCTGCACTGATGCAACGCATTTTCCGCAAAGATAATTTTGCGGTGCAATCGGTTGTGGAACCGTTATTACACGATACTGGTCCACTGGGCGATCTTTCCGTTCGCCTTAAGCTTCTGTTTGGGCTAGGTGTCATTCCTGATGAAGTTTTTCACGATATTGAGCAGCTAATTAAACTGCGTAACCAACTCAATCACGATGCAACAGAATATCTATTCACCGATTCACAAATACTCGCACCAATCCAAGCACTTAATTTGGTAAAAAAAATCGGCATGTTGCAGTTAAATGTCGTGGAGCCAGACGATAATATTGACCCCAGCTTTTACCATCTACAGTTACAGCGCCAACAGCAAATCATCAAGTCAGGGCTCTCTTTAGCCATCATTCAGATTTGCAATATACTCAATAGAGACAGCCCATTTTGAAACGCAAGATGCCTCACCATAACTATCTGTCGCACAACAAGCGAGTACCCAACGCATATCTCATCCAAATATTTCGAATTGGCCGCTTATGCTGTCAACCTTAAGCTGCCTGGCTCACCAATGCAATCGCTCTGATCGTGTTGAAAGAGCTCAAGATTAAATATTCATCATCTGAATTATCGCACCCCATAGCGAGCGCGTGCCGCGTCTTGATTGGATACGATGGTTTTACCGATCGGTGCCAAAGAGATGATCGCCAGCTTTAAATGCTGCAACGCAAACGGAATACCGATGATGGTCACAAAACAGGCCACCGCAGAGAGAATATGCCCTATCGCCAGCCAAAAACCGGCCAAGATAAACCAAATAATATTACCGACCACACCAAATCCGCTGGTGCCAATATCGGTTTGATTTGTCAATTCATCACGGGCAATCGCTTGATAACCAAATGGCCAGAATGAAAAATTGCCGATCACAAAACAGGCGCGCCCCCACGGAATACCAATGATGCTAATGAAGGCCAGCACGCCAAATAGCCACCAAGCTAAACCCATGACCAGCCCACCACATAAAAACCAAATAATGTTACCAAGTGTTCTTAACATTGTGCTCCCCTACGCTTGCAACGCTGTCCACTAATGGACGATGCTCAGTGTGCCACAAGCCAGAGGCAGACAACACCCAATAATCTTGGTGACAAGACACTGGCCGCTTACCGTCCAACACCATCGTAGTTCAAAGCCGTAGTTTAGGAATGACCATCAAATGAATAGGGGGCAATGCCCCCTGAACAATATCAGTATGCAACCCCAATCCGCTGGCGGGGATGCTGACCATTCTCCAGTTCATCAATCATCGCTTGCCCTGTGATTTGGCTAATCCATTGTTACACTCCGGCCAGTTGCAAGCCCTGCTGCCAGATTACCCTTTGCCCAGCAGCGCGATTTGGGCGGTCTATTTATCACGCAGCTACCAAACCCCTTTAGTCAGACAGTTTATTGATTTTCTGGCTCAACACTGGCAAACCGATCTACTTTGGCCATAAGAAAACACTGGTCAACCGCGAGCGGCTTAGCGACAATACTCGACCTTGAATGACCATCGAATGAGAAATCCCATGCGCAGTTTTATCCTCCGAGCGCGCTCTGCCCCTACCGACAGCCAACGCCTATTGGCAGAAGTGGGTGGCAAATGCCATAGCGAAATTTTGGCTCACTGCATGATGAACAGCCTGTTTACTGCTCAGTCACATCGTGAAGATGTGGTGATCCATCTGGTGCTGGAAAGCACCCACGATTATTCACGCACCATCACGGTTGAATCGAATCACATCAGTGATGTCGGGGGCTTTCATGAAGCGGCCTTGCTGGCACTGCTGGTCAAAGCGCTCGACGCGTCAGTGGGGATGGGTAAAGAACAAACTCGTGTAGTGCAGCCAGGATTGACCGTGCGCACCATCAGCTTTGAAGCGCTACTCGGTGAATTGGCGGAGCAGCATTCGCTGTACATGATGGATAAAAAAGGCGATTCAATCCGTGAGATTGAGATTGGCCCCAATCCGTGTTTTATTTTGACCGACCACATCCCGATGCCCAAGAAAAGCGGTAATTCGATGAAGCGGCTTGGCGTCGAAAAAATCAGCCTTGGTCCCAAAATGCTATTCGCTTCGCAGTGTGTGACACTGATCCATAACGAAATCGATCATCAGCAAGCCGGCTGGTAATCGTCACTCCAATCCTGCAGCATGCAATAATCAGCCCTGAGCACATCGATCAGGGCTAATTTTTGCACGCTTACGCCAATTTCAAATCAAACTGAATGCGGTATTGCACCATATCTTCAATGGTCAATACCGGCATATTGTGCAGCTTGCCAAATTCGATGATTTCTGGCGTTTTAGCCATGCTGCCATCTGGGTTGGTCAGTTCACACAGCACACCAGCGGGCTGTAAACCGGCCATCTGCATCAAATCGACCGTGCCTTCGGTATGACCACGCCGCGCTAACACGCCACCAGCGCGAGCACGCAGTGGGAATACATGACCCGGACGCGCTAAATCCTCCGCTTTCGCTTGTGGATTCGCCGCTGTTTTAATCGTGGTCACCCGATCTTGAGCTGACACGCCAGTCGTAACACCGTGTTTGGCTTCAATCGATACGGTAAACGCGGTTTGGTTAGCGCTGTTATTGTTGACCACCATCGGTGGCAGGGCTAAGCGATCGGCCTGTGCTTCGGTCAAACACAAGCAGACAATTCCACTACATTCACGGATCATCAACGCCATCTGTGCGTTAGTCAGTGATTCAACCGCGTAGATAATATCGCCTTCGTTTTCGCGATCTTCATCATCGAGCAATAATACACCGCGCCCTTCACGCAAGGCTTGCAGTGCGTTATCTACACGAGTGATTGGGTCGCCAAATTCGGCAAGTAATGAGGACTGATTCATGGTAATACTCCAAAAAATGACCAGAATCAGGGCGTAAGAGGGATCTGAATTTACCACCAAGCACCACTCTCGCTATGGCAAAGCCACAGCGAGCAGCAGTGTGTTGGTCATTCTCTCTCATCCGGACTATTACCGTCGGCTCTGGCTTTTCACCAGATCTGCTGACCTCGAAACCTCGAGCGCTCGTGGGCTCACCTTACGGCATACCACCGGTGGGGAATTGCACCCCGCCCTGAGAATATTGTGCAGTTACCGACACTTTCGGCAACGCCGCTTAGTGTAATCACTTCAATCGACGCTGAAAAGCGTTACTGATCCACGGAATGCTTACAGTACATAATCGCTGAGCAAGCCAAGCATTTTTTTGCCGACCGGAATCCCTAATGTTTTGGTTTTGGTTTTGGTTTTGGTTTTGGTTTTGGTTTTGGCTTGTTCACCTCTCTCCACGAAGCGGTTAAATTTCAGTGAATTTGCTTAACTTTATCCAGTGTAAAGCTTGCCTTTTATGGCATCACAGCGCACCCTTTAACCCACTCGTCATACCAACAAATATCACAAAGGATCTGCTATGAAATTTATGCCGCGTCTGTCTGCTTTACTGGCGCTCTGCCTTGCGGCCTCAGCCCATGCCACTGTTACTATCGAGATCCCCGAAACCATCGATTTATTGGTGGTCAATGGCGCGAGTCCGCAGCTATCGGGCGGTTTTTTTAGTGCCAATAAAAAACTGGAGCTGAATGATGGTGAACAGCAAATCGTGTTCCGCTATGCACCTTATTTTAACCAAGGTAGTGATCGGATCATGGTCGAGAGCGAAGTGGTGATCGCCACTTTTGATGCCGCCAATCAGCAGCTTTCATTCGCTTTGCCGCAATATCGTGATGCGAACCAAGCCAACAAATCTATCAAAACCATGCAGTGGCAATTGGTTGATCAACAAGGCCAAGCGCTACAACTGCGTCAAGATCGATTGATTAAACCGGGAATGCAAATTGGCCGTAATTTTGAATTTGAAGCCTCGGAATACAACCGCACCGGTGGGATTGCCGCGCTCAATCATCGGGTTGAAACTCAAGTGCCAGCCAGCGTGAGTGACAGCACAGTGATACCCGCTTCTACCGCAGAAGAGATGCTGCATTTTTGGTATCAAAAAGCCGATCCAGAAACCAAAACACGTTTTAAGACCTTCGTTAATCAGCAATAATTCATGCATCACCATAAATCTTGGTTGCAAAACGACGATCAAAAATGAGGCCATACAGGCCTCATTTTTGATTAACTGACGATGTGCTCATGGTTGCCAAAACAACATGGCAATAATGGTTAATAAACCAATACATGCGATATTCAAGTAAAGCCCAACTCGCATCATTACACTCTGCTTAATATGTCCTGATGCAAACACGATCGCATTCGGTGGTGTGGCAACAGGCAACATAAAGGCACACGATGCGGCAATCGCAATTAATACTGACAGCAGCACAGGCGACATCCCAAACACTTCAGCAACAGTGGCAAAGACAGGGATCAATAGTGCGGCACTGGCCGTATTACTGGCAAATTCCGTTAAAAAAACTACAAATATCGCAATCGCTAGCACCACCACAAAAATGCCCATATCGGCAACAAGTTCACTGAGAGTATTAGCTAAAAATACACTGGTTCCAGTCTGTTTGAGTACATTACTTAAGCACAAACCACCACCAAACAACAGTAATACGCCCCAATCTGCCGTTTTCTGGATCTCCTTCCAATGCACCACACGGGCAAAGCTGACCATCAAAATCGCACCTAATGCCACCAAGGTATCAAAGCTATTAAAACCACCAAGCAGCGCGTTGACTGGGGTACTGAAAATCCATAGCAGCACCGTTAAACCAAAGATAGCTAGGGTGACCACTTTACCTTTATCCCAATCAATGGGCGCATGTTGTAAGGCAAAACTACCACTTAAATTTGGCTTGAGCAGAAGAAACAACAAGCCAATCGCGATCGGTAACATCAGCAGCGCGGTGGGCAAACCAAATTTCATCCACTCGGTAAAAGAGAGTCCAACTTCAGCTGCCGCAATCGCATTTGGTGGGCTGCCAACTAAGGTAGCTATGCCACCAATATTGGCACTATAAGCAATACCCAACAATACAAAGACATAAGTATTGCGCTGCTTATCCGCATCAACTTTACTCAAGACACCTAAGGCAAGTGGCAGCATCATCGCTGCAGTAGCGGTATTACTAATCCACATCGAAAGCAGCGCTGTAACTCCAAACAGCATAAAAACTGCCACATTCATTTTACCATATGCCAGTGTGAGCACCTTTTCCGCAATCACCTTATCCAATCCTTGATGGTGCATGGTGGCAGCCAAGGCAAAGCCACCCAAGAATAGGAAAATGATCGGGTTAGCAAAATTATTCAATGCAGCTTGAGTATCAAAAATACCTAGCAGCACTGCCAGCACCGGAACCAAAATTGCGGTCACGGTAACATGCAGTGCTTCGGTTAACCAAAGTACCGCGATAAAGACCAGCATACTGAGCCCTAGTACCACATTGGATTCATAAGGCAGCCAATGGTAAAGAGCGAGAAACAGGGCAATATCGGCCAAAATGATCAAGCTATTACGGTGGAGAAACCATTCGCGGGTATTGGTGGGTAACGGGACAGTGTCGTTTCTATTCATTATTATTTTCCTTATTGGGGCTGAATTCCGCACCATGATCCCACAGATTGAAACCAAAAAATGATTATCATTGCAAAATTGTTAACCAAGCCAGCACTGCACTTACAACATATAACATAATCAAATAATTGCATAACTGATTGTCATTGATTTTCCTCCCATAAATAAGGTAGACCACCCAAGCGATTCATGATTTACCGCACATGGCTCACAAAAAATTGCGCCAAAATCCGATTTTCCTGCGCATCAATCTGTGGAAAAATGCACGGATTAAAAGTGTATTCAATGGATTGATATGAATAATATTCTCGCTCAGCTGCAATTTTCCGCTGCCATTACTGGCCCCATCTGCTTAATGCTCGGCTTGGGGGTATGGTTCAAACGCATCAATCTGATCAACGAAAATTTTATTGAAGTTGCTTCACGTATTGTGTTTCAGGTGACACTACCAACCATGCTATTTTTAAGCATTGTTAGCTCGAAGCATGATTTCTCTTCCAGCCTCTCGTTGGTGCTGTATAGCTTAATCGCCAATGCGCTGTTTTTTATCTTTACCCTGTTTAGCGTTAGAAAATTAATCAACAAAACCAATGATTGCGGCGTGGTCACCCAAGGCAGCTTTCGAGCCAATACCGCGATCATCGGTTTGGCTTATGTCGCCAATATGTATGGTAGTGCCGGTGTCGCGCTAGCTGCCATTTATGTTGCCGCCACCTCGATCCTGTTTAATATTCAGGCGGTGATTGCTCTAACCCCACGCGGCGAGAGTAATGGTTGGCAAGTGGGCAAATTCATGGTGAAGACATTAACCAAAAACCCGTTAATCATCTCGATCGCACTGGGCTTAGTGTGCTATCTCTCAGGTCTACCTATGCCGAAAATGGTCACCGATGCTGGCCACTATTTCGCCAACATGACCTTACCGCTAGCTCTGCTGTGTGCAGGTGGATCACTCAATCTGGATGCCTTAAAGCAAGATAGCCACAGCGCTTGGTTGGCCACCGGCTATAAGCTGGTGCTCTCTCCTTTACTGATCACGGGCGGAGCGTGGATGTTTGGCTTTCGTAGCTTAGATCTCGGGCTGCTGTTTTTAATGAGTTGCGCACCCACTTCTGCTGCCAGTTATGTGATGGCACGCGCAATGGGCGGTAATGCTTTATTAGCCGCCAATATTGTGGCCCTGACCACCGTGGTATCGCTGTTAACTTGTACGCTCGGGATTTTTCTGCTTACCAGCTTTGGCATGATCTGATCACTCATCCTAAGTCATGGTGACCCATTAACTTTGCTGTCGATCGCCTAAGATCGGCCAAAAATCAACCCGCCGTAGCGGGTTAAATTTTTGCGCTTGAGCGGTAATACCAGCTATTCAGCGACCCACAGATAGAACAGCGTCGCTAGGGGTGGCAAATGCAGTAACAGGGATTGATCTAAACCTTGGCTGACCACGCTTGCCGTGCTGACTTGCTGCAATACCGAGTAATCGCTGCCATGATACTGCTTGGCATCGGTATTCAGCAGCAATTGATAGCGCCCACCCTGTGGGACACCAAGCCTAAATGCTTGCTGTGGAACGGGAGTGAAGTTAGTAATGACTAACACACGCTGACCAGTTTCATCCATTCGTTCATGAGCGATCACGCTAAGATCCGCATCATCTTGCAAGCGCCACTCAAAACCACGTGGATCACAATCCAACTGATGTAGTGCACTCTGCGCCTGATACAGATGGTTTAAATCACGCACTAAGCGTTGGATCCCAGCATGACGCTCAAACTGAGTCAGGAACCATTGTAACTGTCCATCGTGATCCCACTCTGCGGTTTGTCCAAGCTCAGTGCCCATAAAGTTGAGCTTTTTACCCGGCTGACCATACATATAACCTAAATATGCGCGTAAGTTGGCGGTTTGTTGCCACTCATCACCCGGCATTTTATAGATCAGTGAGCCCTTACCATACACCACCTCATCGTGTGACAAAGAGAGCACATAGTTTTCACTAAACGCATAAATCAGCGGGAAAGTTAACGTATTGTGGTGGTATTTGCGATGTACTGGATCTTGCTTGATGTAGGATAAGCTATCGTGCATCCAGCCCATATTCCATTTGAAACCAAAGCCTAAACCGCCAACAAATGTCGGCGCAGAAACACCGGGAAAGGCGGTTGACTCTTCGGCAATCGTCATCGCATTCGGGAAATGCTTGTACACCTCTTCATTCATCCACTTAAAGGTGGCGATTGCATCGTAATTTTCACGGCCACCATCAATATTCGGGATCCATTGATCATGGCTACGCGAATAGTCCAGGTACAGCATTGAAGCCACCGCATCAACGCGGATCCCGTCAATATGGAACATCTCAAACCAATACAGCGCATTCGAGACCAACAAACGGCGTACATGTTCACGGCCTAAATCGTAGATATAAGAATTCCAGTCTTGGTGCCAACCACGGCGCGGATCGGGGTCATGGTACAGCGGTGTGCCATCAAAATTGGCCAGACCATGAGAGTCGGAGGGAAAATGCGCCGGAACCCAATCGAGCACCACGCCAATTCCTGCTTGGTGGCAGCTATCGACCAGATATTTAAAGTCATCAGGCGAGCCATAACGACTGGTTGGTGCAAACAAACCAATCGGCTGGTAACCCCAAGAACCATAAAACGGATGTTCCGCCACAGGCATCAGTTCAACATGGGTGTAACCCATCTCAAGCAGATAAGGCACTAATTGATCGGCTAATTGACGATAGTTCAACAATTCGCCGTGTTCGCCCCGCTTCCATGAGCCGACATGCAGCTCATAAAACGAGAGCGCTTGCTTACGTTTTTCGGTTACAGGACGCTGTTGCCATGCATGGTCTTGCCACTGATAGCGACGATGATCGTAAGTCACCGAAGCAAAAGAAGGGTACTGCTCGGCATAGCAGCCCCACGGATCGGCTTTATGCGGTAAACCTTCACCCTGTGGGCCTTTGAGTTCAAATTTGTACTGCACGCCTTCGCTCAAACCAGGAATAAAAATCCCCCATATCCCGTAGTCTAGGCGCTGCATCGGATGACGACGACCGTCCCAATGGTTAAATGCCCCAATTAAACTACACGCAGTGGCATGTGGTGCATAAACCAGAAAACGCACGCCAGACACCGTTTTACCAGCACGGGATAAAGTGACAAACTGCGCCCCTAACTGGTGATACATCTGCTTTGGGGTATGTAAATCTTCATATTCAGCATAAATCGCATGATATTGGTATGGATCATCAATCAGCTGCTCGATCCCCGCCCAATCTACCGCCAACTGGTAGTGAGTGTCGCGCAAGTTATGGCAATCGTTGAGTATAAAACCGCCAGGGCTTTCACGCTCTAATTCAATACGCGGCTGCCCCTCCACCACTAACTCGACTTTATCCGCCTCTGGCATCCAAACTCGTAATCTACTTTGTTGCTCAGTAAGATAAGGACCTAAAAATGAAAAAGGATCGGCGAACGCCGCTCGCGCTAACTGATCATATATTGCTGGGATCGATGATGGATTTTTCGTGCTCTTCAAAGCTAACTCCTAACCTAACTCACGAGATATCCCTTGTGGCTTAAAAAGCGGAATATTGGATCAGCGCCTTCAAGTTATTGGGGTATAAAACAAAGCCCGCAAATCGCGGGCCAAGCGTGTCTCCATCTTACCGGACTTATCGGGCAGGAAAGAGTGACCAATCCGAAACTTCTTTCGGTGATTGTTAAGCAATTGGTCACTAAACGCTTTATTGACTGGCTTTACTGCGCACCTCGGTTAAACGTGTCGCGATCCGATTCACTTCTTCACGGGCGAAGATCTCGTCTAGATTCATCGATAATTTACGACGCCAGTTGGGATATTCATTGACCGTACCCGGAATATTGACTGGTTTATCCATCTCTAACCAATCTTCTAACTGCACACTGAGCAAGGCTGATGAGCCAGCCGCGAGATGCAGTTGCAATGCTTCACTCAAATAGCGATCCATCGGCACTAACGTGGCATCACGGCCAATTCCCGCAGGTAAATAACCGTGCCAAGCTACAGAATCGAGAATGCCTTGTTTCGATTTTAAACGATCGGCAAACAGACCTTGCAACTGATCCTCATCTGGATAGAGGCCAATTTCACGGCCCATTTTCAGATCATCACAGTGCCAAAAACCACGCAAAGTCGGCATATCATGAGTACAAAGTGCCGCCATCGATTGCTCGGCGTAGTGGGCAGGTGAAACATAACCACCATCTTGCTTGGAGGTTTCAAAGAAGAAGACTTTGTACGAGTGAACCCCTGCATCACGCAGCAACTCGACGATTTCATCCGGTACCGTGCCCAAATCTTCACCAATCACGCTGCACTGATGACGGTGCGATTCCAGCGCCAAAATCGCCAACATATCTTTGACCGGATAGTAGATATACGCACCTTTGGTAGCATTTTCCCCTTTCGGGATCCACCATAAACGCAGCAAACCCAGCACATGGTCAATCCGCAGTGCACCGCAATGCTTCATATTAGCCCGCAGCAGTTTGATGTACGCATCATAGGCTGTGGCTTGCAAAACTTGTGGGTTAAGTGGTGGTAAGCCCCAGTTTTGCCCCAAAGGCCCGAGCACATCCGGCGGTGCGCCAATGCTGACATCTTGCAGCAAATTACCATGATCCGCCCAGGTTTCACTGCCCGAATCCGCCACGCCAACCGCAAGGTCACGATACAAACCCACCGCCATGCCTTTTTCTTCCGCTAATGACTGGACTTCGTGGATCTGTGTATCGGCTACCCACTGTAGGTACAGGTAGATATTTACCTGATCTTGATGATCTTCAATAAATTTCTGAACGGCACTGCTATCAAAACGACGATATTTTTCAGGGAAAACAGGCCAGCCCCATACCGAACTATCTGCCGCATGTAATTGGGCATGCAGCGCATCGAATGCCGCTTGGTGTAATAAACTGTCACCACCTTCAGCCACAAAACTCAAGAAAGCGCGCGCGCGTTCGGTCTGTTTATCCAAATGGCGGGTTTTAAACTCGGCAAACAGCAGTGGCAATACGCTCATTTTTAGCTCTGCCACTTCAGTGTAATTAACCCAGTGTGCGTCACGCACTTTTTGTAGTCGCAACTGAAAATCAGCGCTACCAACCTTTTGTTGTGCTTGGGCACTTAATGCAAACTCAGGCACGGAACTGACATCAATATACAAAATATTGAGCCAACGACGCGATGATGGGCTATAGGGGCTAGCCCCTTCAGGATTGGCCGGAAACAGAGCGTGGATCGGGTTTAAACCGACAAAATCACCACCGCGAGACGCAATATCCGCCACCAACTGTTTCAAATCGCCAAAGTCGCCCATCCCCCAGTTGTGCTGAGTACGCAAGGTATACAGTTGGACGCTCGGTCCCCATAGCTTTTTGCCTTGGCTTAAAGCTGGCTGCTTATAACAGGCCGATGGCGTAACAATCAGCGTCATTTGGTACGGAACTTTACGGCGCTTACGGGCAATCAATAATTGGTGATAACCCAACGGTAAATCAGTGGGTAACATAAACACCAAAGGCCCACCTTGGGCACGCTCATCACGCACAATTTGTGATTGCAGATAGCCTTCTAACACCTCGCCTTGCTCGGTCTGCAAACACCAATCAAATTCACTTTCACGGGCACTCACGCCAAGATAGAGCGGCACTTCAATCACCGCACCTTGGTGCACCACGAGTACCGGATCCAATACATCTTTTTTGTGTTTCTTCTCTGCCGATTGCAGCAAAGCTTGATCACTACTGGTGTCATAGCCAAGAGACGCCAAAAGACGACGGATAGTGTCGTCTTCAACTTGGGCTTCACTGCCCCAAGCGCTGACATATCGATCGGCAATATTTGCCATTGCAGCGACTTGTTTTAATACATTGTCTTGATTCATCGCTCTCTCCGAAGGGACAACTTTCCACTTCCATGTAGGGTAAGGTAATAAAAGGTGGGACTGTTAAAACCAGCCCCACCCAAAGGGCTTAACGCGCGACGGCGTTCAATTGCCAAATGTTATTCACATAATCGCGGATACTACGGTCGGAGCTGAATTTGCCGACTAGCGCGGTATTCAGAATCGCTTTCTTAGCCCAGCCAGCTTGATCACGATACTGTTTATCAATTGCCGTCTGCGCAGTCACGTAAGAAGCAAAATCCGCCAGTACCAAATAAGGATCGCCACCATTGAGTAAGCTGTCATAAGTTGCACGCAGCTTACCAGGCTCGCCAGGAGTGAACTCATCACCAAGCAGTAAATCAACCGAGGCTTTGAGCAATGGATCAGCATGGTAGAAATCAAATGGGTTATAACCACGCGCTTTCAGCGCTTCTACACCATCGACTTCCAGACCAAAGATATAGATGTTGTCATCACCGACTTCTTCACGGATCTCAACGTTTGCACCATCCATAGTACCGATGGTTAACGCCCCATTAAGCGCCATCTTCATGTTGCCGGTACCCGATGCTTCTTTACCTGCTGTCGAGATTTGCTCCGAAACATCCGCCGCCGGAATAATGATTTCGGCCATGCTTACTCGATAATCCGGAATGAACACCACTTTGAGTTTGTTGCCAATTCGCGGATCGTTATTCACTTTGTGCGCGATCATGTTGAGCGCGTAAATGATCTCTTTGGCAAGGTGGTAACCCGGCGCTGCTTTCGCGGCGAAGAACACCACGCGTGGATGCATATCGAAGCTTGGATCATTGATCAAACGATGATAGAGCGACAGGATATGCAGCATATTGAGGTGCTGACGTTTGTACTCATGCAGACGTTTGATTTGTACATCGAAGATCGCATTCGTATCGAGTTCGATATCCATGTGATCTTTCACCCACTCCGCCAGACGCACCTTATTGGCTTTTTTCACTTCCATAAAGCGTTTCTGGAATGCGGCATCTTCCGCGTACTGCGCCACTTTGCTCAATTGATCCAATTTAGCTGGCCACTCATGGCCAATTTTTTCCGAAATCAGCGCAGATAAGCCTGGGTTACAGAACTTCAGCCAGCGGCGAGGGGTAATACCGTTGGTCACATTTTGAATTTTACCCGGATACAGATCGACAAATTCAGGGAACAGATCACGCTTGACCAATTCAGAGTGCAGTGCCGCTACGCCATTGACCGCATAGGATCCCACCACACATAAGTTAGCCATACGCACCATGCGATGGAAACCTTCTTCAATGATCGACAACTTTTGCTGTTTCGCGACATCACCCGGCCACTTAGCGCGCACGTCTTGCAAGAAGCGATGGTTGATCTCGTAAATGATCTCCATATGCCGTGGCAATAGACGTTGGATCAGCGACTCACTCCATGTCTCTAAGGCTTCAGGCAACAAGGTGTGGTTGGTGTAAGCGAAGGTTTTGGAACAGATTGCCCACGCGGCTTCCCACGATAATTGCTTTTCATCAATCAAAATACGCATCAACTCAGGGATCGAGATGGTCGGGTGAGTATCATTCAACTGGATGGTTTGATATTTAGGCAGATCAACCAACGCATGACCTGCGGCCTCATGGCGACGCAAAATATCGTGGATCGAAGCGGCACTGTGGAAATACTGCTGCATCAAACGCAGAGTTTTGCCTTTTTCATGGTTATCATTCGGATACAACACTTTGGTGATGTTACCAGCATCGATCAATGCGTGCTGCGCTTCAAAATAATCACCATTGTTAAAGCTGGCCAGCGAGAACGGTGCAATCGCACGACATTCCCATAAACGCAGCGGATAAACCGTATTACTTTGGTAACCAACAATCGGTAAATCCCATGGCATGGCTTGTACTAACATGCCCGGAACCCAGCGGCGCTGCTCTTTACCATTGTGATTGAGCACTTCTACGTGACCATAAAAACCAATTTCTTGCTTTAATTCTGGGCGAGCGACTTCCCAAGGGTAGCCTTCCACACCACACCAAGCATCCGGCGCTTCTTGCTGATGACCCTGTTCAAATGACTGCTTAAACAGACCATATTCATAATGCAAGCCATAACCCACGGTCGGGTACTCTTGCGCAGCGCAAGAGTCCATAAAACAGGCCGCCAGACGGCCTAAGCCACCATTACCCAAAGAGGGATCGCGCTCTTCTTCCAGTAGATCGGTCAGGTTTTGTCCCAGCTCGCCCATCGCTTCGGTCACGGCTTCATACACGCCCATACTGATCAAATTATTACCGGTTAAGCGGCCAATCAAAAATTCTAACGATAGGTAGTTAAGACCTTTGCTGTTGAGGATGCGTGGATCTTGCTCGGTTTGTAGCAGATCAAAAGTAGTAAATTCAGCTAAGGCGCGTCCCATGGCTAAATACCAAGCTCGTGCAGAAGCCTGCTCCACGGTTGTCGCGTAAGTCGCGCTCAAATGGCGCTTCACGTTGGCTTGGAACAACTTCTTGTCAAACTGTTTCTGTTGAGTAGGTTTCATTGTGAAATCTCAGGTTATGGTTCTAATTCATCTGATCCCTATCCTGCCTTGATGACGTACACAAAACATCCTCCTATTTTTCTGGCCAATTAGGAGGAGATAACAAGGCGTAGAGGCGCAGCCCTCTGTGGTGAGTGATCTGAATCGCATCAATCGATGGCCGAATCACCGCTAGCGGTGATTCGGATCACACCTCCAACTGATTAACCATAGTTAGGCTTAATAAAAGTTTGGCTGTTCGATTGTTGAACAATTACTCACTATGTGAAATAGATCGCAATAAACTCTTCGTTATTACCGATTTTTTCAGCAGATTAGGTAGGGGATGAGCCAATAATCGGATGCCAGATAAGTATAATTAGTGATAACACTCACAAATCTAGGGCGTAGTTAACTCTAAAACGTGAACAACACGAAAAACTCAGCATGGCTCAATCAACGCACCGAATAACTTCAAGTAACATCGCTCTATCTGAGTGTGATATGCCTCGCGTACTCACCTCTCCCACCCGCAGATCACTGAACATGATCTGCCCCAAGAGCATGAAGCTCTGGTAGTAAATAGACGAGAGAAAGAAGATGTGGATCCCTTCGAAGTTAACTCGCCCAGGACGCTTGCATAATGCGATCGTTCGCCCCCGTGTTCTGGACTTATTGCAACACGCTACCTGCTATAAATTAGTGCTATTTCGCTCCCCAGCCGGTTATGGCAAGACCACCATGGCCGCGCAGTGGTTGTCGGATAAACCGAATGTCGGTTGGTACAGCATTGATGAGAGTGATAACGACCCGTTTCGATTTATCAACTATCTGCTGCAAGCAATTAACAAAGCTAGCCATAATGCCTGCCCCAATGCCCAAAAATTAGCCGAGAAACGTCAATTCTCCTCGCTGCATTCACTGTTTAGTGAAGTGTTTTCCGAACTGGCCGATTACCACAATGAATGTTATGTAGTGCTGGATGACTATCACTTAATCAGTGATGAAACCATTCATGAAGCGATGCGCTTTTTCCTCAAGCACATGCCCGATAATTTAACGCTCGTGGTTACTAGCCGTTCCACTCCACCGCTAGGCACTGCCAATCTGCGCGTACGCGACTTAATGATTGAGATTGGCAATGAACTGTTGGCCTTTGATACCGAAGAAACCACGCGCTTTTTCAATCAACGCGTGGCCGATGGGATTGATACACTGACAGCCACCCATCTGCGTGACTACGTAGAAGGCTGGCCATCGGCACTTCAATTAATCGCGCTCCAAGCTCAGCACCAACAGCGCACGCTCGCGCAAACTGTTGAATCAGTGGCACACTTTAATCACTCTCATTTGTGGGATTATTTGGTCGAAGAAGTGTTCGATCTGCTCGATGACGAAACCCGCTATTTCTTAATGCAATGCTCCGTCCTAGATCACTTCGACGATGCCTTGGTGAGTAGCCTCACCGGACGTGATGATGCGCTGGCGATGATTGAATCACTCAATCGCTTTGGCTTGTTTATTTCGCCCTTAGAGGGAGAAAACAACTGGTATCGCTTCCATAACTTATTTGCCGAATTTTTGGCCCATCAACGCCAAGCTCGCGTTCCGCAGCAAGAGCAAGATTTACAACGCGCGGCGGCCAAAGCTTGGTTAAACGCAGCTACCCCTCATCAAGCTTTGCGTCATGCGCATTTAGCACAAGATAGCGAACTATTGGCCAGTATTTTGAGCCAATTTGGTTGGAAGATGTTTAACCAAGGCGAGCTAGAAGTGCTGGAATCCGCCATTAATCAACTCTCCCCAAGCCAGCTGTATCGGGAGCCGAAACTGTGCATGCTGCAAGCTTGGCTCGCCCAAAGTCAGCACCGTTATAATGATGTAGGAGCTTTATTGGCGAAAGCCGCCAATGAGATGACCGCGCTTAATGTCAAACTTTCCACTAAAGAACAAGGCGAGTTTAACGCACTGCGCGCGCAAGTGGCGATCAACCAAAATGAGCCGGAAAAAGCATTAGAATTGGCCGAGCTGGCTTTGAGCCAACTGGATCACACCACCTATCGTAGCCGTATTGTGGCCACTTCAGTGGTCGGTGAAGTGAATCATGTGTTAGGCCATTTGAGCCGGGCGCTTTCCATGATGCAGCAGACCGAAAAACTGGCGCGTCAATATCAGGTTTATCACCAGGCATTGTGGGCTTTGTTGCAACAAAGCGAAATTTTGCTGGCACAAGGTTATGTACAAGCCGCTTATGAAGTGCAAGATAACGCGTTTAAATTGATTGAAGAGCAGCAACTGCACCAAGTACCACTGCATGAGTTTTTATTACGCATCCGCGCACAAATTTTATGGTGTTGGAACCGCTTAGAGGAGGCGGAACAAGCTGCTTATCAAGGACTCACTGTGCTAGATAACCACGCGCAAAGTAAGCACCTACACAGCTATTCGATGCTAGCCAGAATTGCGATTGGCCGTGGTGAACTGGACAAAGCAGGACGGTTTATTGAGCAAATCCAACATCTGCTGAAACAATCTACTTATCATGTTGATTGGACAGCCAACGCGTCGCTCTCTTTACTGCTCTATTGGCAAGCCAAAGAGAACCACAGCGAAATCCGCCAATGGCTACAATCCAGCATTCGTCCAGCACAAGCCTGCAACCATTTTTCTCAGTTGCAGTGGCGCAATATCGCTCGCGCACAGATTCAACTCGGTGAACTCAACGAGGCACATACCACGCTCAGCTTTATTCAAGAACAAGCTGAACAGTATCAATTGGTCACCGATATGAACCGTAACTTGATTGTGCAAGCCTTACTGGCCAGCACTCAAGGCGATAACCCACTCGCTTGCGACAAGCTAAAACAAGCGCTACGCCTCACCAATCAGACCGGTATGATTGGCAATTTTCTGATCGATGGTGCCCAAATTGGCCATTTGCTGGAAAAACTGGTTCAGAAAGGCGAATTGGGTGATTTAGAACGCCATCGTGCCCATCTGCTACTCAAAGAGATTTCCACCACTCAGCGTAGTCGTTCGGTACATTTTGATGAGGAGTTTGTCGAGAATCTGGTTAATCACCCGAACATTCCGGAACTGGTGCGCACTAGCCCACTCACCCAACGTGAATGGCAAGTACTCGGTCTGATCTACTCCGGTTTCAGCAATGAACAGATCGCTCATGAACTGGATGTAGCTGGCACCACGATTAAAACCCACATTCGCAACTTGTATCAAAAGCTCAATATCGCTAATCGTAAAGAGGCGGTGCAAACCGCAGAGCAACTACTACAATTAATGGGTTACTGAGCCGGTAAGTCCAATAGCAAAGCGCCAGCAAATGCTGGCGCTTTAGATTCAAAAAAAACCGCAGGCTTAGAACGGCTTAGGAGCAAAACCGGTCATCACCGCCACTTGTAACGCTTTACCAATTTTGGTGGTCGGGTGAACAATCACCAAACCTTTAACCGATTTTTTCAGCTTACCAAGATCCGCCTGCTCAAGCTTAGTCAGCTCACGTGAAAACGGCATATCAGCAATCGTCTTACGCATCTTATTGAGATCGTAATCTTGCTTACCTTTAACGCTGTTGAGTCGCTTGGTTAAGGTTTCTAATTCGTCAGTGAACTTGCTGACCATCTCCGAATCGGCACGAGTTTTTGCGGCATCCAGCTTACGGCGGCAAGTATCGATGCGATTGTTAAGTTGTTGAATATCAGTTTTAAGGTTCATGATGGTCGCTCTATCGAACAGAAAGGGCGCAGAGTATAGCACGCAGTTGTGAGTTATACTCCGACAACTTTCCTCCTAGCCAACATAATCTGGCTTATCGGCGCGGCAGATTACCCTATCAAGCCCTTCCACAGTATCAAACTGGCCAAACGTCACAGAATAAATAGCACACCGCAGACAACTCACCGCGAAAAGTTGCGATTGTTTACAGTGTAAATTCGCTGACTATTGGCTGGCCTTAATCAGCACTGAGGTATCCATCCGCCCTAGTCCTTGCTGGGAAAGTTGTTGATAAGCAGCGAGCGTGCTTTCAGTCATCGGTAACTTCACGCCCAGTTGTGCCGCTTCATCAATACAAAAGCCCAAATCTTTGATCATCCAATCAATCGCAAACCCAAAATCAAACTTGTCTTGGCTCATAGTCACCGCACGGTTTTCCATTTGCCAAGAGCCCGCGGCGCCATTTTTCAAACAAGCGACCAGATTGGGGATATCCAGCCCGGCTTGCTCGGCTAAGATCAGCCCTTCTGATAAGCCATTAAGTACCCCAGCAATACAAATCTGGTTGACCATCTTAGCGCGCTGCCCCTGCCCTGCCGCTCCCATCAAAACCGAAGAACGTCCGTAAGCGGCAAAAATCGGCTGCATTTGCTCAAACAGTGCCGGCTCACCACCACACATAATGGTCAGCACGCCATTTTCCGCCCCCGCTTGCCCACCAGAAACCGGCGCATCCATAAAGCGCACATCCGCTTGCTGACAAGCGGTGGCTAACTCTTGTGCCAGCGTAGCCGAAGTGGTGGTGTGATCAATCAACACGGCCCCGGCTTTCATCGCGGCTAACGCACCACTGGCAGCGGTGGTCACACTGCGCACATCGTCATCATTGCCCACACAAGTCAGCACCACATCGGCATCCGCCACACACTGCGCAATACTGGTTGCATACTGGCCAGCAAATTGTTTGCTCCACTCCACGGCTTTGGCTGTATTACGGTTAAACACCGTGACCTCAAATCCGGCCTTTTGCAGATGACCAGCCATCGGATAGCCCATCACCCCCAAACCAATAAAACTGACTTTCATCTTGTTATCCTTATTGTTTTTTTGATCCTAAAAGAAAAAACCGAGCTTTCGCTCGGCTTTTTGAATAACGCTTATTCGATATCCGCGTTGTGGTAAACTTGCTGTACATCGTCGCAGTCATCCAGCATATCAAGAAATTTCTGGAATTTTTCTGCATCTTCACCACTCACCACAGTGCGCGTTTGTGGCACGAAAGTGATCTCTTCCACATCCAGCGTCAGATCTGGGAATGCTTCATTCAAGGCAGTTTTGACTTTGAAGAACTCAGTGTTCGGTGCAAACACGGTGATCACACCCTCTTCCAGCTCAATGTCGGTAACTTCCGCATCCGCCATCATTAGCGCTTCGAGGATCGCTTCCTCATCATCGCCTTGGAATTGGAAAACTGCTTGGTGGTCAAACATGTGCGCAACCACACCCGGTGTACCAATTTTCGCGCCGGTTTTAACAAAACATTGGCGCACATCTTGGTAAGTACGGTTACCGTTATCTGATAAACAGTCAACAATCACACTTGCACCGCCAGGACCAAAACCTTCATAACGCGCTGGTTGGTAATCTTCGCCGGCACCACCGCTGGCTTTATCCAGCGCTTTTTCAATCACGTGTGCCGGTACTTGGTCTTTTTTGGCTTTGGTGATCAGATGACGCAGCGATAAGTTCATATCCGGATCAGTACCACCGTTTTTCGCACAAACGTAAATCTCTTTACCGTATTTTGAGTAAACTTTAATTTTTGCGCCTTGAGTTTTCGCCATTGAGGCTTTGCGCACTTCAAAACTTCTTCCCATTGGGATGTTCTCTCTAATTCAATTTGTTGCGACGGATTTTAGCAGAAGGCTTGCGGTTTGCAATTTGCCACCTACTGAGCACGAGGCGCTACGCAACGCCCATCACTCTTTTGTACTTGTCTATCGACTGTTGAAACCACTGCTTTTCGCTTTCCGCAGTAAGCTTGGCTATCTGCTTAGTGATCTCTTCCGGTCCTGATTTTACCTGCTTAAGTCGCCAAACAAGGAAAGAAGCTTGTTTATCAAGTTCTACTTTGTTTTTTTCTTCTGCAGTCAGTAATGCAAGGTTGAAAGACATTAGTAAGCCTACAATCAATAAAATCGTGGGATGAAATATAACATAGGAACGCGGAAAATTAAGAGTCAAAATGTAGCTTTGGCTGCGCAAAATCAACAGAAGCGACAAAAAAATAACCCAGGGTGACTTAAGGCCACCCTGAATCGATAGCTTGGAGCGATGAGGCTAATGCAGCAGTCCTAGTTGTTTGGCTTCCTCAATTGTCAGCCCACTTTCGCGGATTTCACGCAACGTTTCGATACGGCGACGAGCCTGTGCCGACTTCACATTTTTGCTTGGGCGCAGTAACTCCATCTCCTCACTGGGATCCCATTGATTGGCAATATGGGTCATATCATCATGGTCAATTGAATTGATCGACATAAATACCTCCGAAAAACCATGCTAACAGCCCCTTATCTGTAACAAAGGAGCTTGGCTTTGTTAAGTCAATTTCATCGGTATTGTGATTATGGCACGAGTTGAGCTATTTGCTTGATCAAACGCTGGCCGGACCCAACCCGGGGGATTGTTTTGTCACGCTCAACTTGACCAGGTCGCTGGATGATGGGCACATACCCGATGGCAATCACGAGCTGGCTAGCAGGAACCATGATCAAGGGATGATCGCAAAACGGATCTGCCGCAATCGCACTGAAATCTCGCGGTGAGCCAGATAATAGACAAAAAAATAGCGAGTTATTAAAACTCGCTAAAACTAAGATAGTTAAGCCAATCGATAATCCGTCGGATGGGCAAAAGGTTGTCTATTCGTTAAGCAGTTTATTCATGCCACTGGAGTGAGATGTCAATCTTTTGTCAGCGTTTGGTCACAAAATCAGCATTAGCACACAGTTGATCATCACTCAAACTTCCGCCGCCATATCATCCAAAGCACGGAAAAGGGTCGGATCGAGATGCCCTTCTTGTACGGCTTTACACACTTTACGCCGTACAGCTAACCCGGCAATCAGCTTTTCAATCGACAGGTGTTTATGCTCATTCTGGCTATTATACAACTCCAACAATTTGCTCAAGGTCGTATATTGGATCACCTCGTTTTCAACTCGCAGCCAATCGAGCTTGTCAATCAGCTCTACACACTCTTCTTTGATTGATGAAGGTGCATGTCCAGTCATCGCGGCTAAAGCGGTTATACTGCGTTCTAGCGCTTCTGGTGAGGTATAGCGCGATAGGGTAATAGTAATCTCATCAGCATTGATCTCCACCAGATGTTTACGCAGTTTGACCCGCCGCCCCAAGCGACCTCTTGGTGAGGGAGCTTTGCGCTGGATCGGCTCAAACTCACCATCAATAATACTCGACAGTTCAGCCAATTTTTGTTTGGAAACCAGCTCATTACGCAGTGGGTTCGGTAACGTTGGCGCCATATTACGTTTGCCTGCATTGGTAGTTTTGGCTCGTGAATAGCGCAGCACCTCTTCCACATCACACTTGATATCCACTTGAAAATCGCTCAGTTTGCCTTTCTCTGCGACACTTGTGACGGTTAAGTGATAACCCCATAAGTTGACCACAAACAGATCCTCACTCCCCTTCCCTTCGGAAAGACGGCGCAATTCGCGGATCAGATCCATCGAGAAACGACGCCACTCAATATTTCTGGCCAATTTTTGGTTTAATTCGCTGAGCAGCATGACATCCGAGTGACGACGTGACATACGGCTACGAAAATACGAATAGAGTTGGAACACTAGCGTGTGTTGTTTCAAGATTTCCGGTGGAAACAGGAAGAAGTAATCCCGAGTCAGCAACTCTTCAAAAAATGATGGCTCCCAAACCAAGATATAGAGATTGGGCTTGATGCGGATCTCACCATCACTGCCTTCAACGGGCGCTTCTTCAGAAGCGGTAATAGTGCGCGCGAGAAAGCGAAAACGATCACTTTTGAACCCTTCAGGCATGTTTTCACTCAACCAACGCCCAGTCAGTTCATGTAATTGAAAATCGGTAAATTCGATCCGATCAATGCTATCGCGGATCGAATCACGCGCAGGGCCACTGTCCTTTTTGCCGCGCAAAGCGAGAATGTCAGTGATATAAAGCGGGGTTTTATTCGGCGCTTGTTTAGCACTGAAATGGTAATCATCTTGGTGATGATCATGATATTGCACCGTTAAAGTAAACAGAGCAAACAAGGTCATCATATCGTCGACGGTCATAATGTTTTTTGACGATCGGGTTTCAATCACCGCGCGGGTGCCTGAAATGGAGACCATCGATTTTTGGTAACTTTTACGTGTACGCGGTGGCGCTAATGCTTGATCAATGATCCCGGCCCAGTTGGTCGGTGATACGACAAATTGATCCGCTTCATCTTTCATGGCTGGTGGCGTATTAAGCCCATGTTCGTGCAGTAAGCGTTGGTTAACTTGAGTTTGCGCTAACGCCTTAGAGCGTTTTTGTTTTTCGTTTTGCTTAACGGTTTCCGTGACTAAACTGGTCGAGCCTAATACCGAGATCAATTGATTAGGATTGATAAAGCGATGCAGCATGGTTTTGCCTGCTAATCCCTCTTCAAAACGGACTGGGATCTGTTTAAACAACCCAATCGCGACAGCGGCTCTTAAACGTTGCTGAATGGCAGCGCGGGTTAATTGTCCATCGGTTGCATCAATCAATTCAGTGGTTGACACTAAACCATCTTTGCTACGTAAGCCACGCAGTGAAATCAGGTTTAATAATTCCACGATACTTTTGGTGACACCTTTAAAGTGTTGATACTGTTCGATCCAGTCAATTGCGGCTTCAGAAACTTCAAAAAGATGGCCATCTTTGTGAGTTCTTGGCAATTTGATCAAGCGTTTTTGTTCTGAGCTCATGATTATATCCGTATCACACTTACCGTAATATCACTATAGTTCCAAGAGGATAAAGAAAAAAAGATCATAAATAAAGAAAAATTTATTGTTTTTAAATAACTGATCTTTTTGATTTTAATGATTAATTATGATTAGAGTGATCTAATGATCCGGCTGCTATTTTTTACGCAACCCATTGTTATTTAAATAAGTTATTTTTTCACTTCAAGAAGCATGATCATCAGGGTTATGAAAGGATGATCAATGTAAGATCGAAAGCATGATCATTTAATGCTTAAAGCATGATCAACGTGATGTCGTATCAATGATCAATGCAGTCTGCCAAGCATGATCAAGGCCGCTACACAGTTTATCCACAGTGTGGATCGAATACTCGGTGATGGATTGACCTTCTGCTGAAAATTCGGCGTTTTTAGCCACGGAAAGATGATCAAGGTGGCTGAATATTTTACCCAATTTGACCCAATTGGTGAAATTAAACATTCGATTGACCAGTAAGCTGGCTGATTTGCGATGTCGCTGTGGCGAGAGCAGTACTTGAAAGCATGATCATGGCTGTTGGTTTGAGTATCTGTTTGATGTGGTTGGTCAGTTAAATCCGTAAATTTTCCCTTATCACCGGTCAAAGCCTTATTCTATCTGACATCTACCGTAAACTAATCTTAGTTTTACATGCTTCCGATGGTCTCTCTCTCTTGATCATTGATCCATGAAAGGATCTTGTATTGATGATCTTTTTCAATTCAATTTGAGCGCTATGAGCCTCTTGATCATGTTTCCTATCGACTCGATTAGCCTTGGAAGCATGATCATGAGACTACTCTTGATCATCGTTTCGGTAATCGATACCAGAAACGGCCGAGGGGCATTTTTATGCGATTCAGCTCTGATTTGATGTCTAGGGCAGTTAAAACAGCACTTACCGTAAGTTAGCGGCGTTATTTAATCGTTCCGTAGTATGATAACGCTGTTAAGCTTGGTGATTGGTTTTACATTGTAAATAAGTGACGTTGTAATATTTTTAAATATTTGGTTTTGTTAGAGCAATCCACAGTCTAGAAAAAGATTCATTTTGCTCAAAGTTTATCCCCTTCCGGCTCAAGTGGGTTGGCTATCGCCACTTAGTGATCAATTTTCTGTTAATCGTAATATTTGCAGTATTTTGATTAATCATCCCATGTTCACCTTTTTATTGTATTTGTTTATTAGTGCTGTACAATTGGTTTTAAGCCCTAAAAACGGAAATTGGCAATGAAAAGAGAACAGACGATAGACAATCTCTACCAACTGGCACAGCTGACTCAGCAAGTGCAAGCGGATCGGATTGAGATTGTATTAGAGGAACGCCGCGATGAGCATTTTCCGCCGATGTCGAAAGCGCTGATGGAGACACGTTCTGGCTTAACTCGACGTAAGCTTGATGAAGCGATCGCGAAGGTGGAACAGGCGGGGCATCAATTTACTAAAAATAATGCCAACCACTACTCTATCACTCTCTCTGAAGCGCATATGCTAATGGATGCGGCAGGAGTGGCGAAATTTCATCAGCGCAAAATTAACCATGACAGCAAGCCGTGGGTGATTAATGTACAGAACCAAAAAGGTGGTACAGGTAAGTCAATGACCGCGGTACATTTAGCGGCCTGTTTAGCGCTGAACTTGGATAAACGCTACCGAATTTGCCTGATTGACTTGGATCCGCAAGGCTCATTGCGCCTATTTCTTAATCCACAAATCAGTTTGGCTGAGCATACCAATATCTATTCTGCGGTGGACATTATGCTGGATAATGTGCCAGAGGGTGTGCAAGTGGATGCCGAATTCCTACGCAAAAATGTCATGTTGCCAACTCAATATCCCAATTTGAAAACCATTTCTGCGTTTCCTGAAGATGCAATGTTTAACGCAGAAGCGTGGCAATACCTATCACAAAATCAATCGCTAGACATTGTGCGTCTATTGAAAGAGAAGCTGATCGATAAGATCGCGGATGATTTTGACATCATCATGATCGATACCGGTCCACACGTTGATCCCTTGGTATGGAACGCGATGTACGCCTCTAATGCGTTATTGATCCCGTGCGCTGCGAAACGACTCGATTGGGCATCGACCGTCAATTTCTTCCAGCATTTACCGACCGTGTATGAAATGTTTCCTGAAGATTGGAAGGGGCTGGAGTTTGTCCGTTTAATGCCGACCATGTTCGAAGATGACAACAAAAAGCAGGTCTCGGTCTTGACCGAAATGAACTATTTGTTGGGTGATCAGGTGATGATGGCGACCATTCCACGTAGCCGGGCATTTGAGACTTGTGCCGATACCTACAGTACGGTGTTTGATTTGACGGTGAATGATTTTGAAGGCGGTAAAAAAACCTTAGCCACCGCGCAGGATGCGGTGCAAAAAAGCGCTTTAGAGCTAGAGCGAGTACTTCATTCCCATTGGACTTCACTTAATCAGGGGTAACTAACGAATGGCAATTAAAACTTCTGAACTGAACGCAAAACTGTTTGGGAAAGCGGATAAACGCCGAGCGACTACACCGGCTGAAGCGCAATCGGCCGCTAAAGCACAAGCTCAGTTGATTGAGCTGGCGGTGGCTGGAGAAGAGGTGGTCACATTTGAATTAATGCGGATTGCCGCCGACCAAGTGGCGGATCAGACCGTGGTATTTGCGCAAAATGCCCGTGAACAAGCCTTTTTGACCGAACATGCGCTTTCCGATGTATTAACCACCTTGCGTGAGCGAGGCCAGCAGTATCCAGCGGTAGGCCGTAAAACGGCGCAAGGCAAAATTGAAGTGCTTGATGGTAGCCGTCGCCGTATGTCTTGTATTTTGGCTGGCAAAGAGTTTTTAATTTATGTGGCTGACAACATTAATACCGAACATGCCAAGTTTTTATCGGATGTTGCCAATGCCCATAAGCCTTTGTCACTTTACGAGAAAGGCAAAGAGATGCAGGCCAAACTCGATAGTGGTGAAGCGGAAGATCAAAAAGCGTTAGCCAAAATGTTTCAGTGCAGCGAAGCGTTAGTCAGTGGTGCACTCAAAGCGGCAGTATTACCGCTGGAGCTTTTGCAAGCTTACCCGAGTGTCGTGGAGTTAGGCCGTCCTACTATTGTGAAATTGTACAAGCAATTTAATGAGTTGGATCAGAACCAACGTCAACAATTGCTGGCGAAATGCCATCAAGAAAATGGTTTTGTTTGGCAGCGTTCACAAGCGCAAGGGGTGGCACGTATTACCAAAGAGGTGACGGAAACCATCGAGAGTTGGATTCAAGATGTGTTACCACCGAAACGTAATGAAACACCGAAAGTCGAGTTGATTAAA
This sequence comes from Vibrio chanodichtyis, assembly GCF_028863985.1. Classification (NCBI taxonomy): domain Bacteria; kingdom Pseudomonadati; phylum Pseudomonadota; class Gammaproteobacteria; order Vibrionales; family Vibrionaceae; genus Vibrio; species Vibrio chanodichtyis. The sequence goes on along the minus strand of NZ_JARBFT010000002.1, from coordinate 145,943 downwards.
GGCCGTGCAAGCTATGCGCGTAAAGGCAGTAATTTAGTGCTGAATTTGAAGAAAGTGGATGATCAACTGATGCAAGAGATCCTTGATTTTGTGCAGCACAAACTGAATTAATCGCTGTTGTTAACCATCAAGCCCGCGTAATGCGGGCTTGATGCGTATTAGCGTTTGGATTGATTAACGCGGTTTTATTGATTTCTGAGCCGCTGCCAATATTTTTCGTAGATCGCTAGAGTTTCTGGGCCGACATCATTAGTAAATTCGCCTTTCTGCATCTCAGCATCCGATGGGAAGATGGTTGGATTATCACGTAACTCTGGTGGCAACAGCGCGCGGCCAGCCTTGGTTGCTGAAGCGTAGCCTAGGCTTTTTACGATTTCCGCTTGGTTTTCCGGTTGGTACATGAAGTTGATAAACTTGTGTGCCAATGGGATATTTTTGCTGCCAGCAGGGATGGTGAAGTTATCCATCCATAACACGGCACCTTCTTCTGGCATCACGAATTTGAGCTCCGGCATCTCTACTTGGCCTTGGTAAGCATTACCGTTCCACTGCATACCAAGCGTTGCTTCACCAGAGACATAAGGCACATGTGGCGCATCTGAGTTATACAGCAGTATATTATTTCTCAGCGCGAGCAGTGATTGGTAGGCTTGTTCGATCTCTGCTTCATTGCGGCTATTGACACTAAAGCCGTTGAGTTTTAACGCCATCCCGAAGACATCGCGCATATCATCAATCAGCATCACTTGCTGTTGATATTGCTTATCCCACAAATCAGCCCACCGAGTAATGCCATTCGGCAGCATAGCCGAATTGTAGTAAAGGCCGGTAATTCCCCAAATGTAGGGCAATGAATAGGTGTTGTCGGGATCGTGAGCCAGACCCAGTAACGCTGGTAAGGTATCTTGCATATGCGGGATTTGCGCATGATCGATTTTGGCCAGTAGCCCTTCACGTGCCATTTTTTCGATAAAATACGCAGAGGCAAACACCACATCGTAACCTGTGCCTTTGAGCAGTTTGAGTTTGGTGTACATTGACTCATTATTCTCAAAGGTTGAATAGTTAATAGTCACCCCTTCTTGTTGCTGAAACGCTGTTAGTGACTGCTCTGGTAAATAGCCACCCCATGCATATACGTTCAGCACTGGCTGTGCATAGGCCTGATTACAAGCCATTACGGCAGAAAATATCCATCCTTTAATCAAAGTCTTCATTGCATTTTAATTCCTTTTAAGTTCAGCCGAATGCTGAGGTTAGAGTGCATAATTAGTGAATTTTTTACCTGGATAAAGCAAATATAATTTGTCGTTAAGAAAAATATTTTGCCTTTAGCCAACATCAGTTACCTCGCTGAATCAGGGTGTTTTAGAGGTTACGTGGTTTGGCAGGGCCTGTGCTAACATGGCGCATCATTTTGGGATCGCACGTGTTATGACTCAGCCAATTACCTATTTACTGCAACTTCATCAACTCGCCACTCAAGCACATACTCGCTTTGGATGTTGGCTACGTGGCGATCGCCAATGGCAACAGCATTTACTGGGGGCATTGGTCGGTCAGTTTGCAGGCGCATCCATTTTGATGTTAGGCGATACTGAGCTAGAGGGTGTGATGGCGGTCGACTATCGGCAAGGTCAGCAATGGTTAGGACAAGAGTGCCAACTGCTGATCGTCGATTTATCGCAAGGTTGGGATGCCAATAGCTTTAATGCGGCGTTGGGTACGCTGGTCGGTGGTGGTTTACTGGTGATGATTGGCGAGGCTACATCACTCAATTGTGCCGCGCGAGCTTGGTTAGAGCAGGCGTGCCATCGCTTATTGGTGATCACTCCAGATACGGTTCCTGCTTTACCTAAGCTGCCGCCCCTAGTCTCCACCTGTGGTTATCCACAGCAAACGTTAGCCATTGAGCAAATTATCAAAGTGGTGACTGGGCACCGTAAACGGCCTTTGCTGCTGACCGCCGATCGTGGACGGGGCAAAACCAGTGCGTTAGGGATGGCGGCAGCTCAATTGATGCAGTCGCGTCCGATACAAATTTTGGTTACCGCTCCAGCTTTAGCCGCGGTTGAACCGCTATTTTTGCATGCGCAGCGTCATTTGCCGCAGGCGGAGAGCAAACGTGGCTATTTGCAGTGGCAACAATCAAGCTTGCGTTTTATTGCCCCCGATGAATTGCTGCGCACCCAACCCAAGGGCGATCTACTCTTGGTTGATGAGGCAGCAGCGCTGCCATTGCCGTTATTGCAACGCTTGGTGGAGCAATATCACCGCACGGTATTTGCATCAACCATTCATGGTTATGAAGGGTGTGGGCGTGGTTTCTCGCTCAAATTTCAAAAATGGCTACACGAACAACGCCCACAAATGCGCACGCTCCACCTTGATCAGCCCATTCGCTGGGCGATGGGCGATGAGCTGGAGCAGTGGCAAAATCAAGCGTTTTTGTTGCAAAGCGAATTACCAGAGTTAACCAGTGATCACGCTGGTGCCGCGTTAACTTTTGCTCGTTTAACCCGCGCGGAATGCGTGCAGCAGCCGCAACGTTTGGCGTCAGTTTTTTCACTGCTGGTCAACGCGCATTATCAAACCTCTCCGAATGATCTGTTCTCGTTACTCAATGATGAGGCGATGACGCTGTTCGCGGTGTATCAACAGCAGCAGTGTGTTGGCTGTTTACTTGCGGTGCAGGAAGGGCAGTTAGATGATCGATTAATTGACGCAATCCAATTTGGTACGCGGCGTCCGAAAGGGCATTTAGCGCCTGTCACCTTGGCGAATCAGCTCGGAATTCGTGAGGCTGCCAATCAATCTTGCTGGCGAATTTTACGCATTGCGGTTCATCCGGCTGGTCAACGGCAGGGGATTGGTCAGCAACTGTTGAGTCAGTTTATTGCAGAGCACAAGGCGGATTACTACGCGACCAGTTTTGGTGTCACCGATGAATTATTACCATTTTGGTTAGCCAACCAATTCGTGCCACTTAAATTAGGCTCACAGCGGGATCAAGCCAGTGGCTGTTATTCGTTATTCATGGTGCGTGGTGAATCCTTGACTTGGCTTGCCCAAGCCCAACAACAGTTCAGCGCCCATTGGATTTTTGAACTCAGCGACACACTGCGGGCGCTAGAGCCCTCCATCGTTCAGCAACTATTACCAACTGGTCAGTTGACACATTATCCCCAGCCTAATTTAGCGTTGATTGAGTGTTATGCGCGTGGCGGATCCAATTACGAAAGTGTCGCAGTTTGGCTATTCAGTTGGCTATTGAGTTGCGCCCCAGCCGCGCAATCGCCCATTTCTGGACTATTGATCAGCAAAATTTTACAACGTAAGAGCTGGGCTGAATGCGCTGAACAATTTCAGTTCAGTGGTAAGCGGCAGGTTGAGCAAGCGCTGCGGGGTGAACTGTTACTCTTGCTGGCCAATTTACACTGTAAATAAGCATTTCCCCTATTCGTAAATTGTAAACTTGGCACATTATCTTCTGTGCAGATAGCGGGTGCACGCATCGTTTCTATACAAATAGTTTCTAGACATAGACATATCGTCGCAACATGCCTTATTACGACATAAATTCTTGCCACATAAATTGTTTTCTATGCATATCGTTGCCATGCTTAGTTGCATAGCAGTCACGACTAACTAATTTTTTTCAAACTTTGGGTTAGGTCTTAAGGGATTCTTAAGTTATGCCGCTTACTGTTGAGTTATCGAGTAAGCAAAGGGAAAACGTCAATGAAACACTTACCCTGTCTATCTGATTTCCAATTAGAGCTCATCACGGCTAACCATGCTCGTTGGCATGAGGCCACTCATCTGGTGCATGAGCGTTACCAACGCGCCTTTGATGCGCACCTGACCAGCTATATGCCCGCTTACTTGGCACTGTTGGAGCAAAATGAGATGAAATCGGTATGTGGATTTCGGATTGCTCAGCAAGAGCCGCTGTTTTTGGAACAGTATCTGGATCAACCGGCTGATCAAATCCTTAGCCAGCGTTTTGCTTGTGCAATCCCGCGCAGCAAATTGATTGAATTTGGTCATCTTGCTTCTTTTGGGCGTGGTCTCTCGGTCTACCACTTTCAACTGATCGCCCAGCAGTTAGTCGCGATGGGATTTGAGTGGTGCATTTTTACCGCGACCGATCCACTGCATGCGCTAATGCGGCGCTTTGGCTTGCAACCCAGTTTAATCGCCCAAGCTTCACCTGAGCGTATTCCTAACGCCAGCCAAGTATGGGGCACTTACTATCAGTATCGTCCTCGTATTTTGGCCGGTAATTTATTGCAAGGTTGTGCGCGGTTAAATCAATTATCCGTGACGCAAAAACAAGCATGAGTAAGCATGATGAATCGAATTATTCAGGCACTACACCAGCATGCTCAGCACCAACCTCATCAGTTGGTTTTTGTTGGCGACAATGCCGCACGGCAAAAGGTGAGTTTAAGTTACGCACAACTATTGGATCGAGTACAGCAAACCGTCGCCCAGTTGCAGCAGTTGCCGGTTGATTGCATTGCCCTGCGTGCCGAAAACAGTGTCGATTGGGTAGTATTGGATTTAGCCGCAATGGCGGCACACAAACTCATGGTGCCGGTTCCGACATTTTTTACGGCTGAGCAGGTCGCGCATTTACTTAAGCAAGCACATGTTGAACTGTGTGTTGGCGATTGGCCTGAATTGGGCTTGGCCGCGCTGCGTTTGGCGGGTTTTTCTGCTTGGTATTATCCAGCCGAGAGTACCAGTCAGGTCTTAGCGCAAACTCAGAAAGTGACGTTTACTTCTGGCTCAACCGGTACACCGAAAGGGGTGTGTTTGAGTGAACAAAATCTAGAGCGAGTCAGCCTGTCGATTGCTGAGCAGATGAATCGCCAAATTAAGCAGCATTTAGTGATGCTGCCATTATCAACCTTATTGGAAAATGTCACTGGGATTTATGTGCCGCTCCTGCTAGGAGCGACAGTCACGGTGGTGTTTGGTGAGGAACTCGGTTTAGCGGGCTCGAGCCAATTTTCGCCAGTGAAATTGGCTCAGGCTTTGGCGCGCTATCAGCCGGCAAGCTTAGTGTTAACGCCTGCTCTGCTTGTGGCACTGATCCGGGTGGTGCAACAAACCCCGAGCTTAGCCGCTTCATTACAGTGGGTAGCGGTCGGTGGTGCGCGAGTGGCGAGTGAGCTGATTAATACCGCCCGTCAGTTAGGGATTGCTGCGTATGAAGGCTACGGGTTATCTGAATGCGCCTCGGTAGTGAGTATGAATACTCCGCAGCATAACCAAGCTGGTAGTTGTGGTAAGCCACTTGGCCACTTACAGATCCAATTTGCCGCCGACGGTGAGTTATTGGTGCGTGGTAACCAAGCATTAGGCTATATCGGCGAGCCGTTTAGCGATGAGTGGCTGGCCACCGGTGATATTGCGACGATCGATGAACACGGATTTTTAGCGATTATTGGCCGTAAAAAAAATCTCATTATTACCCCGTTTGGGCGCAACATTGCGCCGGAATGGGTTGAATCTCATGCGCAGGTTTGGATGCCAGAGTGCCGAGTCGTGGTGGTTGGGGATGATGAATGGGGCATTACCGCGGTGATTGATCGGCGATTGCCCGATTTAGCCGCGCGTATCGAGCAGATTAATCGTCACTTGCCCGATTATGCGCAGATCCAAAGTGTCCTATTAGTGAGTCAAGCGAGCGTTTGGCAAGCTTGGTTAACCGCCAATGGTCGACCTAAACGCGCATTGATTGAGCAAGCGCCGCGCACTGTGCGCAGCGGTTTGAATGGTGGCGATGTTGATTGGCAGTATCTGCCAGTGAATGGCACGCCGAGTCACGGTTAGGAGAATGATCATGAGTGGATTTTACCAACGTTTACAACAAGAAACCCAAGTTGCCCAGCAGCAGATGTTACAAGCCCCGGTGTTTGCTGCTTGCGCGCAGGGCAACATTAGCCTTGATCTGTACATTCGTTTTCTGACCCAAGCCTATCACCATGTCAAACATACCGTACCCTTGTTAATGGCCTGCGGTGGTCGTTTGAGTGCAGAGTATGAAGAGGTCAGAACCGCGATTGCAAACTATATTGATGAAGAAAAAGGGCATCAGGAATGGATCCTCAATGATATTCAGGCCTGTGGCGGCGATGCGCAAGCGGTACGCCATAACCAAGCTCAAGGGCAGGTTGGCTTTCCGATTGAGTTGATGGTGGCTTATCTGTATCACCAAATTGATCGGCATAATCCATTGAGTCTATTTGGGATGGTGTGGGTCTTGGAAGGCACGAGTGTGGCGGTGGGCGGCAATATCGCTCAGTTAGTCAAGCAGCAGCTCAAACTGCCAGATCATGCCATCAGTTATCTCGCTTCCCATAGTCAACTCGATCAGGACCATATTCGATTTTTTGCTGCGCTGATGGATAAAATCACCGCAGTACAAGATCAGCAAGCGATCATTGATGCCGCCAATCGCGTATTTGAACTGTATGGTCAAATGTTGCGTCAGCTCACCAGATTGGCTGAGTAAATCTCGGCTTAGGAGTTCATGATGAATATTGGTCAGCAATATGTACTGCTCACCGGAGCATCCGGCGGTATTGGTGAACAAATCGCGCATAGCTTAGCGGCGCGTGGTGCATGGTTGATTTTAGTGGCTCGCGATCGACAAAAATTGGAGCGGCTGCGTCAATCACTACCAAACTCAGAAAAACATCGAGTACTGAGTGTCGATTTGACTGAGCAAACCGGTATTGAGCAATTGCAACAGTTTATCCAGCAACTAGACCAATCTCAGCCACGGATCGGAGTGATTATTAACAATGCGGGCAGCAATCAGTTTTGCCTGTTTGCACGGCGCACGCAGGCATCATGGCAGCATGAAATGATGCTCAATCTGTTGACGCCAATGCAGATCACTCATCTGGCATTGCAGTGGGTCAGTAAACCGGAGTTGATCATCAATATTGGTTCGAGCTTTGCAGCGATTGGTTATCCGGGTTACGCGGCTTATTGTGCGGCGAAGGCCGGTTTGCACCGCTTTAGTGAAGCGATGAATCGTGAGCTACAAGGCTCAGGCATAAAAGTGCTCTACCTTGCGCCAAGGGCGACCAATACGGCTTTAAATAGTCCGATGGTGCAGCAATTAAATCGAACCTTAGGCAATCACAGCGATGAGCCCGCCGTGGTGGCAGAGCAAGTCGCCAACATCATCGACACCGAGCAAGCGGTCGTGTGGATGGGCTGGCCGGAGAAGCTGTTAGTGCGGTTAAATCAACTATGGCCGAGTTTGATATCGCGAGCGATCAAAAAACAGCAGCCGATCCTATGGTCGTTTTTAGATCGCTAAGTTTATTTACGATCACAAGCTCAGCGATTTTATTGTGGACGCAAATGGTTGCTCACCAAAGTTGTTAAATCATCTAAGCTTTAAGTAGCTTGTTTTGGAGCGCGGAGCTCAAAGCACGATGTTTAAAGTCCCATATTCAACATCTATATAGCCAAACCAATTGGAGTTGCAGGTAGGCGGCAAGTGAGTGAGCTCCCATGAGCATAGACAAACGATGTGATTGGGGTGAACCAACGTCGCCAACACCGCTGCCGCTTCAAGTCGGAAGGGGATAGCATAGTTACAGGAGATCGAGTGATGAAAACGATAAGCAAATGGATAAGTCTCACGCTGCTGTTCGGGCCGCTCAGTAGTGCGTATGCCATGACACCGTTAGAGCAAGTGCAGGCCGATTGGGCCAAATGTCGATATCAAACCCCTAGTGTCGATCAGCAAGTTAGCTGTTATGAACAAACCATCGCCGAGACTCAATTAGCGCTGACTCGCGACAGCAATAATCCTGAGCTGAAAGTGTGGTTGGCGATCAATCAGTCCTCATTGGCTGGCGTTAGCAGTGGGCTTGGCGCACTATCGTTAGTCAAAGAAGCCAAAAGCTTATTAGAACAGGTGATTGAACAAGCTCCCAATACTTTAGACGGATCGGCTTTCACCAGCTTAGGTATTTTGTACTATAAAGTGCCGGGCTGGCCGCTATCATTTGGGGATACCGATCAGGCGGAACAATTATTAAAGCAAGCGTTGGCGATTAATCCGACCGGAATTGATGCTAACTATTTTTACGGCGATTTTCTGATCCAGCAGGGGCGTGAAGCAGAAGCTAAACGTTATCTACAACAAGCACAGCAAGCCCCCGCGAGACCTAATCGAGCGGTGGCTGATGCGGGTCGCCAACAAGAAATTGCGCAGCTGTTAGCCAGTCTAAAATAATGTTAGTCAGCCTGAAATAACCTATGCGTTTATTATTGGTGGAAGATGACACGCTACTCGGCGAATCGATGCAAGCTGCGTTAAGTCGCCAAGGGTATACCGTGGATTGGCTAGTGCGCGGATCTGGTGTCGCTAGCACCTTGAAAACCGAGCAATTCATTGCCGTTATATTGGATCTCACCCTGCCGGATATGGATGGCTTAGACGTGCTGCGCCAGATCCGGCGTGCGGGTTACACACTGCCGGTGATGATCCTCACTGCTCGTGATGATATTCGCGACCGAGTCAAAGGGTTAGATAGTGGTGCCGATGAGTACATCGGTAAGCCTTTTGCGTTGGAAGAGTTGCTCGCCCGTTTACGGGTGATCATTCGCCGCAGCACTGGCAACGCGGAAGCGTTGATCTCAGTTGCTGGGCTTAGTCTGTCGCTCTCCAAGCAAGAGATTTACTATGCGCAGCAGGCGCTAAAATTAACCCGCAATGAATATAAAATTTTAGCCAGCTTAATTACCCAAGCTGGGCGAGTGCTGAGCAAGGAGCAGTTGCAACAGGCGTTACATGGATGGGATGAAGCCAGCAGCGATAACGTTGTGGAAGTGCACATCCATAATCTGCGTAAAAAATTACCAGAACATGTGATTAAAAACCTGCGTGGTGTGGGGTATATGATTGAAAAATAAACGCGTATTTTCAATTAAACGCCGCCTTACCTTGACATCAGTGTTGATGAGTCTTGGGCTGATGCTGGTTTCGCTCTGTTTGAGCTATTTCAATGCACGGCATGAAGTCGCAGAGGTGTATGACGCCAGTCTTGGACAATCGGCTAAGTTACTGCTGATGGCCACCGCAGATCCCGCTAGTCCATTGCTTGATCATCAGCAGCGTGAATATTTTGATTTATGGATGCAGCATATTCAGCGTTTAGCTAAAGCCGATGACGATACTGCCACCCTGTTTGGTCATCCTTATGAGCAATACCTGCTGTTTCAGTTTTATCGTGATGGCCAGCTATTGTTTAGCTCCGATATTAATTTGCCGGCTTTGAGTAAAGGGCGTGATTCGATAGGGTTTGCCGACCTTTGGTTAGAGGGGACTCGCTGGCGCTCTTTTCAACTGAGCCATCCGATTGAAGATCACAGTAAAGCGTATGTTTTAGTTGCAGAAAAACAGAGTATTCGTGATGAAGCGATAAATCAGATTGCCTTGTCGACAGCACTGCCACAACTGATGCTAGTTGTTTGCTTAATTGGCGTACTCATGCTGCTGATTGAGCGTAGTTTCCAGCCGATTCAAGATCTCAAATCGGCGCTGGCACTGCGCAGTGTGCATAAACTGGACCGAATTTATGTTGAGCAGCCAACGCTCGAACTCGCCCCTTTAGTTGAAACCCTCAATCAACTGCTTGGTGAATTAGAGTTAGCTTGGCAGCGAGAGCAGCGTTTCACCCGTATGGCGGCTCATGAGCTGAAAACTCCATTAACGGTGCTGAAACTGAATGCGGAAAATGCGTTATCCAGCACGAGCCCTGAGCAACTTAAGCAGGATTTACAGCGTATTTTAAAAGGCATTCAACGCACGGATAGATTGATCCAGCAACTATTGATGCTGGCTAAAGTGGAAAGTAGCACTAACTTGGTCAAACAGCCGATTGATTTAAGTCGAGTGATTAAGCAAGTCATGAGTGACTTAGCTCCGATGGCATTTAAACAGCAGCAACAACTCAGTTTTAGTGGAACCACGCTCTGGGTATGGGGCGATGAACTGTTACTCGCAGTGTTGTTTAAAAACCTGCTCGACAACGCGATCCGCTATTCGGGTCCGGCTAGCCAGATTGAGGTATTACTCTCTCAGCAACAGGAGGTAATCGAAGTTGCGGTTAGCGACAGCGGGCCGCCCATCGATGATGTGACCCGTGACAAAATGTTTGAAAACTTTTATCGGGCCAACCCACAAAAAGGCGATGGTGCCGGGCTTGGGATGTCGATTTGCCGCGATATTGCTGCGGCGCATCATGGGCAAGTGATACTGTTGCCACGAGCTGAAGGGCGTAATCAGTTTGTGGTGCGTTTTGCTGAAGGTCAGCATTTACAGTGTAAACCACAAATCCAACACCCTTGATCAAGCGTCGGGCTCGGTCAAGGGCGTTGGTGTTGAAGCGTGGTATGGTCTAGCGGATGATATTGTTTACACGGTGATATGGCTTACAAGGTGATCACCCGATGGCAATTTTTCTCCAGTGCCACTGGTTCGTGGCTGATCAGAACCAAAGCACAACCAATCTCTTGGGTTAATTCGACAATCAACTGCAAGGTGCTGGCGGCGGTGATCGGATCAAGTCGTGAGGTCGGTTCATCGGCGACCAATATTTTCGGCTCAGCAAGCAACGCACGCAAAATATTAAAGCGTTGTAATTCCCCACCAGATACTTGATCGGCCTTACGGGATAACAAATCAGGCGACAGTTTTAAGCGCTGCAATAAGTACGGAATTTGGCTGTCATCGACTCGATGGCGTTGGCAAACATCATCCAATAAGGTGCGTAAGCTAACACTTTTGGTGACGGCACTCGGCGGATCTTGATACAGTTTGAGCGCTTTGCCAGTAGGGATTGAGGCTAAGCGATGTACCGTGCCTTCGCTGGGGTTGAAGAGCCCAAGTAATAGGTCGGCAAGGGTGGATTTTCCACAACCGCTGTCGCCACTAATCCCAAGAATCTCCCCCGCATGCAGAGTGAAGTTGAGTGAATCAAATAAGCGTTTATCCCCGCGCTGCATAGCAAGCTTTTCGACCCTCAGCAAGGGTTCGCCAACTGGTGTCAATCGCGTGTTTGGCCAGTGTCTTGGGTCGGCATTAATCAATGCTTTGGTGTAATCCGATTGCGGATGGTTTAATACTTGATGTGCAGGCCCTTGTTCTTGGATCACCCCTTTACGCATTACCATGATCGTCCCGCCCAGTTTTTCTGCCACTTCGATATCATGGGTAATGGTAAGTAACGCGCCATGGGTCAACTGCGCTTGTAGCAGAGCGATGATTTGATCGCGGCGGCTGGCATCTAAGCCTTTGGTCGGTTCATCGGCGATCAGAATCGGCGCTGCGGTCTGGGTGGCACATAAATAGGCGACTCGCTGCGCCATACCTCCTGAAAGCTGATGAGGGTATTTACGCTGATCGCCCTCTAATTCAACGTGTTGAAAAGCTTCGGTGGTTAGTTTTTCATGGCTGGTTCGATTGCCCATGACCAGTTGATGCACTTCTGAAACTTGTTCGCCAGCGGGCATGATCGGATTTAACGCGTGCCAAGGCTCTTGTGGCAGTACCGCCAGTTGTTTACCCCATAGCGCTTCACGTTGTGCTGGTGTACGCTGATGCTGATATTGATCAAATAACCGGATCTGACCTTGGCCGTTGAGCTCGGCCGGTAGATTGCCGATGATGGCATTGGCGAGCAAACTTTTACCCGATCCCGTTTCACCTAAAATCGTTAGCGCTTGATGGTGGTGTAAATCAAACGATAAGCTTTCGACTAACGTCGCTTGCCGATGAGTGATGGAAAGCTGTTGTACAGAGAGAAGCGCCGTCACGAGATTTTTCCTTTTGCCAGCAGTTGAAAACTTAAAACCAAAATAAACACCACCACAATCGGTTGTGCGAGCACCCAAGGTGCTTGGTGATAATAGCGAAACAGTTCGACCATCATCATGCCTAATTCGGCTTGTGGCGGCTTAAGCCCAACGTAAAGGAAGCCGATCGAAGCGAGTGCTAAAATAGCATTACCAGCGCCAAAGCAGCCCAGAGTAAAGAGATCTTCACGCAGTTCTGGCCACAGATGACGGCGAAATAAATACCAAGCGTTGAAACCATACAAGCGTGAGGCTTGGATTTGTGGCTGCTGCAATAAAGTGAGGGTTTTACTGCGTACCACCCGGAAATATTCGACCCACAGCATTAACGCGATGGCGAGATAGAGCATGAAAAAAGAGCCGGGCAAAATGGCCCCAAACAGCAATACCAAAATTAAGCCGGGCATGGCCAGCAGTACATTGAGCAACCAAGCAAAGCTTCTGTCCCACCATCCGCCTTTCCATGCCGCAATGATGCCAGTGATTAAGCCGAGTGAAGCAGAGCTCACTACACAGGCGATCGCCATGCTGAGTGAGGTGGTGATCGCCGAGCTTAAACGGGCAAAATTACTGCGCCCATAATGATCGGTGCCCAATGGCTCTTGCCAAGTGGGCGTAGCCAAAGCTTGCTGCAAATCTTGTTTGGCCGGGTCGCCCTGGTAAACGAGCTGTTCAATACACACCAAACTGAGCAGAAATAGCAGTAGTCCAAGGCCAAGCCATTGTGATTTTGATAGATGAAGCTTCATTTTTTGGCCTCTGCGAGTGAATGGTGTAAATGTAAGCGCGGATCTAACGCATATTGCGTTAAATCGACCAAGGTATTGAGTGCGACAAACAGTAATCCCATCAACAGAGCACAGCCTTGGATCATCGGAATATCACGCTGAAAAATTGCATGAGATAAGGCATGGCCGACCCCCGGCCAAGAGAACAGCGATTCAATCATCACAATGCCTTCGACTAAACTCACCGCTTGAATGCCGACAAAGGCGATCACCGGCAGTGCGATATTACGCTGTGCATGGCGCTGAAAAGCTTGCTGCGGATCTAAGCCTTTTAAACGCGCAAAAGCATAGTAAGGTGAGCGCAGCACTTGGGCAGTTGAGTTGCGGATGATGCGACTCGACATCGCCGCCATCCCCAAAGCTAAAGCGAGCGCTGGCAAAACCAGAAACTTGGGCTGACCAAAACCTGCCACAGGTAACCAATTGAGCTGTAAAGCGAATAAGATCACGAGCCCTAAACCGATCAAGAAAATCGGCTGCGCTTTAATAATAATTGAGATCAGCAGCGCGAAATGATCCGCCCATTGCTGAGTGCGTTTACCACAATACACGCCAATTGGGATCGCGATCAGCAGCGAAACCAGTGTTGCCGCTCCAGCCAGTAGCAAGCTATGGCCGATGTTATGGGTCAGCGCATCGATGACCGGCTGATTACTGATCAACGAATTCCCTAAATTGAGATGCAGTAAATCCCATAACCACTGTAAATAAAGTTGCCACGCCGAGCGATCCAAGCCGAGTTCACTGTGTACTGCTAATGCCGCTTGGGCATTGACGTAATCGTAGCCATAACGCCCGGCGGCGATTCGATAAGCCACATCACCGGGGATCAAGCGCATTAAGATAAAGGTGAGAGTACCTACGGACCAAGCCACCAACAGGGCTTGGTAAAAACGGTGTAAAAGTATTTTAGTCATGGAAACTCATCTGTGCGACGCGGTAGTTAATTTCAAAGGGATCGAAAGAGAAACCACGCACACGTTTATTCACCGCAACAATCTCACGATAATCAGTGACGGGGATAAGTGGCATCTCGTCAGCCAGTAATTGGGCAGCTTGTGTCACCAACTGTTGGTAGCGTGTGTTATCTGGCTCGATGGTCAGTTCAGTCAGCAATTGGCTAAATTGTGCAGATGACCAATTGGTTGGCCCCCAATCTGAACCTTGGTGGGTCGCAAAATCGTTCAGCAGTAAAGGCAAGGGATCGGCGATGATGCCGAAATTGCGTGCAATCAGCGCCATTTGTAAGCTGCCATCATGGTGTTTAGCTGGGATCGCGCTGGAATTATCCACCGAAATATTGACTTGAATGCCCACCTCTTTGAGCTGTGCTTGCAGTGCCGTGGCAATCAGAGGCAGCTCTGGTCGATCGGCGTAAGTCAGCAGTTGAATTTCAAATAATTGCCCTTCTCGTTCGAGTAAACCTTGCGGATTCAGCGTCCAACCTTGCTTGGCCAGCAGCGCTTGTGCACTGGCCAGATCACGTTGCGGTGGGGTGTACTGAGCTAAATGCCACGCTTGCAGAGCGGGCGAGAATAATTGGTATGCCTCTGAACTGGGCAATTTCAGTACCGATTGCGCAATACCTTGACGATCAATGGCTAAACTGATCGCTTGCCGTACCTCCGCGTGATTGATCAGGGGATGTTGATTATTGAGCTTGATCAGCACCGTACGCGGCATCGATTCAATATGAAGATCGAGATTTTTGCTCTGTTGCAGCGCAGGGATGCTGATCGGATCGAGGCTGTAGACCAGATCCGCTTGCCCTGTTTGGGCTAATAACGCTCGGCTTTCTGAGCGGTGCCCAGTTAAGTAGTTGACGTGCTCGATACTGGCAGGCTGGCCCCAATAATCGGTAAAGCGAGTCACGCTGGCTTTATGCGGTGCCTGTAACTGGGCAATTTGATAAGGCCCAGTACCAGCAAGTTGAATGATGTTGCCGCTGGCATCATAAGAGCTCGCTGCCGCGATCGCTAATGAGTAGTGGGCCAGCATCGCAGGCAGCGGGCGATATACGTTATTTAACTCAATAATCAGCTGATCATCTTGCGAGCGGATAGTTTTGATCGGCGCTTGCTGAATGATGCCGGGTTTATTCAGTGCATGGTTCAGGGAGGTGGCGACCGCAGAGGCAGAAAGTAAGCTGCCATCATGAAATCGTACCGCTGGGCGCACATCAAAACGCCATACTAAGCCATCCTCACTGACGCTCCAACGGGTGGCTAGCAAAGGATAAGGTTGCGAGTTTTGATTGATACCGACTAAAGCTTCCACCACTTGTAGGCGTGAAAATAGGTAGCCATCTTTAACCAAATCTTGACTGTTGAACTCAAAAGGGCCGGAGAGTTCCAGCGTTGCTGAGCCTGAATCATGGTGGGTAAACCATAATCCTACTCCGCCTAGCAGTAACATTAGACTGAGCAACCTCAGTATCTTCATGCAAATATCCTCAATCAAATAAAATGTTATAACATAACAATTAAACATGAGAATAAAAATCATGTCTATATAAACCTGTTGGTCATCGGAAATTATTTGCGGGCAATCGATGGCATGGCGGATGGGGATGACAGCAAACCTAGCCAGCTTGGCAATCCGTGATCGGGTAATCTTTGATCTTCGCTAGGTGCCAGATCGGACGGTGTTTTTCTTTCGATTTAAGTCACCGAGAGGGAGTGACATAGTGACCTAAGCCTGACTTTGCAGGCTGGACAGTTTGGAGATCGGCTTTCTTCTTATACACTTAAAGCATGAAGGTCCGCTGCTGTAAAAGATAAGTGTTATGTGGAAAGATATTCTGGAATTCACGCCCGATCGCAAACAAATCGTCGCCAAATTGGCGGCGCAATCAATGGCAAAAGAGTTTGACCGTAGTGAATTGCCAGTGGCTTTGGCCCAAATCGCGGCCGGAAAACTGTTTGTATGTGAGGAGGCGGTCACTCGGTTTATCAATGCCGCTAAACAAGCCCAAGGTACCGCTTTTGAAGGGGTAGTGATTGCAGAAGTACGTAATGCAATGGTGCGTGTGGTGCTGGGCGAAAATGATATGTTGGCCAGCATGCAGGTGACAGGAGCATACGGCGGTCGCGGTTTGCGTGGTAATGAGTTAGTACATGCTCTAGCGCAAGCTAAAGTGCTGAAAGGCATTAACAAACTGGCGCTAAAAAAAGTGTTATTGGTCAGCAACCAATTAGCGCCGGGTGATGAATTTATTCAACCTGTGGCGCGAGGCAAAGCGCCAATCCAAGGTCGTGATAGTCAATTTGTGCCCTTAGTGGAAGATGTGGCTAAGCGTATTTTGCGTCCCCAGCAAAAAGCGGGTGAAAACAAACTGGATATGCGCAATCTTGGTGCCACCATCACGGTGAGTGAAAACGATCCGGTGATGCGCCGTTTACCCGCGACCCAAGGCGAAATAGGCTACACAGTTCAAGGTAAACTGATTCAACCTCAGCCTGGCAAAGAGTTCCCGCTGGTGGCTGGCAAAGGGACACATATCTCGCCGACCGATCCTAATCTATTACTCGCCAGTCAAGCGGGAATGCCGCTGATCAAAAAAAATACCATTGAAGTTGATAGCGCGCTTTGCTTAAACCATGTCAGTGTGGCGACCGGGCATATCCGTTTTAAAGGGAATATCATGATTGCCGGTGATATTGAACCAGGCATGATTGTGCGGGCGACGGGCTCGATCAAAGTGGGTGGTTTTATTGAATCGGCCAATGTTCAGGCACAAGGTGATATTGAGGTCGGTAAAGGTATTATTGGGCGTATGGTCACCGATGATAGCGAGCGCAGTTGCATTGTCAAAGCGGGGGCCAACATTCGCGCCAATTACGCACAATATGTCGAGTTACAAGCGGCAGATTCAATTCATATCAGCGTGCATAGTATTGGTAATATTATCCGCTGTGGTAATGATTTAACCGTGCTTGACCGCAAAATGACTCAAGGTACATTAAGTGCCGGTAGCGCGAAAGTGGGTGGTAAAATCCTGTGTTTTAATCTTGGGGTTGAGGGTGATACCGCGACACATGTTGAGGCGTTTGCTCGCTACCAAAACTATAAAGATCGGCTCAACCAACATAAAGAGCTGTACAAACAGGCGCAAGATACCACGATGGCGTTGGTTCGGCGTGAAATCGAGCTGAAAAAACGCCCTAAAAATGAGCGTAGCGATGAAGAAACACAACAGCTCGAGCAGAGTAAAGCGCAAGCGTCCAGTCAGATGGAAAAAATTAAACTCGCGTTAGATACGCTAAATGAAGAGTTTGATCGGCAGTTACAGGAAAACACGGTAGAAGCGAAAAATAAAACCTTTACCCATGTCACCATTCAATTTGGTGATGAGAAAGTATTGACCAAACGTGAGCATGGTGCCTCGATTTTTAGCTTTAATCAGCGCGAGATTAAATTATCGTCACGCTTAGAGGCGGAAGATATCGGTATTTAATCTCGCCTCGCGAGGTGTGCGGTTGAACGCTAATTTTCGCTGGGCGTCGTTTCCCGCGTGATGATCTGACACTATCGCAGCGAACCGTTGCTTACTCCGCTTCCATTATTACACCACCCGCACATTTCCTTGGCGTAGCTCGTTAAGCACTTCATGCTTTGGACCATCAGCAATAATTCCCCCTTTTTCCATCACAATTACGCGATCGACCACATCCAGCATCGAGGTTTTATGGGTGATCAGGATCAGCGTTTCGCTCGGCTTTAATTGACTGAGTTGCTGTTTAATGTGCATTTCTGAGCGGTTGTCCATCGCGCTGGTTGGTTCATCCATCAGTAGCACTGGTGGTCGGCCGAGTAGGGCTCGTGCAATCGAAACGGTTTGCCGTTGGCCACCCGAGAGCAGCATACCGCCTTCGCCAACTTGGCGCTCTAGACCGGCGGGATCTTGTTGAGTAAATACTGTGACCCCAGCCCGGTTGGCGGCATCCATCACCTCACGATCATCAGCGAGTGGGCGACCGAGGGTAATATTGTCGCGGATCGAGCCGTAAAACAGGACGCTGTCTTGTGGTACACAACCAATATTGCGCCGAATATCGATATGGTGCAGTTGGGCAATATTGGTATCATCGATGCGCACATGGCCTTCCGTTGGTTTATAAAGTCCCATGATCAGCCGCTCAAGAGTGGTTTTGCCGGAGCCAATTCGACCAATAATCGCGACTTTTTCTCCCGGATTGATGGTTAGACTGAGGTCACGTACGGAAGCGATAGGGGAATTGGGGTAATGAAATGTGACGCGATCGAGTTCAATTTTGCCTTGAATGATTGGGCGATGAATATAACGTTTACCTTGCTCTTGCTCATCCGGCATTGCCATTATCTGCTCAATGATGGTCATCGATGATTTGGCTTGGTTGTAGCGCGTCGAAAGCAGCGAAAGTTGTACCAGTGGGCCGGTGGCTCGACCACTGAGCATGGTGGCGGCAATCAATCCGCCCATGGTTAAGTCACCATTGGAAATCAGGTAGACCCCAACAATGATCATACCAATATTCGCCGCTTGCTGAATAAATCCTGCGGTGTTTTGAATGCTATCGGTAATGCGACGACTTTTAATATTCCAGTTGGCCATATGTGCCACCGCTTCTTCCCAGCGGTATTGGAACTGTCCTTGTGCGCCAAACAGTTTCACTGTTTCTAAGCCAGTTAAGCTTTCAATCAGATTGGCGTATTTTTGTGAGGCAAGTTTGGAACCTTCTTCTATCGCGCGTCTTAATCGGGCTTGCATCAGTAGTGAGTAAACCACCAACATCAGCACACCAATAATTGGCACCCAGACCAGATGTCCGGCCATTAAGCCGATCAACAGCAAAAACAGCAGTGCAAAGGGTAAATCAATCAGCGCTGAGATGGTGGCAGAGGTAAAAAATTCGCGAATCGATTCAAATTCTTGCAAATGACGTGCAAAAGCTCCCACCGAAGGGGGGCGAGCCTCCATGCGAATGCCCATCACTTTGCTAAACAGCTTGGAAGAAATCAGGATGTCAGATTTTTTGCCTGCTACATCAATGAAGTAATTGCGCAGCATTTTGAAGATAAAGTCGAACAGAAAGATCACTAAAATTCCGCTGGAAAGTACCCACAGAGTTTCAAAGGCTAAGTTGGGGATCACTTTGTCATACACAATGCGTGAAAACATCGGCGCGGCAATCGCAAATAGATTGATTAGGATCGAGGCAATCAACACATCTCGATAGATGTGTTTGGATTGATAAATGGTACTCCAGAACCAATGACCCTCATTCGACTTGAGTATTTCGGGTGAACGTTCATCAAAACGAAACTGCTTTTTGACCATAAAGTAGCGGCCAATATAGCGTTGTTGTAGATCACTTATTGAATAAGCGACGGGCACCATGCCCGATTCTGCGGTGACGATTTCCGCTTCTTGGGTGGCTTGATTAATGCTGTTGAGTACGCAAGCTTCACCGCCTTTGAGCAGCAAGATTACCGGAAAAACTAATTGGGGGATGGCCTCTAACGCGGCGCGGTTTTCTTTCGCGATCAGCCCAGCTCTTTCTGCGGAACGAGGAAAAAGAAAAGGCGTGAGTCGACCTTCTGTCAACGGTAGGCCATTGATCAGCGCTTCAGGCGAATTGGCTAGCCCATAATAACGGCTTACGTACAGCAGCGAATTGAGTAACGTATCTTGCATGCCTTTGACCTTGGTTATTTATTAACAATAAAGCCTTGAAAGACTTCAATAAAATGTTCTGAGAGAAAATCGAGCTGAGTCTGGGTTTCAACCCGTGATGCAATGGTCGTGATGCCTAAGTTATGTGCAGTACGGGAGATGGAGGTTAGGGTGAAGGTTTGCCGTTCATCATCCAAATGGTGGGTGAAAAGGTAATCAAGTTTGACGTATTTGGGGCGAAATTCATTGATATAGTCCAGAGACTGGAAGTGACGCCCGTAGTTATCGACGCCAAAATCGGCCCCTGCGCTGCGTACTGCGTGACAAAATAGAGCCGTGTAATGTGGCTGATGAATAAAACAGTTTTCAGGGATCTCGAAATGCAGCCAACTGGCAATGGCTGGGTGTTTGGCGAGGATTTGGCTTATCCAGCGAATAAAACTCGCTTGAGAGAGACTGCCCTGAGCGATGTTGATGGCTAACGGTTCAGTCTGCTCGCCTTGTTCTAGTACCGCGATCACTTTTTCAATGATGTATTGATCAAATAAGTGACTGATATGCAGCTGTTCAAGCGCAAATAGGAATTGGTTGGCTGGGTAGCGCACCCCATCTTTCTCAAACGCAGAGAACACTTCGCGATGAAAGGTTTGTCCCCAACTGTTGTTGGCGGCTTGAAAGCGTAGCGTGAAGCCATCGTTATGGATTGCTTCTTCGACCAGCGTTTTCCACTGCTGTTTACCCCAGATGACTTTATCGGTATCACTATTAATGAAGCCATATTTCAATTCAGGGTTCGCTTTCGCTTTCGCCAGTGCATTATCCAATAAAGAGAGTAATAGCGTGTTAGACGATTGACGCTTGTTACTGACCACGACACCCAGCGCAAGATGGGTTTTACCCAATCCAGTGGGATCGGGATTAATGTTTTCGATACAGCTGATCATGCTATCAGCGACAATTTTGAGTTCACTGTGATCCATATTGGGCATGATGATCCCAAACTCATAGGTTGAGATGCGGGCCAGTAAGATATCTTTGGTGGTGATCGAGTTTTTCAGGCGATCGGCCAGTTCTCGTATCATGCCATCACTCGCTTGGTAGCCTTTTGTCTCATGCAACTCTTGGATAAACTCGGCTTGCAAAATAGCCACGCCACCCACGCCACTTTCGGTCAGCCAATTGCTTAATTGACTCATATAATAAGCGCGGTTACCTAATTGGGAAATCGGATCAAGATAAGCCCGTTCACGCAGTTGCTGCGCCTCTTTGGCTTGTGATTTAAAGGCGTTTTCGACCTGTTCAGACATCTTATTGATACCGTCAACCACGGAAATCAAATCTTGTGTGTTAGGACGCGGCAGCGGTGCACCAAATTGATTGTTAGCGACCAGTTCCATCTTGTTGACGATCAGTTGTAGTGGTCGCAAAGCGCGTTTTAATAGCCAAGCGACCGCTAACATCCCCAGCATTAACATTGCGACAAAAGCAGTACATAGGTCGAGCAAAGCATCCCATAGTTGGGCATAGGCTGGCCCTGGGTGGCTAACGATTTCGACTTCCGCCAATTGCATCCAACCGCTTGTGACCACGCGTCGATCATGAATCGGTGCAAATAAAGGCAGTTGAGTAAACCAGTTCGGAACGGTATTTGGCTGAAGCGGGTAGCTGCGCAGGATCTCATGGCCATCATCAAGGAAGATCAATCTCACCACGGAATAGCTACTGCCATCAAACAGTGCATTGATCACCGACTCGACGGCAACGGTGTCCTTTTGTTGCAAATAAGGAGCCAAAGCTAAGCCCACGGTATTGATGGTATTATTGACGTCAGAGCGTTGTTGTTGCTCAAGGCTGTTACGGGTGGTGTTGAATTGGATGCTGAAAACCGCAATCAACAACAAAATAAACACCGCGATCATCCCGGCGACAAGTTGTTTGTATAGCGTCATAGTGCCTACTCATCATAGCTAACTAGAGGTTTATTCAATTTAAGTGAGCGTTCTCGAGCTCTTAAGTCATTCCATAAACTGAGTCTGGAAGCATCGCCCGCCCATTGGCCGCGATGGGATTTCATTAGCCACAAACTCTTACCATTAAAGCTGTAAATTGGCAGTAAGTCTTGGCGAGTTGAAGCCGGTTTGAGTTGTGGATTGATGTTATCCAAAATAACCGGCTCCGAACGTGGGGTGGCATAATATGCCAACACCATATGAAATTGGTTTAGTTCTATCGCTTTAACATACACGAGACGCAGTTTTTTATCCGATACACCGAGTTCCAGCAGTGAGAAATACTTCGCAATTGTGAAATCTTCACAGTCTCCGGCATTACTGCCGAGAAACTCTAGCGGAGTTGCCCAGTAATCTTTTACTCCCCACAGCTCAATATCATTAATGAAATTGAGTTGGTTAAAAAATGCGTTGACCGCGGGTAATTGTTCTTGTTCTGACAGCGTTGCCCATTGTGCGATGGCGTGCCGCCAAGTCTTTACCCGCAAGCCCGCCCTAGGGCCGTAAGTGGCTTGCACGGCATTGATCCACTGCTGCTCTTGGGGATTAAGCTCCGCCGCGAATGAGGAGACGCCAATCGCTAACCACAGAACAATCCAATGTTTCATGCGCCGATTATTCTCTTAGTGCATTATTTTGCGCACTTAAAATCGGCTTGAGCAGATAAGCTAGTACCGTTCTTTTGCCAGTAATAATATCGACCGAGGCGGTCATCCCAGGGATGATCGGCAAATTCTTATCGTGACCAAAAGTGGTTTCTTTCGTACGCACACGGACAAGGTAGAAGCTATTGCCTTTCTCATCTTGGGTGGTATCGGCACTGATGTGCTCTAACGTGCCTTCTAAACCGCCGTATCGAGTAAAATCGTAAGCACTAAATTTTACAATCGCTGGCAATTGTGGGCGCAGGAAAGCGATGTCTTGCGGTGCAATTTGTGCTTCAACCAACAAGGTATCTTCGGTTGGCACAATTTCAATAATATTCATGCCTGGTTGAATGACGCCGCCTACCGTATTCACATACAGGGTTTTTACCGTGCCGGTAACTGGTGATATGACCACGGTACGGTTCACTTTATCTTCCAGCCCGACAGTTGATTCGGTAAGCGCTGAGAGTTTATCTTGTTCTTGATTGAGTTTATCTTGTTGTTCGGTGCGGAATTTTTGTGCGGCGTTGATGCGGCTGAGCATCGCTTCGCGAACGGCGGCTTTAAGCACCGGAATTTTGAGTTCAGTTGAGGTTAATTCGCGCCGGGTATCGTTGAGTTGTCGTTGTAGTTTGAGCAATTCGATTTTTGGTACTACGCCTTCATTGGCGAGAGGCTCGGTGATCTCCAGTTCTTTTTTCGCAAAATCATAACCTTGGCGCAAATTTGCCACACGAGCTTGCGCTTCAATCAGATCTTGTTGTTTTTGGGTAATTTGCTGTGAAATGACCGATAATTGGTTGCGTAAATTATCCAAATCTTGTCGATACTGGTTACGTTGACGCTCGACCAGCTCAGGCTCTGAGCTACTCAACTCATTAGGGAAGGTGAGTTTGGTATAATCCAAACGCACGCTATTGGCCCAATTTTTTTCGTCAACTTCCTCATCAAGGATCACACTAGCGAGTGAGGCGGAAAGCTGTAATACCGTGGCCGTTAAGTTGGCGACCTGCTGTTCACGTTCACGAAAATCTGAACGAAAACGGGTATCGTCGATCAGGATTAACTGCTGACCTTTTTGTACTTGCTGACCTTCATGCACCAGAATTTGTTTAACGAGTCCACCTTCTAAATTTTGAATGACCTGAATTTGCGAAGAGGGGACTACTTTACCTTGACCAACCGTGACTTGATCAATTTCTGCCCACGCCGACCAAAGCAGGGCCAACACGAAAAATGCCACCATCACCCATAGCATGATCTGTGCACTACGTGGAGTATTCAGTAGTAATGCGGCCGTTTTGTCGTCCACATAATCGAGTTCTTCGTCGCTGAGCTTGTGATAACTGTGATGGCTCATAATGGGTTCCTGTTTCACCAGCCGTGCCTACTCGCAATGGATGCAGGATTGGGCCGTGACCGCAACCGGATGTGGTATGCTTAGTCGGTTGATTTTATTATTGGTGTTTATAATTGTTAAGAATATGCTATCTACAGCAAAAGGCCTATTTAACAGGTTAATAATTTTAGTGAATTTGAACTTTTTTGTTGTCACCTGGCAGGTTGATGCAATCGATGGTCACTTGAGTTATCAGTAGGATCAGCGCACAATCGGGCAAAAATGAGTGAGGAGCAGCAATGGATCTTTCAGATATTCGTCGTGAATACATTCATGGTGGGCTAAGAAGAAAAGATTTACAGACTAACCCGATTGATCAGTTTAATCATTGGCTACAGCAGGCGATCGCGGCTAATTTATCCGATCCGACGGCGATGACGGTGGCAACGGTGGATGAAAATGGCCAGCCATTTCAACGTATTGTGCTACTTAAAAATGTCGATGATGCCGGGTTTGTGTTTTACACTAATTTGGCCAGCCGTAAAGCGGAGCATATTGCCCAAAATAGTAAAGTGAGTCTTCACTTTCCTTGGCACCCTTTAGAACGACAAGTGCATATTACTGGGGTAGCAGAAAAGCTAACCACATTAGAAAACATCAAATATTTTACTTCGCGTCCGAAAGAGAGCCAGATTGCCGCGATTGCCAGTCATCAAAGTCGCCGAATTTCCGCCCGTGGTATTTTGGAAGGCAAATATCTTGAACTTAAGCAGAAATTTGCCAATGGGGAAATTCCGGTGCCTAGTTTTTGGGGCGGGTATCGGATCAAACCGCACAGCATTGAATTTTGGCAAGGAGGCGAACACCGACTACACGATCGCTTCTTATATTCGCGTCAAGATCAAACCTGGCAGGTGGATCGACTGGCGCCATAGTACCGCGGTGTGTCATGGCTGAGGTCGGCGAAGACTAGATGACACAAAAGCATGATCAACTAAAATCAACAAAGGGGGATAATTCCCCCTTTTGTATGTTGGTCAGTTAGCTTAGCGCTTATTTTAACTCACGGAGTAGACGAAAACCGACATAGTTAGCTGCGGTGGTGGGGCCAACAAAAAGTTGACTATGAGCTTTCGCCATTTCCGGTGAAAAGCTCCACGCGCCACCTTTGACTAAGCCACGTGAATCATTGGTCCATTCCCATACATTGCCGACCATATCGTAAAACCCTAATGAGTTTGGCGAGAAGGTTTTTACCGGAGATGTACTGCGATTTGACCAAGTGGTGCCAGCCCAGCCCGTGTTGGCTTTACCTGCCCCAAATTGATTGCCCCACCAATAATCGGTTTTGCTGCCAGCCCGTGCGGCAATTTCCCACTCTTCTTCACTCGGCAATCGATAGGTGAATCCGGTTTGCTTGGAGAGCCAGTTGGCATAAGCTTTGGCATCATTTTGACTAACGCATACGACGGGAGCATTTGGGTTTTGTTGAAATCCAGGGGTACGCCAGTTGCTGTCTGCGATCGGAGTCACTTCGGATTGATTAACTGCAATACAGAGATTTTTCAGCTCAGCGTCGGTTTGGTATTGGGTTTGATTGATGAAGTTTTCAAACTGAGCCACGGTGACTGGCGTCGCGCTGAGTGCGAAAGCATGATCAAGGTGGTATTGTTGCGCGGCGTTTTCTCCTAACAGGTATTGTCCTGGCAGCAGTGTGATCACTTCTGGTGGCGTAACTTTGCCTTTTACTGAATCGGCAAATTTATGCCCAGCACGCAGTGGATTAGATCTTTCATGCAAATTGACCCGCAAAGTATGATCTGAGGTGATAGTGACTTCTTGTTCGAAGGTGCGAAATCCCTCTTTTTCAATTTTAATCCGATGGTTACCGGCCGGTAGCATCACTTCTACAGGGGTGTTGCCGTAATTAACCCCATCAATAGTCACGCGATCGCCATGTTGATTGGAACGCAGCGATAAGTTAATCCAAGCCACTTCTTTTTGCTGTTGTTCCGCCTCGCCTTGACCGGGGTCAAAACAGTATTGCGATTCAATATTGAGCAGCTTGCAAGGGACATTTTTGGCTGGGCGCGCTTCAAGCTGGGCAGTGATGAGGCTTCTAAATTGCATACCGTCATAAAAACCAGACTCCACCACAGCGTGTTTGAGTAGGTGAATGTTGAGCGATACATTATGCAGTTGTGGTTTGATGATGCTGGTTTCACTGCTTTGATCAATCAGCCAAAGTTGGAATTGGTTGACCGCTTTTTGCAAAGCGAGGTCGGTGGTTTGTTTGTTGCATTGTGCAAGGGTCATCTCTGCACTACACAGATTGGTAATCGCGATTTTTTGCTCACCTGAACGCTGTAGCTCTTCACGCAATCTCGCCACCCGTGCGCGCATTCTCTGTTGCTGGAGTTGAGCGATACTCTGTTCGATGGTTTGCTGCTGAGCTTGGTATTGAGCGAATACACTCTGCATTTCTTGCAGTTTCTGTTCGGCATCGAGGCGAACAATTTGATTTTGTTTGACCTCCGTCCAGGCGGCTTGATACGCATTTTGTGATGGACTGATATCCAGATCAGGTTCATCAATCATTTTTTGATAATCACGCTCAAGATTGGTTTTAGCTGTGTTAAGCAAGGTTTGCAAGGCTTTAGCTTGTTGATCCAACCGATTCAACTCAGACTGTTGGTTATTGATAACGGTTTTCTGAAGTTGGGTCGTATCGCTAGCCTTTTGCAGCTCGGTATGTTTGCTAAACAGCGCATCATCAATCGCAAGCACAGAAGAGGCGATTTCCTCTCCCAGCACGGGGGCTGCCACTAAGTAAGGTGACAGTGCTAATAATAGAGCGGGAATCCCTTGTCGCATGGTGGTGTCTACTTCAAATTAGGAAATTAAGTCTAAGTTATGAGCATTCTAAACGAAAACGCCATTTTGTCTGAAGTCATCTTTCAATAACTTAATGACAAAATGGCGTTTTATCGACAAGTTTGTGAATCTCGGCAAAAAATTATGGATATTTTATGCCATTAACTGTCTTTATTCGGTCTCAGTTTGACCCATACCGTATCATTACCGCTGACCGTAACCATACGATTGTAGGTTTCATAACCTTCTTTGGATAACGTCACCTGATGGCGGCCAGCCGGTAATACTAATTCAACCGGTGTACTGCCATAGTTGATGCCGTTAATGGTTACTGAATCATTGTATTGATCAGAACGAACGGTCACATTTGCCCACTGTTTATCTTGCTTTTTCTGTGCGGTTGACCCTGATTTTCCTTGTAAGCAGTAACGTGTTTCAACGTTGAGCAGCTTACAAGCGGCTATCGCTTCGGGTTTGGCCTGCAGTTGAGCTTGCATCAGCGTGAAATATTCGTTGTTACCTTCGAAACCAGAGCGGATCATCTGACTTTCTTGAATGTGAATATTGAGTTCAACACCTTTGAGATTGCGGTTGGCGATCACGGATTCGGTTAAATTGCTGATCAGCTTATCACGAAAGGTCTTGACCGCTTTCTGTTTGGTCAGATGCTGTCCTTGACTGGCACATTCACCTAAGGTCATGTTGGTTGAGCAACTGGTTTTGAAGCTGGTTTCCAACACATTACTTTCACGTAATTCAGTGGCTAACCGCTTGACACGTGCTTCAATTTTGGACTCTTCCAAATTGGTTAGCTCCGTGTTCAAACGAGCTTGTCTTTGCTTAATCTGCGATAGACGCATCTCAATTTCAGTGACAGCTTGGTCGTTGTCTAACTTTTGTGATTGGTTACCTTTTAGCGTATTCCAAGCTTCTTGATAGCGTTTTTGGAAGGTGACTAAGTCGGTGTCGGGATCTTCGAGAAGACGGGTATACTGCTTATCCAACTCGGACTTGGCCCGATTACGCTTGGCGTTTAACTCTTCGCCTTCACGTTTCAATCGGCTTTGCTCATTTTTCAACTGTTGCAACTTAGCACTTTCTACTTCGTAGTCGGTGATAATTGCGTTGATTTCGTTCTGTTTATTACTCAATTTTTCATCGATAGCCACAACGGGGTCAACTTGAGTGACCTCCTCGGCGTACACCGATGCAGATACCCATAGAGGGAATAGCGCAAGCAATAGCGCTGGGATACGGCGTTTAATCATAGGTCCCTGCAACACATTTACGTTTAGCCACAAAAAGTGGGAAAGACAAAATTTTGACAGCTTTGTTGATAGCTGAATTATTCAATGCAAATATTATTCCTCTTAGTTCAAAGTCATCTCTAGTCATACATTAGGTGACTGATTTTTTAAACTTTAGAACTAAGTATTTTCATTTTGAGCAGATTAGAAAAATATGCAAGCTGAGTTTTCCGATCCACTTTAACGTTTTTTAAATTGAGTACACATTGACCGTAATTTATGTGCGCTTGATCATTGTTCCGAGATAAGAAGTTAAGTCAGTTACCGTCTCTAAACTCAGGTTTTATGTGTCTGATTGATTATGTTTGATGATCGGCGGTTATTATTTCGTGTGCAGAGAATTTGCAATCTGATCATGAAATCGCGTTGATCAGTGAGAGGGATATCACCCGATTGTATGCTGATGATGTCGCAAATCATGCTCTGATTGCCAAACTTTTGTCGCTTAAATGGATAACATTAAGAGTCGGGATCAGTTGGCTGAAATAGTCAAACTATTGAGGTCGATGACAGAATGAGAACGGCCCTAATTAGTGGTGTTATTCGCCATCAAATAATGCAGCGCGGAGTGCGCTGCGTTACTAATGGTTACTTAAGATTGGTTTTAAAGAATTGTTCAATCTTGCCAAATGGGATTTTATCTACTTGGTCATATAGATCGACGTGGTTAGCACCATTGACGATGTAGAGTTCTTTGGGTTGACTTGCCGCGGCATAAGCGGTCTCACTGAAATAACGTGAGTGAGCATTTTCACCATGCACCAGCAGGATTGGACGTGGTGAAATCTCTTGGATATAGCTCATGATCGGCATATTCATAAATGAGATTGGCGTGGTTTGCGTCCAAGCATTACCTGAGTTGACTGAGCGCGGATGGTAGCCGCGTTTGGTCATATAATAGTTGTGATAATCGACCATAAATTGAGGTTCATCACCCTTAAGATTTGCGTTGTAGGCTGGTTGATAGGCAGGCGTACCATTTTCCGCGTCTTGCCAGCGTTGTTCACTCATTTGTTGCAGGATTTTGGTGCGTTGTTCTAGGGGCATACTGTCGTTATAGCCTTTAGACATAACACGGGTCATATCGTACATAGTACTGGTTACTACAGCTTTGATTCGTGTGTCTACGGCTGCTGCATTGAGCGCCATGCCACCCCAACCACAGATCCCTATAATACCGATACGATTACGGTCAACTTCGGGTTGTAGGCCAAGAAAATCAACCGCAGCGCTAAAATCTTCCGTATTAATATCTGGTGAGGCGACATTGCGTGGCTGACCACCACTTTCTCCGGTATAGGAGGCATCAAATGCCAGCGTGATAAAACCGCGTTCTGCCAGAGTTTGTGCGTAGAGACCACTGGATTGCTCTTTCACTGCGCCAAACGGACCGCCAAGGGCAATCGCTGCCAATTTGCCTTCTCCACGGTTTTTGGGCAGGTAAAGATCGGCAACTAGGGTGATGCCATAACGATTTTTGAAGGTGACCTTACGATGCTCAACGTGAGCGCTTTGGGCAAAGATTTTATCCCATTCGCTCACCATAGAGACGGGATCGGTCGGGGCTGGGGCCGTTTGGGCATTGCTCATGGTTGAAATTCCGGTTAATGCAGCTCCTAGCAGTAGGTGAGATGCGATAGCTGTCAGCTTATGTGGAAGAATAGTCATGGAAAAGTTCCTTGCATTCGGAGTTTTGAACGGTAGTGATAAGGTGGGTTAGTTAATCCATTCACCCATCCAATTTATTCTAGCTAGAACAATTCGTCATGATTAGAGGCCATTTCATGATAACATTCATGCGTATTTGTTCTGAATGTAGCGTTTAACCCGTGGTACTAAGAGGCTGGTGAGTCAATGGTGGAGTAAAAAATGACAATCCGTGAGAACTATAATGATCTGCACATTTTTATGCTGGTTGCTCGCGAAGGCAGTTTTACCAAAGCGGCCGCTCGATTGGGGCTAGCTCAATCAGGGATCAGTCGCACGATTCGCGAGTTAGAAGCGCGGTTAGGGGTGCAATTGTTGATGCGCACTACCCGTAGTCAGTCACTGACCCAAGCGGGTGAACAGTTATATCGTTCGGTTCAGAGTGGTTTCCAGTCATTAGATACCGGTCTGGCTACGCTGGCTCATTATCGTGACATCCCTTCTGGTACAGTGCGTATCAATGCCAGTCAACACGCTATCGATAAGGTGTTACTGCCTAAACTGGCTATTTTTCGACAACGTTACCCAGATATTCAGCTAGAGCTGATCAGTGAAAACCGTTTTGTGAACATCATCGATGAACGTTTTGATGCTGGGGTTCGTTTGGGAGATGAAGTTGATGAGGGAATGGTGGCCGTACGGATCAGCGCTGATTTGGAGATGGCAATAGTCGCCACTCCGGCGCATTTTTTACACTACGGATTTCCGCATACACCGGCCGATCTGGCTGCCCATCCCTGTATTGCTTACCAGTTTGCTGATGGCTCTCTTTACCACTGGGAATTGTGGCAGCAGGGCAATCTCATCAAGCATCAGCCACAGAAGAGCTGGGTATTCTCTGATAGTTACATGGAAGCTGAAGCGGCAAAAATGGGGCTTGGGCTGGCGTATGTTCCGAAGGAGTTAGTGGCTGATGAATTAGAGCGCGGTACTTTAATCCAAGTATTGAAATCTTATAGCCACCGTTTGGCAGGACAGTATCTTTATTACCCTCATCGTAATGTCTCACCCGCATTAAGAGTGGTAATCGATGCACTAAAGCTCTGAATACGGTGTCGCGCGCTTCTAATATTTACCAAATCAATCGGTGCGTATTTTATTATGTTTGGTGAGCAGATGGGAATCATTTCGTTTTCGGACAATTTGGTATACCATGGCCGCGCAAACAACACCTTATGAGGTTGAAATGGCTCAATCGCATGCTCCTGATGTCGCCAATCGTTCTCTGATGGCCAAAGTTCTGTTACCTAAACCAGCCGAGCTGATCACCTTGCCTTCGCATATGGCGTGCCATGATCATAGCTACACCCAAATCGTGATTGGTCTGAAGGGCCAAGCGGAATTTGAAGTGCGCGGTATGGGTAATATTGTTGGTCCAGGTCAAGGCTGCGTGGTGACCTCAGGCTCGGATCATGCTTTTGGTGGCATCGTTGGGCAATCGGATATTCTGGTATTAAACATGCCAACGCCGAGCGATGATGATCCTTTGTTGTTACGTAAACTCAATGAGCTGACCACGAGTGAGATCTACTTTCAGTTAGATGGTCAGATCCAGCGTTTGATCCAGATGTTGGTGCAAGAAATGCAGGCGAGTCCTGACGATCTACTGCTTGGCCGAGCCTGTAATGATACGGTAGTGGCACTATTGCAACGCCATATCAGTGCGCTAGCCAGTGCTCATAAAGAGTCTCGTTTTAATATTGAAGTGGTGGATCGTTACATCGAACAGCATTTGGCGCAGCGTATTTCGGTCGCGCAATTAGCTGGTTGCGTTTTTTTAAGTGAGAGTCAGTTTCATGTACTGTTTAAAGAGCAGATGGGGGTCACGCCACATCAATATGTACTCAATAAACGTGTCGATATGGCCAAACAGCTGATTGAACAAGGGCGACTGAATTTAGGCCAGATTGCTGAACTGACTGGTTTTTCGAATCAGAGCGCATTTACCCACACTTTTGCAAAATTGCATGGTATTTCCCCTTCACAATATAAACGGCGTTGGTCCGCGGTCTCTTAAGTGGAGTGTCAGCAAAACTCGCCTCAATCCTGTCTCGTATGACCTATGCTGATTTATCCTCTTCCTACTTGAAGCTGCAGCGGTGTTGGCTACGTTCGTTCACCCCAATCATATAGTTTGCTTATGTTCATGGGGACTCACCCACTTGCCGCCTACCTGCAACTCCAAGTTGTTTGGGTATAGCTTGTTGAGAGTGTCATTTTTACATATTTACCCTCCGGTTTTGCTGCGTATTCACGAATAAAAGCTGTAATCCGATTGTTGATAATTTGTTTATTTTTGGTTTCAATTCGGCTTTTTTGACAAATTGTCAGGACTTTTTGACAAATCCTCTTCTGACACTCAAAATACACCGCTAATAATTGCAGCAAACCTTACTGAACCGCCCCGAGTATTGGCGGTGATGTCGAAAGCATGATCAAGCTCAAACCGAGCGTAAAGTCAGGAATCGGGTTGAATGAGCATTAAATTTCAATCCGGCCGGTTTTGGATACCAAGCTTGATCATGTTTCCGTAGCAAATCGCATTTGCCGCCAGCTTTTAACGAGGACAACACACCATGGAAAATAGCTTTGCTATTACAACCACCTTTATCGTCTATCTCATTTTGATGTTGACGATTGGGGTTTACGCTTATCAGCGAACGAAAAACTCAACCGACTACTTTCTCGGTGGTCGTTCATTAGGCCCGTGGCCTGCGGCACTTTCTGCCGGTGCATCCGATATGAGTGGTTGGTTACTGCTCGGTTTACCTGGTTACGCTTATGCTGCGGGGATTGAAGCATTCTGGTTGGCGGGTGGCTTACTGGTTGGCACATGGGCTAACTGGTTAATTAATGCCAAACGCTTAAGAACTTACAGTATTACGACCGATGCGTTGACATTGCCTGAGTTTTTGTCGCGTCGTTTCAACGATAAATCGAAACTGATCCAAACCATTTCGGCATTTTTTATCCTGTTATTCTTCCTTTTTTATACCAGCTCAGGTTTGGTTGCCGGCGGAAAACTGTTTGAAACCGTATTCGGTATCGATTATTCCACCGCGGTTATCATTGGTACCATTTGTGTGGTTTCATACACCTTATTTGGCGGTTTCTTAGCGGTATCTTGGACTGATTTAGTGCAAGGCTTACTGATGGCAGCCGCGTTAATGGTGGTGCCCGTGGTCGCGATGAATGGTAGCTTGACGCAGCTTGATCAGGATTTAACTGCAATTAACCCCGAGCTGTTGACGCTGTGGAATGATGCACAAGGTGAACCGTTGTCTGTGATTGCCATTCTATCGCTGGTGGCTTGGGGCTTAGGCTATTTTGGTCAGCCGCACATATTGGCACGTTTTAAAGCTTCACGCTCAAATCAAGATTTGACGACGGCGCGGCGCATTGCTGTGGTATGGACTGGGGTTTCAATGGTCGGTGCGATTTTGGTTGGTTTGACTGGGTTAATTTTTGTCACTCAATCAGGTTCGATTCAGTTGGACGATGGTGAAAAGGTCTTCATGTTGTTGGTCAATTCACTGTTTCATCCAGTGATTGCGGGCATTTTGTTGGCGGCGATTTTGGCTGCGATCATGAGTACCGCTGATTCACAACTGTTGGTGTCATCCTCTGCGTTGGCGGAAGATTTCTACAAACAATTAGTGAAAACCGATGCCAGTTCCGAGCAGATTGTACGGGTGGGCCGCGTGGGTGTGGTGATCATTTCTGTACTGGCATTACTGCTGGCGATGACCCCAGACAGTTCAGTGTTGAGTTTGGTGTCATACGCTTGGGCTGGATTTGGTGCGGCATTTGGCCCGACTTTAGTCCTAAGTTTGTATTGGGAGCGGATGAATCGCCATGGTGCTTTAGCGGGGATCGTGGTAGGAGGGGTGACCATAGTAGTATGGAAACAACTGACTGGCGGTTGGTTTGATGTGTATGAAATTGTGCCGGGGATCATCTTCGCGACGTTGGCGATTGTGGTGGTGAGCTTGCTGACCGAGCAGCCCGAAGCACAAGTCAAAGCACAACATCTTGAGTTTAAAAAGCAGTTACGCGAACTGGCATAACTTTCTCATCAAATCGTTGAATAAGCCTCGTGAATACGAGGCTTATTCAATATAATTTAGTGTTTATTGAACAATTTTCTAATACAGATCACGAAATTTGTATAACAAATTATGTTTGCGGAACCTATCGCTGCAGAATGCGTCAATTATCAATAGTGACCAGTAAATAAGAGGGATCCGTCATGCCAAAAGCTTATTGTCGTTGCTGTGGCAAACAAACTGCGCATAAAGCACTGATGAAGCGGGTGCAAGAACAGCCTGACGGTTGGCAAGGATTCCAACAATTCCTCACTATGCTGATCCATGGCCAGCACTATTACCAGATGGAAAAACAGTATTTTTGCCGAGTGTGTAATCAGCAAAATGAGCGTATTCAGTCGCATGATTTATTAACGAGTACTAGTGTCCGCATTTCTTAAATCACACTTAGTGATTTTCCTCTCTCAATTGATGATCACCACAGAGTGATCTGATGTTTGCTGCTTAATTGCAAGCTAATCCAATACGTTGCTGGTTTTTTTGTTTTATACACCTTCCGATTATTTGTCGACGCTGAGCATAACTATTTAGAATTATGGACGATATCTCACAGATTAGTTATTTGCTTCCTCAATACTTGTGATTGTGCGAACTTTCGCAAAGTAATTTCCTGACGCTTAGATACTTTGATCACATATTGGTGTAATTGAATGTGAGTGGAGTATTGCTGATGCGATTAAGTCTAAAGAGAAAAATGGTTTGCTCTGTGGTTGTCGCGATAGCGGTGACGGCAGTCGCTTTAGTGGTGGCCGGTTACCAGTTATTTAAGCAAGAGAGTTGGCGAGCGATTGAAAGTGAAAGCCGTAATACCTTGCACGCTCATGCTAAAGGTATTGGTGATTGGTTTACTGGGAAGCAATTAGCCTTAAAGGGGCTTCGTGAAGAGATTGAAAGTAATCCACAGTTAGATCTGGTGCCACATCTAAGACAAACCCTACAAGCGGGATCGTTTGGCCTGAGTTACTACGGTAACGAACAAGGCGAGATGTTTCGCCAAGATCCTACGCTGAATACCGCAGGCTATGATCCTCGCATCCGTGACTGGTATAAAGAGGCGAAAGCCGCGGGTAAACCAATTACTACCGAGCCTTATGTCAGCGTCACCATGCAGACTTTAGTGGTGACTCTAGCTGAGCCTGTGCGCCACAATGGCCAGTTGATCGGAGTGGCTGCCTCCAATTTGGCACTGGATAAACTTATCCAAGATGTATTAGCGATTGCGGTGCCAGGTGACGGTTATGCCATTTTGGTCAACCAGAAAGGCAAAATTGTCGCACATCCAAACGCAGAGTTGATTTTAAAACCTACCGAAGATATTTCTGCCGAGCTTACTCTTGCGCAATTAAATCGTGCTGCGCAGTTACGGACGCTACTGCCATTGAGCATTGACGACAGTGATAATCTTTTAATGGCACAGACAGTGGCGAATACCGATTGGTTACTGGTGATGGTGATGGATCGGTCAGTTTTAGAGCAACCACTGAATGATGTGTTAATGGTACAAATTGGGATTGGGATTGCTGTTTTGCTGATCATGGCACTGTTCACCTCGTGGTTTGTCGCGCGTCAACTGAATGATCTGGGCCATATCGCCAATGCATTAGCGGATATTGCCGAAGGAAATGGTGATTTAACTCGACGCTTAGAGGTAAACAGCCAAGATGAGGTGGGTTTACTGGCTGATAAATTTAATAAATTTATCGGTAGCTTGCACCAGATGGTAAAAAATGTGCGCGAAGTTTCCATCACCCTGAATCAAGGTGCCGATCATTTAGCTGCATCGGCGACGCAAACCAGTCAACGGATCCGTACCCAACAAGATCAAATCACTATGGTGGCGACCGCCGTCACTGAGATGGCATCGGCGACGGCCGAAATTGCCAATAATGCTGAAAATACTGCGCGCAACGCTACTCAATCAGTCCATTTAGGTGAAGATGGCTTTATGCAGATGCAGCAAAGCAAACAATCGATTGATCAGTTAGCCCAAGAGCTTACCGCTGCAGTACAGATCATTAGTGAGCTAGAAGAACATGCCAATGAAATATCGACGATTTTGTCGACGATTCGTGGGATTGCCGAGCAAACCAATTTACTGGCGCTTAATGCTGCGATTGAAGCGGCGCGTGCCGGTGAGCAGGGGCGTGGTTTTGCAGTAGTCGCCGATGAAGTGCGAGTGCTGTCGCAGCGGACGCATGCTTCCACTGAAGAGATCCAAATCAAGATTTCAGGTCTGCAAAAAGTGACGACGACCGCCGTCTCGGCGATGACGGAAAGCCATAACTTGGTGGAAACCAGTGTTGCGGATGTCAACCAAACGGGAACTAGCTTACAAGCGATCAGTGAAGCAATTCAGCACATCAGTGATATGGCGACGCAAATTGCCTCGGCGGCTGAAGAGCAATCTTTGGTGACGGCGGATATCAATATCAATACTGAATCTGTGCGTGAAGTGAGTGATCAGTTGGCCGAAGAAGCTCAGTTATCTGTACAGCAGGCGCAATCGTTGCATGCGATGGCACAAGAGCTGAATAAGGAAATTTCCCGCTTTACACTTTAATTCTCGTTTGAGCCGCATTTGATGACCACCCGCCGCTTTTAGACTGCTGGTGGTCACTCAGCCGAGTATTCACTCGGCTTTCTGCTATTTTACTCCCTCATTTCACTGTGCAGTATCTCAAACGGCGGGCAAGTTTTGGCTCACACTGACTGATCATTTAACTGCCATTTCAAGTTGTTGCGAGATAGCCGGTGACGATTAATTTATCCAATTTGAGTTGAATTCTCACAGTGTGGGAATGTAATGCTTTAGTTCTTGTCTATTTCTCGATATATAAGAATAAGCATTTGAGATGCCCTCGATTAAAGGCTAAAAAACACCCATGAAAGAGATGAAACCATCAGCTAACCAAGTTAATGAAAAATCACTGCAATTGCTGATGCAAGTTGCGGTAAATCCAGAGCCAGTATCAGCAAAAGGATTGAGTGAACAACTGCAAGTTCCCCTCAGTAGCCTTTATCGACATTTGAAATTGCTCAAAGAGTGGAATTTAATTGAAGAGAGTCCACACGACAAAACCTTGATCATTGGTCCGGCAGCACTGCTACTGATGAGAAGCTATCAAACCAGTCAACATAACCTTGATTCGGTCGATGCGGTGCTAAGTCGTTTACAAAAACAGACTGGGGAAATGGCGGCATACATGGTGCCGGTCGGTTATCGAGCATTGTGTGTCAGTCAAAAAGAGAGTATGCAGGCACTGCGATGCAGCTTCGTCCAGGGTCAAAGTCAACCCCTGCTTCGCGGTGCCTCCTCTAAAGTGATGTTGGCCTACATGCCTGCAGCACGTTGTGAAAAGATCTTACGCTATTTTGGCGAGGATCCAAGTTTGGACAAGTGGCAAAACGAGTTTGCCAAGATACGTCATCATGGTTATGCCGTGAGCACCTCGGAAATTGATCCCGGCGTTTCGGGGATCAGTGCTCCGGTGATGAAAGGGAGTAAGTTGATTGGGGCAATTTCGGTGATGGCGCCCGCCCATCGAGTCGAAAGCAACAAGCAACGAATTATTTTACATGTATTGCAAGCCGCCCGTGCGTTGCCACCAGAAAGGTAATCGATCATGCTTAACTTATTCAAACGCCACCACTTAAATCGTACGGTGAGTCATTCGATGGCGAAGTTTGGCTTTATGACAGTTAGCCAGCGGATCAAACCAATGTCATTGGTCGCGTTTGAATTAGCACAGCAGAGCCTCGATGTTGCCGCAGATTGGTTGTATCAGCAACAATCGGCAACCACGACATACCCAGAGACAAGCCATTATGTGCTGGTGGATGGGCAGGCCAATACTTTTCAATCCGCGCTTAGCCAATCAATCGCTATTGGTACCGTGCCTGTGGTATTAGCTAATTGCCATGAGATTGTATTGCAGGGTTTAGCGGTACTTAGTCAAGATAATAGCAATATTGGCATCGTGCATATCGGGCATCAATTTGAGTTGAAACCCAGTTTGGATTTGCAATTAGGTAGCGCCTTTCACTTTGCTTTATCGCGGTTTACGCACAGTAAACTGCTTTGTATTGGCATCGATAGTGAGCAAATCAGTGCGCAAACACTAGAGTATGCCGAAGATCTTGGCTGTGATTGGATCAGCCATCAAGAGTGTGGTTTTTTAAACCGTACCCAGTTAAAAGACCAGTTGAGTAGTTACATTGAGCGCAGTGAACAACTGATGGTAAATATTGATTTAGCCTCATTGGTTGCTGGGCACGGGATTGATATGCATCACGTATTGGATAATCAGGTAATTTTGCGCTTACTGCGCCAAATTATCCTGTCAGGCAAGGTGCGTTATATCCAGTTAGTCGGAGCAAAAGATAAACTGATCTATTCCAAGCAGACTAAAGAAATTGTCGATGAGTTGATCAACTTAGCTCCGCATTTAGTGCACGTGGCATAAAGGGATTTTCCTAATAAATTGACATCATATTGGCATTGTTGGATGTAGCTGTGACTAGAATACTCATCCAGTCTGGGATGGAGTAGAGTGATGACGGTGTTTTTTATGCAGCGCAGATATGCTTTAGCATTAATGTTGATGTTTATTGTGCTATTAATTCCACTGAGTATATGGTCACAACCATTTGATTTTTACCAACCAGTGCAGGACTCTACTGGCCAAGCCATTACCTATCTGACTTATTCCGCGGGTAAGCAAGGCTTTTTGATTTCTCTGCTTTTGCTGATGATTTGGGTGACATGGCGTTGCCAGATACCACGCCACCAATGGTCACAAAAAGCTCTACAATTGATACTGTTACTTGGACTGGCTATGGTGCTGAAAGTCGGCATTAAAGCGCTGACTGAACAGCCAAGACCTTACACTGAAGTGATGACACAATCGCTGTTATTACCCAATCCGCAACATTTCTATCTGCTGTCTGAGCCTAAACAACAAGCCATTTTGCTGGCGATGGAATCAAACGTGAGTCCATGGCGAGTTAAACATTGGCAGCAAGAACTGGATTACTCTTTTCCCTCTGGGCATACCTTGTTTGCGGTGGTGTGTTTACTGTTTTTTGGTCAGCTGTTAGCTGAGAAAAAACGCTATCTCGATGTAGCTGTATTACTGAGTTGGACCATCAGCATCGGCTATAGTCGGCTATGGCTTGGCATGCACTATCCGCTGGATTTATTTGGGGCAGGGTTATTGGCGGGGGCGCTATATTTGCTGGTGCCACTCAACTATGCATTGCCTCACTTGGATTGGCCATCATGGTTGCCGCACAGACCTCGGGTATAACACCCAGAAAAAATGGGCATGTCTGCCCATTTTTGTCATGGTTATCTTATTTACGCTTAAGATTAACTTTGCTCAGCTTGACACACTGATGCAGTAAAGATCACATCAGTAGAGCTGTTAAGCGCCGTTTCTGCAGAATCTTGCAGCACACCAATAATAAAGCCGACCGCAACCACTTGCATCGCGATATCGTTGGAAATACCAAACAAACCACAGGCCAGTGGGATCAGCAGTAGTGAACCACCCGCCACTCCGGAAGCGCCACAAGCAGAAACAGCGGCGACCACACTAAGCAGTAAAGCGGTCAGCAGATCGACTTCAATACCTAAAGTGTGCACTGCGGCAAGCGTGAGAACGGTAATGGTGATCGCGGCCCCTGCCATGTTGATGGTGGCACCGAGAGGGATCGATACTGAATAGGTATCTTCATCCAAATTGAGTTTTTCACACAGTGCCATGTTGACTGGAATGTTGGCTGCACTGGAGCGTGTGAAAAATGCAGTCATACCACTTTCACGCAGACATTGTAAAACCAATGGGAAAGGGTTGCGGCGAATTTTGTAGTACACAATCACTGGGTTGACGACCAGTGCAATAAACGCCATCGCACCCAGTAACACCGCCAGTAATTGTACATAGCCAGCTAAAGCGCCAAAACCTGTGGTGGCAAATGTGGAGGCGACTAAGCCAAAAATACCGAATGGTGCCAGTCGAATAATAAAGCGCACAATTTGTGAAATTCCGTGGCTAAGATCTTCAAAGACCGCTTTAGTGGTGGAAGATGCACGGTGCAGCGCCAAACCTAATCCGACACCCCAAGC
Organism: Vibrio chanodichtyis; assembly: GCF_028863985.1. NCBI lineage: Bacteria > Pseudomonadati > Pseudomonadota > Gammaproteobacteria > Vibrionales > Vibrionaceae > Vibrio > Vibrio chanodichtyis. Next base: position 106,489 of record NZ_JARBFT010000002.1, on the reverse strand, counting down.
CAAAATGCCGATGTAATTGGCATTCATCAGCGCGCTAATTGGGTTATCCACCAATTTAAATAGCAAGGTATTAAGAACTTCCGCAATGCCTTGTGGTGGGGTTACCCCTTCTACCCCAGTGGTTAACACTAAAGTGGTTGGGAATAGGAAGCTTAAGATCACGGCGGTCAGTGCTGCGGAAAAGGTGCCAAAAAGGTAGAGCACAACGATCGGACGCATATAAGTGTGTTGGTTTTTCTTTTGGTTAGCGATAGAGGATGCAACCAAAATAAACACCAATACTGGAGCAACGGCTTTTAGCGCTCCCACGAATAAATTGCCAAGTAATCCTACTTTTTGAGCGTATTCCGGTGAAAAAGTAGCTAAAACAGCACCTAATAGGATGCCAGCTAAGATTTGCAATACCAGATTTCCACGCGCAAAACGGGCGATAAATGAGTTGTTTTGCATAGTTATCCCTGTGAATTATCAAAAAATTTGAATTATTGTAACTTCAGTTATTCATTCTGAAGGATCCCAATATTAACCACACAATATAATGTGTCTACCGATAATTGATGATTAGCGTGATAAGAGGCCTATTTTGAGAGGGAGTGATGAATTTATTGCTCAACCTCGATAAAAATGCAGGTAAAACATCTCTGGCCAGTCGAGCTCAAACACATAAATGCATAAGGGCAATGCTCGCTTGGCTTGTCCTCAATGATCATTATTATCACCCACAACTGAGCTGCTTCAGGCATGTGGGGTGGTAATTAGTGTGCCACTTTTATGGCCGGGTACACCGTTTGCTGGCCATTACTCAGTTCACCAAGCCAGGTCATTGCACCTGAAGAGCAGGCGGGTAAAATGATCTCACCGCTGTAACTATCTGAACCTATTGGGGATAATGAAAATTTGGCGCTACCCATATCCATTTCCAACCCTTGTAAGGTCAGGATTAAATTTTGTGCGCCGGCATTTGGCCAGTTGACCGTCAGCCGATAAGTGGTGGCAGGGGCGTTGAGCGCTGGTTCTAGTCTCATACTGACTCCGGCTTGTTCACAGCTTTGCTGCGAGAGCAGACAGTAATGATTAAGATCGCGCTGAGCGGGAAATAACCAAGCACGTAAATCGTCGGCGAAAAAACCAGCACTGAGTGCAAGTAACAGTACTATCCCGGTGAGAAGTTTCATCATAGATGATCCTAAGCTTGAGTAAATAATGGTGAGGTTATCCCCTTCCTACTTGAAGCTGCAGCGGTGTTGGTGACGTTGGTTCACCCCAATCACATAGTTTGCCTATGCTCATGGGGACTCACTCACTTGCCGCCTACCTGCAACTCCAAGTTGTTTGGGTATAGCATTATCTGGCGATATTTGCTGTGTCAATACTACACCAATATGGGCAAAACTTACTCAATCGTAGCAAATATTGCTTGGGGGACATTTGTGGTCAACTCAAATGGTTGCGGCAACCAGCGGCTGCCGCTTTCAGGACTGAATCAGTAAGGCTATTTTTCGGCGTATTTCTCTAAACTTAACACTAATCCAATCGCGGCCAGCATCAGGATCACGGCTAACATCCACTGTGATGGTTGAGCAGTGAGTGCTTCAAACTCAAATGGAGAGAGATTACGTTGCAATAACGGCACTGGTTGACCTTGTGAATTGATCTGCCAAGAGAGGGTTTGTTTCCAAGGCCAGATCATTGGTAAGGTGCCGAGCATCAGCCCAGTGAGGAAGGTTAAGGTAATATCGCGGTAATAGCGCAGTAGCCAAGTGAGCAGATGAGAAAAGCAGAGTAGGCCGCTCACACATCCAGTTAAAAACAGTGCCAGAATATCCAGTTGGAACGTTTTAACCGCATTGAGAATCGGAGTATACATACCGATCAACAGCAAAATAAAACTGCCAGAAATACCAGGCAAAATCATGGCACAAATCGCAATTGCGCCACAAATCAGCACATTAAAATAAGTGGGTTCAAGGTTTAACGGTTTCAGTACCGTAATGCCATAGGCGAAAATAACGCCCGCTATTAACCAAACGGCACGTGATAGTGTCTTACGCTCGATTTGCCGTAGTATATGCCATACGGAGACCACAATCAGCCCAAAGAAAAATGACCAAATCGGGATCGGATGAGTGGCTAATAACCAAGAAATCAGCTTCGCTAACGTTGCTATACTGGTCAAAATGCCGGCAAATAGCGAAATCAGAAACCACAAATTGATGTGACGAATGACACCTGCCAAGCCTTGTTGTTTCCATACCGAGAATAAAGAAGGGTTAATGCGTCGAATGCTTTCCAGTAGCGTATCGTAAATTCCGGTAATAAAGGCGATGGTACCACCGGAAACCCCCGGCACAACATCGGCTGCGCCCATGGCGAGTCCCTTTAAATAGGTGATCAAGTAGTTCATTGTGTTTCCTGCCGATTGGATAAGAGCGCCATTATACCTGCTCTTGCGCTACTTGCAGCTGCACTTTTTCTGCTGTCTTGTTTTTAATAAACGGGCTTATCAAAAATCTGCTTGAGAGTTGTGATTAGCTATTGTTGGCTATTTTGAGTACTATCTCACACTATTTTCATTGATTAATTTATAGATAATTAGCATTCAATGGAAATTTGTCGGTTCAATATCATTGCTTTATATCGCCATTTGGCGGTTTATTAGAGGATAACTATCGCACTGGATTGATGTTGTGTTTTTGCGTCGCCAAGTTGGTTAAGACGCTCGCTTATCAAGGAGAGATGAGCTTGAAAATAAAAGAGGTACTATGAATCAAATCATTTCCATTGGAGCATTAGAGTCTTTTCTGATTGCTATCAGCGTCCTGTTTTTAGGTCACTTTATTAATCGCAAATTGCCGATTTTAACCAAGTTTAATATTCCTGAGCCGATTGTTGGTGGTTTAGTGGTTGCCTGTGTGATCACTGCCTTGCACTTCCATGGAATCGATATGGAGTTCTCATTACCACTACAAAATGTCTTTATGTTGATGTTTTTTAGCACTGTGGGACTGGCGGCCAACTACACCCAATTGATCAAAGGTGGGGCAAAAGTGTTCCTATTTCTGGCGGTGGCATCACTGTTTATTTTGATCCAAAACGGCATCGGGGTTTCGTTGGCGGTTGGGTTAGGATTAGATCCCTTGTTGGGCTTGATTGCCGGTTCGATAACCTTATCCGGTGGACACGGTACGGGTGCGGCTTGGGCAAATACGTTTTCAGAAAATTATGGTTTAACCAACACCTTAGAAATCGCGATGGCCTCGGCAACCTTTGGGTTGATTATCGGTGGCATTATCGGTAGCCCTGTGGCACAAAAATTGGTCGATAAACACGGTATTGAATCTGAGTATGGGCGTGGGACACAAACCCACGCGCGTTTCCCAGAGTTGGTGACCTATAACGATGATGAAGAAGATAAAGTCACCGCCAAAAAGGTGATTGAAATTCTGTTTATCTTGTTGATATGTGTTACAGGGGCGAAATATCTAGAGGCGTGGGTGAAAACCTTTGAGATCCGTTGGTTGATGATCCCAGATTTTGTCTACGCTTTGTTTATCGGTGTATTCATCACCAATCTGTTGCAAGTGACTAAGCTGCGTAAAGTGGATGCTGAAACCGTTGATATTTTAGGTACGGTTTCTCTATCGCTGTTTTTGGCTATGGCGCTAATGAGCCTTAAATTGTGGAATATTTTTGATTTAGCGCTGCCATTTTTGGTGATATTGAGCATTCAATCGGTGGTGTTAGGGATTTTTTGCTATTTTGTGACCTTTAAAGTGATGGGTGCGAACTACGATGCCGCTGTAATTTCAGCAGGCCATTGTGGTTTTGGCCTCGGTGCAACTCCAACCGCGGTGATGAATATGGGGTCGGTGGTGAAACGTTTTGGCCCTTCACCTCAAGCCTTTATGGTGGTGCCGATCGTAGGGGCTTTTTTTATCGATATTGTTAATTTAATTATTTTACAAGGGTTTATCTCATTTTTGGCTTAAGCCAGAGGTAACGCTTTAAATTATGTTATTGACGGCCAAGGAGTCAGCATGAAAAACACTGTGTACCATGATGTGGATCATCACTGTTATCGAGTGGTATTAGAGGGTGATTATCAGGCCGTGGTGAGCTATCAGTACCAAGATCAGCAAGCCAACGTGTTGTACATTACCTCAACCCGAGTGCCGGATGAAATGCAAGGTAAAGGCTATGGTTCGGTGATGATGGAGAGTGTATTGCCCGAAATTGAGCGTGCTGGTTTAACGATTGTGCCGGTGTGCAGCTATGTGGCGCATTATCTTGAGCGTCACCCGCAATGGCAGCATTTACGCCACCGTGCCACAACGGAATGATCGATCGGTGACCCAGTATCTACATCGCTAATGTAAGATAATTAGCCAAAGGAAAATCGCCGCGCATCGGCGCGGCGATGACACAGAGTGATAACAGCCAGTGTGATAATCACTAGCTTGGACAATACCGCCACTTACTCAACACAAACTTGATTGCGGCCGTTGGCTTTGGCGCGATATAGGGCTTTATCTGCACGATAGAAGGTACGCTGAGTATTTTCCCCTTCACGGTGCAGAGTAATACCAATACTGACGGTTAAGCCACGTTCGCCAAGAATGTCTTGCCATGCAAAATTAAAAATACTCTGGCGGTAGATTTCGGCATGTTTATGCGCGACCTCAGGGGTGACGTTTTCCAAAATCACCAGAAACTCTTCACCACCAAACCGCACACAAGAGGCTCCGCGGAACTTAAAATAGCGGCTCAGTTCACTGGATACATTGACGATCGCTTTGTCGCCTACCAAGTGACTGAGCTCATCGTTGATCGATTTAAAATGGTCAATATCCACCACTAAAAAAGCAAACGGCGTTTCATGCAGCAGCAGATCTTTGAGCTTCATATCTAGCCAACGGCGGTTATGCAGCTTAGTGAGAGGGTCACTGAACACATCCTGTTGCAACTGTAATACAGTATTTTTCTGGTTCTCGGTGGTTTCTTTTAGCTCGCGGTTTTCCAATTCAGACAGGATCAGTTTGAGTTGTAGCGCAAAGCGTGACAGACGACGCAATTGGATCGCACCTAACTCGCCGATCGGGATCTGTTTCATCAGATGGTTTTCAATCTGAAAGGCTTTTTTCTCATAAACTAGCGCGGTTTGGTATGTTCCTTCCAATTCAAGCACTTCACTGAATGCTTGGTATAAGCGCATCTCAAGAAAAGGTGAGTGAATATTTTTTAAACGTTTTTCACTATTGCTGAGCAGTAAGATTGCAAGATGTGCTTTGCCCACTCTGGATAGGCAATGCGCTAACTCGATACGAAGCATACACATCAGCCAGTCTGATGGCGTTAATGAGGACGAGTATTGTGCATTGGCTAGGGTAAGCATGGCTTGGCTGACTTTACCTTGCTGTAAATACAGCTTGGCTTGATAAAGCATGATTTGCCCAGTCAGTAATTTATCGCTGACTAAAATACTCAACTCTTCGCATTCTTTGATCAGATTATTGGCGATGGCAAAACGGCCAAGGTTGATATAGCAAGCCAGTAAATAGAGTTTGTAGCGCAGACGCAACGCACGACTGGAGATCGCATGATCAATACTGTCAATTTTTTGGTAATAGCGCAGGGCTCGATTGTGATCACCATAAGCGTCACACAAATTACCCATCCCGATCACTGCACGTACGTAGTCATCAATCATGCCGTGTTCAACCGCAATATTTGAAATCGCCACATATTCTGACAGTGCTGCCACATATTCGCCGAGATCGAGCAGTCGCTCACTTAAACTGTGTTTGACCGAGAGTAACAACTTAAGGTCGGAGGGCAATTCCAGTAAGGCAAGTGCAGCGCGTAGCTCTTCAACACTGGTGTGCCACTGTTTCATTTCACGGTGATATTCGGCACTGATGATGTAGCTCTGTGCGCGCTCTTGGGATGAGGTGGCGACATGCTGGCGCACATGGTTCCAGAAATGAATCGCCTCTTCCCCTGTTACCGTAGTGGCATCCAGTCCAGCTTGTTTAATTTTATTCAGCAGGCGTTCCATACACCTTTTTCCTGTGTTTGGCTCTCAATCAACTGCTCCAATGTAAATGGAAAGGAGAGAATATCTTGCAGTGTAATTTGCGGGAGTGGGCCGTCTAATCCTTTGCGGTACCATGGGTAAATTTCAATCATCTTGCTCATCACTTCAAATATCGCTATCGCGGCATCCCCTTTCTCTGCCAGTAGTAAGCCGAGGCGATCACTGCTCAGTCGAGCTAGTAGATCTTGTGGGGCACACAGCGAATGAAGGACTTCGGTACAGACATCGATATAGTTTGGATTGGGATGCAGAATGACTATCACGGCATGATTGGACTTTTTCAACTCGGTTTTGAACAGTACCAACTGCTCCCACCAATAGGTTTCGGACACTACATTGGAGAGATGCTTTTCCGGGTTGAATTCGTGTTGACCACGTATGCGGTTGATCAGTTTACGCGCGCGTTGTTCAAGCTGACGTTTTGATGAGTGGGCTTTGTCCATCCCGACGCGGATTGTTTGCTCACGCAGCATCATTACGGTGTAGCGGCGGTATTTTTTAAAGGCAATCAAAGCGGCTTGAGCATCACCATGTTCTTCTGCCACGCGCGATTGCTGATAACAGATTTGTGATAGCAGTTCACCGTTATCAAACGAGCTGGCAACTTTTTCGGCCTTATTTAACCATTCAGTGGCGGCTGAAAAATTTTTACGCAGCAGTTCTAAACGTGCGCGGCTAATAAACGAGTGAGCTTGCATCCAAGTCAGATTATTGGCAACGGCGAGTTCATGTGCTTTGCGTGTGGCTTGCTCTGCATCGTCAATGCGCTCTAAACCAAGCAGTGCCAAGCCTCTAAAATCCCACACTTCGGCTTGCCAAGTTACGTTGCCGTGATTTTGCAGCGCTTCTTCCGCACCATCGAGTACAGTCAACATTTCGACATATTGTTTAAGGAGATAGAGATCCCATGCGTATAAAATTCGCGCTTTGCCTTCAAGCCACTCAATACGGGTATTATTAGCAACTTTAATCGCCAGTTGATGGGTGGTACAGGCGAGTTGATGCTCATTGGTGATCCGCCAGATATTACCTAGACCAATCAGACACTCAATCTCAATTTCCGGCTCATCAATCAGTGCTGATTGTTCTAAGGCATTAATCCAGAACTGCTGCGCAGTATAGTATTTAGCTTGTCCCCAGTAATGCAGCGCATGAATGTGCAGAATTTCTGGTAAACAATGATCAATATCGAGGTTACCTTGGCTATGATAGGCTTCTTTGATGAATTTCAGTCCTGCCCGGTAGTCCATCTTGCACCACAAGCAGCGTGAGATGATGATCAACAGTTCGATGATGGCAGTGGTAAAATGGATCTGCCGAGCACGAATCAAACACTGCTCAGCTTGAACCAATACCTTCTCTGGCTCAGCTTCAATGTTTGCTCTGAGCTGTTCAATTTCTATTTCAAGCAGAGATTGATGGTTGTCCAAAATACCGTCGTCCTTAGGCGATTTGATGCTCATAATGGCAAGCCATTATAGGAGCCAAGTCGCTATTAAACACGAAGTTAGGCCAAACATCGGACACATTTATCATCTGATTAGATAATAATTAGTGTTACCTCACACTATGCTATTTGAGTCACTTAGGTGAACGGTTTGTTTCCTACTATAGATCTTATATTTGTAGATATTGTCACTATAAATCAGTACTGGAGATCAGAATGCCGAATCCCCCTCTCAAAATTGGTGTGAGTGCTTGTCTGCTTGGTGCCAAAGTCCGTTTCGATGGTGGGCATAAAATTAGCCGTTTTATTACCGATGAATTGGCACGTTATGCAGAATTTGTATCTGTGTGCCCTGAAATGGGGATGGGGTTGCCAGTACCGCGGCCAACATTACGGCTTATTTCAGAAAACCAGCGCATCCGGTTGGTGGAAACCAAAGATGGAGTTCGCGACCACACCGAGGCGCTGGAAAATTATGCGCAGCATAAAATTGCCGAACTGTCTGATAGCAAGCTTTGCGGCTATATCGTGTGTGCTAAATCGCCCAGTTGTGGTATGGAACGGGTGAAAGTGTATAAGAATAATGGCTCAGAAAAAGAAGGGGTTGGAATTTATACCCGAATTTTGCTTGAAAAAATGCCGTGGCTACCGGTCGAGGAAGATGGCCGCTTACATGACCCGGTATTGTGCGAAAATTTTATTACCCGCATCTACTGTTTGCACGATTTTTATACCCATTTAGGCGAGGCAGCAAGTGCCAAAAAAGTGGTGGATTTTCACTCTCGATACAAACTGATGTTAATGGCCCATCATCCACAATCGTACCAAATGTTAGGACAGTTAGTGGCGCAGGTGAAACAGTATTCGCTTGAGACTTTTATCCAACAGTATCGTTTGGGTTTAATGCAAGCGCTGACTCAGCGTGCCAGCCGCAAAAATAACACCAACGTTTTAATGCATCTGCAAGGTTACTTTAAGCGTGTGCTTAACCCGCTGCAAAAAGCTGAACTGTCGCAAGTGATTGAGAGTTATCGCATCGGTGAGTTGCCTTTGCTCGCGCCACTGACGTTGCTAAAACACTACCTAGTATTGTATCCAGATGCCTATTTGGCCCAGCAACGCTATCTCAATCCTTATCCTGCAGAATTAAAACTGCGCTATGGTTTATGAAAGACTGCACGATTTCATCGCACAACATTAAGGTATTGGTATGCAATTGGTTTGGTTTCGTCGTGATCTGCGCAGTATGGATAACACCGCGCTTAACGCCGCTCTCGCCACTGGTGAGCCAGTCGTGGCGCTCTATATAGCGACTCCGGAGCAGTGGCAGAAGCACCATTTAGCACCGATACAAGCGGATTTTATCTGGCGGCGTTTATCCGTATTGCAGCAGGAGCTTACTGCGCTGAATGTGCCACTGTTGTACCAACAAGTGGACGATTTTAACGCGGCAGCCAATGTGGTCACTCAGTTAGCTAGCGCGCTCAATGTGACACACGTATTTGCCAATCGAGATTATGAGTTTGATGAGCAACAACGTGATCAGCGTACCGCACAAGCTTTGGCTAAGGTCGGGATATTGTGGTCTGCATCAGACGATAAATGTTTATTCGCGCCCGGTAGCGTGCTGACTCAACAAGGGCAATTATTTAAGGTGTTCACTCCTTTTAAGCGTCGTTGGCTCGCACTATTGCAACCGCCACGCATCAGCAAAACTCTCCCCGCACCTGCATGGTCACTGCCGAGTGAATTGAGTGCTTGGCTTTGGCATCCACAGCAAGCGTTTGGTTATCCAAGAGTGGACAGCTCGGCGTGGCCGGTTGATAGTCTGAGCTTGCATCGTCAGTTACACACTTTTTGCGGCGAGCGAGTACAGGATTATCACCAATCGCGTGATTTTCCAGCTCGTGATGGTACCAGTATGCTTTCACCGTATTTGGCGAACGGTGCATTATCGGTACGTCAGTGTGTGGCGAGCTTATTTGCTGAGTCATCTATTGGCGTGTTAAGCGAAGGTGGGCAAGTTTGGTTGAATGAGCTGATTTGGCGAGAGTTTTATCAGCATTGGGTGGCTATCGATCCTCATCTTTCGAAAAGTGATGATTTTCAGCCATGGGCAGCTCGCCTTGAGTGGTGGAATGAGGATGAGAAGTTTAGCCGCTGGTGTGAGGGCTGCACAGGCTACCCAATCATTGATGCAGCGATGCGTCAACTCAATCAAACCGGGTGGATGCACAATCGACTTCGTATGTTGGTCGCCAGTTTTTTAACCAAAGATTTGCATATTGATTGGCGTTGGGGTGAGCGTTATTTTATGAGTCGTTTAATTGATGGTGATTACGCAGCCAACAATGGTGGCTGGCAGTGGAGCGCTTCTACAGGTTGTGATGCACAACCGTATTTTCGGATTTTTAACCCGGTGAGTCAGAGTGAAAAATTTGATCCCAATGGGGATTTTATTCGCCGTTGGGTACCAGAGCTGCGTAGCGTAGCCGGTAAAGATATTCATCAACCGTGGGTGTGTTCGGCTGTCAATAGCGTGTCATATCCAGCGCGACTGGTTGATCATCAACAGGAAAGAGCAGTAACCTTACATCTTTATAAAATAGCGAAGGGATGATCAGCATTATGTGGCGCAAATTTTGGGCAATCAGTTGTACATTGGTGGTCAGTTGGCATGCCACTGCTGCCGTGTTTGATCTGCCTGTCGAAGGCAGTAGTATCGTCGGCAATACGCAGTACCACGAGATCCAGAAAGGTGAAATCTTAGCTGATATTGCGAAACAATATGAGATCGGTTTTTTAGCCTTGATGGCGGCCAATCGTGGCGTTGACCCATTTTTGCCACAACAAGGGTTTGTATTAGCAATTCCAGCTCAGGTTATTTTGCCAAAAGTGGCTTATGAGGGCATAGTGATCAACCTGGCTGAATTACGTCTCTACTATTTCCGCCCCGATCTGGGCAAAGTGTATATTTTCCCAGTGGGGATTGGCCGGATTGGGCGTGATACTCCAGTGATGCAAACCTCAATTAGTAGTAAGCGCAAGGCCCCGACTTGGACTCCTCCCGCCTCCATTCGTAAAGAATATCTCGCAAAAGGTATTGATCTGCCGGCTGTCGTTCCGGCTGGGCCAGATAATCCGCTTGGTGAATATGCGATGCGTCTGGCTTATGGGCCCGGGGATTATTTGATCCATGGCACCAACAAAGATTTTGGTATCGGCATGCGGGTGAGTGCTGGCTGTATTCGTATGGAACCGAAAGATATTGAATGGCTATTTCAGCAAGTTGAACGGGGCGAGAAAGTACGCATCATTAATGAACCGATAAAAGTGGCGTTAGAGCCAGATCGCAGCGTATTTATTGAAGTACATGAACCTCTGACCCGCAGTAATGGCGTAAAAACTGAATTAGTCATACCGCAAGAGCTCAGTTGGTGGTTAGCTGAGCACCAAATTTCTGATGCGAAAGCTCGCGCCGCGGTTTTAGCTCAAAATGGCGTGCCAGTTGAAATCGCCCCAGCACAGTGGGATTTGTTAGCGCAGTAATCCGATGTTCAAAGTGTGATCAAAAAAAGAAAGAGCCAGCAATCGCTGGCTCTTGTTCATTCGAGTGATCACTCAATGCTTATTTAGTATAAGACTGAGCAATGTTGTCGATACGTTCATTAGCGCGTGCGGCTTCTTCTTGTGCTGATTTCGCTGCGTTGGTTGCTTGATCCACTTTTGATGACAGTGCCGCAACTTGTGAGTTCAGTTCGCTGACCTGAGTGCTGATTTCATTCATTTTTGCAGTGCTAGCTTCATCAGGACCAGAGGCGCAACCGGCTAATAGAAGTACAGAAGACGCTGCTGCTGCGATTAACATCTTGTTCATAGAGAACTCCTTAAACTTTTAAACTTAGTAATTCGGTATCAGTTACAGTTACGTCCTATACTTGTGAGAAATTTCAATAAGGACAATCAGATTGTAGTCGCTATTTGGTATAAAACTAGTCTTGAAAAGTAAAATTTTTCCAATAATTTGACAAAGAATCAACAAATTGGCTTGGTGCTCAATCCTGAATGGATGATTGTGTTTTTTTTATTCAGCAAACTGATGGGTTGACGGATTATTTGCTGGCTTGACTATCTATAAATAGACGATTTGCGCTATGATAGCGGACTTTTTCGTGATCTCGTTGACACTTTAAAATATAACCAAAGATGGAGAATACTTTGCAATTCAAAGATTTAGGCTTAGACAATCGCTTACTGAAAAATTTAGCGCATTACAATTTCAAACAAGCGACAGAGATCCAACAGCAGGCGATTCCGTTAATCATTGCCGGACGAGATTTGTTGGCTTCATCTAAGACCGGTTCAGGCAAAACCTTAGCCTTCGTGTTGCCGATGTTACACAAATCTTTAAAGACCAAAGCGTTTTCTGCCAAAGATCCACGTGGGATCATTTTGGTGCCGACCCGTGAGTTGGCTAAACAAGTGTATGGTGAGCTACGTTCAATGCTCGGTGGTTTAAGCTATACCGCGACGTTGATCACTGGTGGTGAAAATTTTAACGATCAAGTCAAAGCGTTAGCGCGTGGTCCGCGCTTTATTGTCGCGACACCGGGGCGTCTTGCCGATCACCTTGATCACCGTTCGCTGTTCCTCGAAGGGTTGGAAACCTTGGTGTTGGATGAAGCGGATCGTATGCTTGATTTAGGCTTTGCTAAAGAGCTGCGTCGTATTCATCATGCAGCCAAGCACCGCCGCCGTCAAACTTTGATGTTCTCTGCCACTTTAGATCACGCTGATGTGAATGATATGGCGATGGAGCTGCTTAATGAACCGAAGCGGATTGCGATTGGAGTTGGCAGTGCCGAACATAAAGACATTACCCAGCATTTTTACCTATGCGATCATCTTGATCACAAAGAAGCTCTATTAGATCGTATTTTGGCGGATGCTGACTATCGCCAAGTGATCATCTTCACGGCAACTCGTGTTGATACCGATCGCCTGACCGAAAAGCTCAACCAGCATAACCTGAAAGCAGTGGCACTGAGTGGTAACCTTAATCAGGCTCAGCGTAATACCATCATGAGCCAATTTGAACGTACGGTGTTTAAGATCCTAGTGACGACCGATGTGGCTTCGCGTGGTCTTGATATTCCATCGGTAACCCATGTGATCAACTTTGATATGCCAAAGCATACTGAAGAGTATGTGCACCGGATTGGTCGTACCGGCCGCGCGGGTAATAAAGGTGATGCGATGTCACTAGTGGGGCCGAAAGATTGGGATAGTTTCAAACGAGTCGAAGCTTTTTTACAACAAGAGCTGCAGTTTGAAGTACTCGAAGGTTTAGCCGGTAAGTTTAAAGGTTTAAAACCGCGCCAAACTACGCCAAAAGCAACACCTAAGCAGCGTGTCACCAAAATCAAAGCGCCGACTAAAGCCAGCAAACCCGCCGCGCGTGATAAAAGTTTTTACCGCAATGTTGCGGTGGGCGATGCGGTGTTTATTCCGAAAAAGAAAGTGGCAGCCCAGCCAGAAACTGATCAAGAAGATGCCGTGGAATAAAGTTAGAGGTTTGGCCGAGTCGGAGGTTAGCGCTGATTGGCCAAGATTATCGGCATCGCTGTCGGCACTCTAGCGCGACGAGTGCAGCGCCAAGGATCGATATTTGATGATACCCCTTACATGACGAATGTAAGGGGTATCGTCTATTATGGTCTTAGCATGGATAACATCTCATGTATCAAGCGTGGGTGGTAATACGATAATTTTGATGATCGGCGATCCTAACGGCGCGAACTGACTGATGTTGGATGACGTTATTGACGACAAAAGCTGACGACAGAAGCTGAGGTGTCATACAGGGTTCAATTAACTGAAACATAATTGTCATATTTACCGCCTAAAGTGAGCCTCGTTCAACTGAAACGCAACGGCAACCCAGCCACTTATAGGAAATTTGTGATGAAAAAGACAGTAATCGGTGCTATCGCTCTTATGGGCGCACTTGCAGTAAATCCAGTTATGGCGAAAGAGACAATTTCAGCAGTGGGCTCGAGCAGTGTTACTCCGCTGATGGAAGTATTTTCTGAAACGTACGCAAAAAACAATCCTGAAGTATTCATTGAAGTTCAAGGCCCAGGCTCTTCAGCGGGCATCAAAGCTGCTAAAAATGGCAGTGCTCATTTTGGTATGTCATCACGTAATCTGAAAGATTCAGAAAAAGAGCCAGCGCTGATTGAAGAAGCGATTGCTCTGGATGGTATCGCGGTGGTGGTTCACCCAAGCAATGCAGTGAAAGGTTTAACCTCTGAGCAAGTTTCTCAAATCTATAAAGGCGAAGTGACTAACTGGAAACAAGTGGGTGGCGAAGACAAGCCTATCGTTGCAATCACTCGTGATACCGCTTCTGGTACTCGTGGTGCATTCGAAGACATCATGGCACTGAAAAAGAAAGTGGCAGATAAAGAAGTTTCAGCGATTTCACAACGTGCACAAGTAGCAAACGGTAACGGCGCACTGAAAACTATGGTCGCTTCAAACCCTTACGCTATCGGTTACATCTCTTTGGGTACCGTTGATAGCTCAGTGCACGCGCTAGCGGTAAACGGTGTTGAAGCAAGCGTTGATAACGTGAAAAACGGCACTTACCAAGTTTCTCGCCCATTCCTAGTGCTTTACATGCAAGGTAAGCCATCTGCTGCAGCTCAGAAATTCCTAGATTGGATGCTGTCAGATGAAGCACAACAGATTGTAGCCGCAAAAGGTTACATCACCGCTAAGTAATACGTTTTACCCTCTTTGCCCGACCCGATTTGGGTCGGGTACTTTGTTTTGAACGACATCCGTTCGATAGGTGATTTATGACCATCGCAACCAATAGTGACAAGCTTATGGATAATACCTCTATACGTGGTCTGCGTGAGCAGCGACGTGTTGACTGGAAAGAACGTATCTTTCACGGTTTGTTTCTGACCAGTGCCGTGATCGGCATTGTTTCTCTTGCCATCATCGCGTACTTCATTGTTCGTGAAAGTATCCCAGCGTTCCAAGAAGCTGGCGTGTCAGGCATTGTGCTTGGCCAAGATTGGCTCCCTCCTGCACTGTACGGTGTCGCGACTATGATTGTCGCTTCTGTCGTATCAACCTTTGGTGCGGTGATTGTTGGGGTGCCAGTTGGGGTACTGACCGCCATTTTTATTGCTGAAGTTGCTCCGAAACGGGTGGCGGACGTGATCCGCCCAGCAGTTGAACTGCTTGCGGGCATTCCTTCGGTGGTTTACGGCTTCTTCGGTTTAGTAATTATTGTACCGCTGATCCAAAATGTGTTTCAGGTTCCAGCCGGTAACACCATTTTGGCGGGGATTATCGTGCTTGGCGTGATGATTCTACCGACGGTGATCACGGTATCGGAAACCTCGATTCGTGCGGTTCCTCGCGCCTACAAAGAAGGCTCATTAGCACTCGGTGCATCGAGCATTTACACCATCTTTAAACTCCTAGTTCCTGCAGCTCGCTCTGGGATCATGACTGGCGTGATCTTAGGCATCGGCCGTGCGTTAGGTGAAACGATGGCGATCATCATGGTGATGGGTAACGCCCCTGCCATGCCGGAAGGTTTGCTGGATGCAGCACGCACCTTAACCGCCAATATTGCGATTGAAATGTCCTACGCAAGCGGTATTCATGCTAATGCGCTGTACGCGACTGGCGTAGTGCTACTGGTGTTCATCATGATGTTGAACGCGGCATTGTTGTACTTGAACCGTGAGAAAGCGAGGTAATGGGCATGGATCGTGTAAAACTAAAACAGGCGCGTGAGTTTAAAGATAATGTGCTGCGTGCGTTCATCTGGATTTCAGCGGCATTGACGGTCGGTTTCCTGTTCTGGATCATCTGGTACATTTTGTCTAACGGTTTGCAACACGTTAACTGGAAATTCATTACCGATAACTACACCCATACTGGCGATGAACACGGCATTTTCCCGATGATCGTGGCGACGCTCTACATGGTGGTTGCCTCAATTGCGGTGGCGGCACCTATCGGTATCATGACCGCGATTTATCTGACTGAATACGCCAAAGTCGGCAGTCGTTTAGTCAAAATCATTCGTTTTTGTACCGAATCGCTAGCGGGTATTCCATCGATCATTTTTGGTCTGTTTGGTATGACCTTCTTCGTCGCAATTTTGGGGCTAGGTTTCTCGATACTCTCTGGTGCGTTAACCCTGAGTATCCTGATTTTACCGGTGATCATCCGTACCACCGAAGAAGCGTTGATGTCGGTGCCACAGACCTATCGTGAAGGTTCTTATGGTGTCGGTGCTTCAAAAATTTACACTATCCGTCGGCTGATTTTGCCCAGTGCAATGCCGGGGATTTTAACTTCTGTTATTTTGAGTATTGGCCGTGTGATTGGTGAATCGGCTCCGGTGTTTTTGACTGCAGGTATGGTGGCACGTATTCCGAACTCTCTGCTTGATTCGGGACGTACCTTAACCGTGCACTTATACAAGTTGACCACCGAGCTGTTTACTATCGAAGAGTGGAATCAAGCTTATGGCACCGCCACTGTACTGATTGTGGTGGTACTGCTGATCAACATGATCACCAAGTTAATTGCCAAACGATTCAATACTGCGACTTACTAAGCCATTGACAGAATTTAGAGATAATCCAATGAAAACGACCAAATTTAATATTGAAAACCTTGATCTGTTCTACGGTGAAAACCAAGCGCTGAAGTCGATCAACCTGCCGATCCCAACTCGTCAAGTGACGGCGCTGATTGGCCCTTCGGGCTGTGGTAAATCAACCTTACTGCGCTGCTTGAACCGCATGAATGACTTGATTGAAGGGGTGAAAATTACCGGCAAACTGACCATGGATGGCCAAGATGTGTATGGCAATATCGATGTCTCTGATTTGCGCATTCGCGTTGGTATGGTATTCCAAAAGCCGAACCCATTCCCGATGAGTATTTATGAAAACGTGGCGTATGGCCTGCGTGCGCAAGGCATCAAAGATAAAAAATATCTTGATCAAGTGGTTGAGCGTTCACTGCGTAGCGCGGCGTTGTGGGATGAAGTGAAAGATCGCCTGAAATCTCACGCCTTTGGTCTCTCTGGTGGTCAGCAACAGCGTTTATGTATTGCGCGTACCATTGCGATGGAGCCGGATGTGATTTTGATGGATGAGCCGACTTCGGCACTCGATCCGATCGCGACCCATAAAATTGAAGAGTTGATGGAAGATCTGAAAAAGAACTACACCATCGTGATCGTGACCCACTCAATGCAGCAAGCGCGCCGTATCTCAGATCGCACCGCTTTCTTCTTAATGGGTGAGTTGGTTGAACACGATGAAACCCAAGTTATCTTCAGTAATCCACGTGATGATCGCACGCGTGGTTACGTTAACGGTGACTTTGGCTAATCAATACTGGTGAATTATAACTATAAGCGATGGTAAATTTTGCCCCTCAATGAGGGGCTTTTTTATGGCCGCTTTTCATCCCAACCATAAACCAAGCTCGCGATGAGCCATTTGCGCTGACTACTACCAACAAAACCTCACTCGCTGAGTTTATTGGCCGGTTAAGTGAGCGACCCTCTCAATCTTGGCATAAAAAAAGCGCCATCGTAATGGCGCGGATTAAAGAGTGATCTAGCGACTAGAACAGCAGATGAGCGACGGCGGCAATCACAGGTAAAGTGATCAAGGTACGCAAAATGAAAATCACAAACAGTTCGAAAATATTGACTGGAATACGGCTGCCAAGCAGCAATGCCCCCACTTCCGACATGTAGATAAGCTGAGTGACCGACATTGCCGCAATCACAAAACGGGTCATCTCATTATCGATTGAGGCGGCTAAAATCGCAGGGATAAACATATCGGCGAAACCAACCACAATGGTTTTTGACGCGGCGGCGGCTTCTGGGATGCCGAGCAGCTCTAAAAATGGGATAAACGGTTGACCAAGAATTGAAAATAGTGAAGTGTATTCTGCAATCACCAGTGCAATCGTACCAAGCCCCATCACGACAGGTAGTACGCCAAACACCATATCTACTGCATTACGCACGCCTTCCGCCAGCACCACTTTCACTGAGCGTACTTTAGCTGCTTTGGCCAGTGCCAGCTCTAAGCCCCAAGAAAACGCACTATGGCCAGTAGGGATGGCGCCTGCATCAGGATGTGGCTGAGTGCCATCGATATAAACATCTTTTTTCCATGCCAAAGGCGGGAGGCGAGGGATCACGATTGCCGCCACAAAACCAGCTAAACACACCGCACCATAAAAGGGTAAAAACAGATGCTCCAGCTCAACTTGTGCAATCACCACTAAACTGAATGTGATGGAAACCGCCGAAAAAGTTGTGCCGACGACGGCAGCTTCACGCTGGGTATAAAACTTACCCTCATACTGCTTGCTGGTGAGTAGAATCCCGACACTACCGTCACCCAGCCAAGAAGCCATACAGTCAATCGCGCTACGACCTGGGAGGTTAAAGATAGGACGCATCACTTTGCTC
This sequence comes from Vibrio chanodichtyis, assembly GCF_028863985.1. Classification (NCBI taxonomy): domain Bacteria; kingdom Pseudomonadati; phylum Pseudomonadota; class Gammaproteobacteria; order Vibrionales; family Vibrionaceae; genus Vibrio; species Vibrio chanodichtyis. The sequence continues at coordinate 88,408 of NZ_JARBFT010000002.1, read as the reverse complement.
AGTAGGCTACCGAGTAGTTCCAATAAGCCGAAGTTGAGCAGCAAAGGCAGCAGTAGCCCTGCAAAAATAAACACCGAAAATAGAGTTGGCAGCAAACCTTCTAGCACTAAACCGCCAGTATTTTCTTCCCAAATCGCTTGTGGACCGATTTGGAAGAAGGTCATGATCACCGCTGCGCCACCGATTACCCGCACCGCTAACCAAAGCCAAGATGGGTTAAACAAACTGTTTAAGAATGGGCGTTGCATAATCCAGCGTGGTTGAAACAACTTACTGAGCACAGAAGCGATCGCCATAAAGGCAATGATAGTGGTGACGATGGTCACCAAAGAATCATCTAATAGCGCTTGCATCGACTTCGCTAATACCGCAACCGGAATGGTTAACGAACCATCATAACGAATGGGGGCCATAAACAAAAAAAGCCCGATCAGCGAAGGGATCAGGAATACCCACAGATGGGCAGAATTTGGATTAACTGGTGGCTTTAAGGTTTGCGCATTATCTTGCATGTGTTGTCTCTATCAATGCTGCGTCATCACGACGCACTGTGCTGTTGAAAGTTGCCACACCCTGGCATAAACATTCACTGAATGTCCGTATTTAATCAGTGGCGGCAAGAATATCTATTTTCGACTACCTTCGCAATACTATTCATTTATTTTGGGTATGCATTCAAATTAAATGGCAGATGTTTTTATCTTGAACAGAGTTTTGTCTATTAATGGTTAATCTTGATGGTGAAGGTGTTACTGACTGGTGAAGATCACCACTGGCATTACGATGGTTTTTCCAATCCTGACAATTAAAAAGCCCTCCGAGTTTAGAGGGCTTGGTGATCTTTGGTTCGCTGCCGATCGGTTATCAACGGGCAGTGATCAACTTAGCTTGCATCAAGCGGGCTTAATTGACAGTTTGCTGGGTGGCTGCCGCTTGGGTATCAATTTCGCTGATTGCCGCGCTCAGTGCGCGGGCAAATTCGGGGTAGACATTGTGTTCACCGACTAACGTGATGATCCCCGCTTTGGTTAACTTATGCGCTACGCGGTGATTTGTGCCTGAAATCAGTACCTTAATTCCGCGCTTATGGAAGCTTTGGATGATCTCTTCGAGCATTTGAATACCAGTAATATCCATAAAGGGTACCCATTTTAAGCGCAAGATCAGAATGTGCGGCGTCTCTTGAATACTGCTCATCACCCGCTCAAAGGTTTCGGCTGCGGCAAAGAAAAATGGTCCTTCTAACGCGTAAACGGCTAATTCACGCGGCAGGGTGGTTTTACCTTGCTCGGCCAGTTCGTAACTCATCTCTTGCGAGCTGCTGGCTTTAACTTCAACGCTGGCTGCCATGCGTTTGACAAAATGCAGCATGGCGATGATCACCCCGATATTGACCGCCACCACCAAATCGGCAAACACGGTTAAACCGAAAGTTAACAGCAAAATCGCCACATCGGCCCGCGGAGCTCGTTTCGCCAGTTGCACAAAATGGTGAGCTTCACTCATATTCCAAGCCACGACAAATAAAATGGCACTTAAGGTGGCCAGTGGAATATTGACCGCTAAAGGTGCTAACACCAACAGGATAATGACTAAGGTCAGCGCATGCATTATCCCTGCGATTGGGCTGGTTCCACCGTTACGGATATTGGTTGCGGTCCGCGCAATCGCGCCGGTAGCCGCAATACCGCCGAATAAGGGCGCGACAATATTGGCAATGCCTTGGCCAACTAGCTCTTGGTTTGAATTGTGTTTGGTTCCGGCCATACCATCGGCGACCACCGCAGAGAGTAACGATTCAATCGCTCCAAGCATCGCAATCGCAAAGGCGGGGCCAATCAAGGGGATCATTTGGCTCAGGCTGAGATCGGGGAGCGCAAATTGTGGTAAACCTTGTGGAATACCTCCAAAAGCCGAGCCAATGGTGCGCACTCCCTCAAACCCGATAATATATTGCAGTAATGTCACTATGATTAAAGCCAGCAGTGGGCCTGGTACTTTAGCCAGTTTGGGGATCTTAGGACCAAAAATCACCAGTGCCAGTGATAATAGCGCTAATAATGTGGTGGTGAGATGAAACTGGGGTAAGGCGTGAAAGATTGCCAGCAGCTTTTGATGAAAGTGCTCACCCTCAATTTGCGGAAGTCCAAAGAAATCTCGCCATTGGCCAACCCAAATAATCACTCCAATACCAGAAGTGAAGCCGACAATCACTGGGGCTGGAATATAACGAATGATGCTGCCTAACCGTGCTAATCCCAAAATGACTAAAATAATTCCGGCCATAATGGTGGCAATTTGTAATCCGCTCACGCCATGCTCAGCGACAATTGCGGCCAGAATGACAATAAACGCACCAGTGGGGCCGGCGATTTGTACCCGTGAGCCACCGAACAGCGAAACAATAATCCCAGCGATAATCGCAGTATAAATACCTTGCTCTGGTTTTACCCCTGAAGCGATCGCAAATGCCATGGCTAATGGGAGTGCCACTACCCCGACTATTAATCCTGCAATAATATTGTTGAGCCACCGCTTGGGCTGTAATTGGCCGGCTTGATAGGATTCATAGATGGCAAACATATTTGATCACCTTAATAAAAATAGGGAAATGAAAATGGCGAGGATTTTACGCTCATTCTATAGGCTGTAAAGGGGCTATTTTTGCAGAGTTAAAACGCAAATATAGATGGAGCAAGTGATAATTTAATGTTGGATTTCATTCAATTAAATTGAGCTGCTCATCATATGATCACTGGATTAAGCCGTAGCATCCTCAATAATCAGAATTTCATGCGGAAAAATAACTGCGACTGAGTAAGGCTGTGCTGACCACTTGGCATAAGAGGACAGTTGAGTATGGAGAATAAATTACCTATTATGCTTCAGTTGGTGGTTTTTTGTTCATAGAGGGAGTTTGAGATGATTAACAAGAAGTTTTTAAAAACTAAGGACGAAGTGGAAGTTACGTTTGAATATGCTGCACCACAGGCGATCTGTGAAGTGGCAATCGTAGCCGATTTTTTAGATTGGCAACCCGTGCCGATGAAAAAAGCCGTCAAATCGAGCACATTTAAATTTAAAGCGCGCTTACCGAAAAATAGCCAATTTGAGTTTCGCTATCTGCTCGATAATCAGCAGTGGATCAACGATCCTGAAGTTGAAAACTATGTGGCTAATGGTTTTGGGCAAGAAAACGGCGTGTTTACCACTTACGCTTAGTCTAATGCGCATTAAATCGGTTATTAGTGGTTACGGTGAATGAAAGTATTTCTAGCTGGAACCGAAAAAATTCACCAATAACTAACTTATTGCCACCACACAAAATATGGTCTTTTTGAAAGGCACAAGCGTGCCTTTTTTGCGCCTAATTGACCAAAGCACAGGTGACAAATTGACCTGAAACCCTTACCCTTAGCGGAATTTTGTTTTTTTCCACAGGTACATTAGTGATACATAAATCTATTGTTTTGCGGCTTTCTGAGCTTTCCATGGGCAAGAAAGCGACATTGCTAGGTTTGCCGCTTTTGGCTGTGGCTGCGTTATCCTCTTCGCTCAATAGCCCCACGCGTCAGCAGACGATTGCTTTGTCACTCCCTGAATCGCCCAGCGTTGCGTTTCCCGTTACCGAGCCTGTTACTGCAGTGGTTAAGGTTGCTCATCCGGATTATGAATACGCAGTCAAACCCGGTGATAATTTAAGTATGATTTTTAGTCAGCTTGGCTTTGCTTATTCCGAGTTGATGAAAATTATGGAGACTGATCTCGACTATCTTGCTCTGGATACGATAAGACCAGGTAACGTGCTGCGTTTTTGGAAAGGCAGTGGCAATACCTTATCGAAAATGGAGTTGGAATTTAGTCTAGTTGATCGCGCGGTGTACACCCGTTTAGCTGACGGTAGCTACGAATTTGAAGATCGTAAAATTCCAGGTACTTGGAAAGTAGAGCCGTTGATCGGTGAAGTGAATGGTAGTTTTTCGCTGTCTGCTAATCGTGCTGGATTAGGCGCCGCAGATGTCGAGCAGATTGTGACCCTACTGAAAGACAAGATCAATCTCGGACGTGATCTGCGCCGTGGCGATCGCTTTGAAGTGGTATTATCTCGCCAGATGGTGGGTGACAAACTGACCGGTAATTCTGAGATCCAAGCGATTAAGATTTTTAACCGAGGCAACGAAATCACGGCGTATTTGCATCAAGATGGTCAATATTACGATAAAAATGGTGACAGTTTACAGCGCGCTTTTCAGCGTTACCCTGTTGATAGTAAATGGCGAATTTCTTCAAACTTTGATCCTAAGCGCCGCCATCCGGTAACCAAACGGGTTGCTCCGCACAACGGTACCGATTTTGCGATGCCGATTGGCACCAATGTATACTCTTCTGGTGACGGTGTGGTCGTGATGACACGCAACCATCCTTATGCGGGTAACTATGTGGTGGTGCAGCATGGCGGCACTTATATGACCCGCTATTTACACTTGAGCAAAATTTTGGTCAAGAAAGGCCAGAAAGTTTCACGTGGTCAGCGGATCGGTTTGTCAGGCAACACTGGACGAGTCACTGGGCCACATCTACATTATGAGTTAATTGTACGCGGTCGCCCAGTTAATGCGATGAAAGCCAATGTCCCCATGGCCAGTTCAGTGCCGAAGAAAGAGATGGCGCAGTTTATCGCCAAACGTAGAGAACTGGATCAATTGCTCGCCAATCAAGATAGCCTGCTTGCGGCGCGTTAGCTAAACGACCTGCACTATAGCTATGTTGTATAATCCTACCCTATAACCAAGCCCCTATCTGGGCTTGGTTATTTTTTTGTTATCTACTGCCACTTTATTTTTAAAATGCCTATCTGAATTTTCAAAATATCGATCCGCTGCTGAGATTAATTAGCCGTGGGATAATCGAGAGCGTTGACCTGCAACGCTCAGTGGTTTAGGTGTATAATCGCGGCCGATTATCATCAGCCAGCACATTTCTACGGGGAAGCACATGCAACACAGTCAATTTGAAGCCTTAGTCAAACTTTTATGTCAGCAAGCGAGTTTGCCACAGGCTCTAGAGCTGCTAAAAAATAGTGAAGATCAGACCATTGCTGAAGTGGCGCAGTCATTGTCTGGCCAGTTTGCTGTCGCGGAAGTGGAGGGTGAACAACGCATTTACCATGTCACCACTGAAATTGATGAGCAAGGTGTTGAGCAAGAGTACGTCGAGCACATTATGAATGAAGGGGATGATGTGGTGAAATTTGTCGCTTGGTTCTTTGAGAGCGGATTTGATATCAAAGCTAAGCAAGTTTACCAAGCCGCTGGTAAAACCTACCAGCAACCCAAACGGACTAGTCTGTAATAAAAAGTCGTAATAAAACTACAAAATAATGTGATATGGCTCTTGTTTTTCTATTTTTCGCTGTTATATTGATCGAAAAATGTCACTCAACCAACAAGAGGCATAATGATGAACAATGAATTCGGTTTGGCTTACCTAGGCCAAATGATGGTCAAGCAAACGATGGATCAAGATCAGTTTGTGAAACCTAAAGCGAAAAAACGCTCTTTGCTGCAACGTATCCGCCGCAAACTCAGCCGTTAATTCGGTATTCAGCTAATCATTCAGCGCCCCGCACCAATCGCGGGGCGCTGTTGTTGATACGCTCGATATTTTTATGGCTGCACTGACTAGTCGCAAGCGATGGGCGGCAGTAAGCGATGGATTGTGCAAAGTGGCTTATATACCCAAACAACTTGGAGTTGCAGGTAGGCGGCAAGTGAGTGAGTCCCCATGAGCATAGGCAAACTATGTGATTGGGGTGAACGAACGTCGCCAACACCGCTGCAGCTTCAAGTAGGAAGGGTATAACGCAAAAAGGCCAAGCATTCGCTTGGCCAAATTTGGACAATAACTAGTTGGTTAGCTCTAGGCTTAGAAATCGTAACGTAGACCTAGACGAAGAGTATCTTCCCCTGCGGTTGTTTTACCGTCAGTTTTTACTTCATCTAGTTGGTTTAGATAATACGAAACATAGGTACGGAAGTTGCTGTTGAAACGATAGTTTGCCATCAGTTCGATGCCATCAGTTACATCAGTTGTAGCACCGTTAGTATCATTTTCCTTAAAGGTATACAGAACCGCTAAAGATAATGGTTTGGTGATGTTATACTGAGCAACTAACTCATAAGCAGTAAATTCTTTTTTTGCTTTGTCGTCGTAATCACCGGTTGAATAAGTTGCCGCAAGATACAAATTGTCAGCTTTGTAACCCAAACCTGCGAGGATTTGAGATTGGTCACCTTCATCTTTACCGTTTTCACCAGTAGAGTAAGCCACACCAAGATTCAAGCCCATTGGTAGTGCGTATACTGCACTGATACCCATAAGATCTTTGCTTTCATCTGATGATGCAGTGTAAGTCGCTTGCAGTTTTAGTGCATCAAAATCGCCACGGTAAGCAAAAGTACTATCACGTTTATCTTTAGCTGCATCAATAACTTGCTGTACACCGGAGAAGTTGGTGATATCGGTAAAGTCTGAAATGACTACCGCCGCTGAGTTTTGTTTACCAACAGAGAAAGCGCCAAAATTTGATTTAACACCACCATACATATAGCGATTAGTAAATGTTGATGCGCCAGTTGATTGTTCTGCTTCATAGAAAGCAAATGCTTGAAGGTTTTCACCAATGTCGGTTGTGCCTGCTAGATTGAGTCGAGCACGCGTCTTATCAGCCATCGTACCATCAATTTCTTTGCCTTTCTCGTCGCCGATAAAATCACCACGGAATTCAACGCGGCCACCAACCTTAAGTTCAGTGCCATCTTTGCTGTAGACAGTCGCTGCCAAACTAGAACCAGATACCACTGCTGAAAGAATCGCTACTGCAATTGCTGTTTTTTTCATTTTTTGTACCCTATTTATATTAATTGAGCTTTACTGCTCGACTTGTGATGTGGCTAAGGTACTGACTAAAAATGAAAAACGCGTTGCTATTCCATGACGTTTTGGTTGAGCTTTGATGACACAATGATGACAAAAAATCAGGAGTGGCGATAAGCTAGCACGGCAAAATATGACGGATTCCTTCCGTTACTACAGCTTGGAGGGAGGAGTCCGTTGCTATTTCGCCGTGCTGATCAGTTTATCCAGTCGTGTTGCAATCGGTTATAACGCCATTCCATTCACGCTGATTTGTACATCAATATTGCCACGCACTGCATTTGAGTAGGGGCATACTTGATGTGCGAGTGTCACCAACTGTTTGGCTTGTTGATCTTCAACCGCGATCTGTACCGCGAGTGCAACACTCAAGGCAAAGCCGCCTTGGCCATTGGGGCCGATACCGACGGTTGCGGTTACTGGCGCTTGTTTTAAGCTCACTTTATTTTCCCGTGCAACGTGTAACACGGCGTTAGAAAAACAGGCCGCATAACCGGCGGCAAATAATTGCTCAGGGTTGGTTGCTGTGCCGTTGCCGCCCATCTGTTTTGGGTAGCTGAGATTGAGTTCGAGCAGTTTATCATCGGTGCTTACCATACCATTACGTCCTGCATAAGCGGTCGCGGAAGTTTGATAAAGGGTTGTCATAGTCCATCTCCTCAATTGTTCAATAGGGTTGTTGATGTTTGCTTAATATTAATTGTGTACAACCTAATTGCTGGCAATACTATCTCGAGTCTTTTGTGGTTTGCAAGTATATTGTGCGCAATTTATTTTTAAGGCGTTTATTTTTAAGGAGAGAGTATGTCAGCATCGACTTCTGGCTGCCAAACTGCAGCCGTGGATCCATTACTGTTAGAGAATCAGCTCTGTTTTGCGCTTTATAGTGCGGCGAATGCGGTGATCCGTGCCTATCGGCCACTGCTGGATGAGCTGGATCTTACCTATTCACAATATCTGGTCTTGCTGGTGCTGTGGCAACAAAATGGGATTAATGTCAAAGATCTGGGTGCCAAGCTGCATTTGGATTCCGGCACGTTGACACCATTGCTAAAACGGCTGGCGGCCAAAGGTATGGTTGAGCGGCGACGTGGTCGTCATGATGAGCGAGTGCGTGAGCTATTTCTCACCCCAGAGGGTTTGGCTTTACAGCAACAGGCACGCAGGATTCCGAGCGAGATGCAGTGTAAATTTGATCTCAGCAGCGATGAATTGCTCAGCTTAAAATCGCTGTGTGAAAAAATCATCTATAGCCTTGATTAATCGAATGAATAGCGCATTTTCGATCATTGTGTGATGCAATTCGGGGTACTTTTTTGGGCACTGGTTTAGAATCGCCGCTTTGTGTCTGGTCAAGGAAGAGAGATGAGTCATATTCAATTTGCCGATCGGCGCTTAGCGGTAGGTAAAGTACTGTGTGTCGGGCGTAATTATGTTGAGCATATCCAGGAACTGGATAATCGCCTACCTGAGCATATGGTGCTGTTTCATAAACCCTCATCGGCGGTGACCACTCAGCTGCACTCCTTTCATCAAGAGCCTTTGCACTATGAAGCGGAGATCTGTTTTGTGGTCGAACAAGGGCAGTATGTTGGGGTGGGGATCGGGTTAGATTTAACGAAGCGAGAGCTGCAAACTTACCTCAAACAGCAACGGCTGCCGTGGGAGCGAGCTAAAGCGTTTGATGGTGCCGCGGTGTTGAGCCGCTTTATACCACTGGCAGGATTGGAGATCAGCGAGCTGAACTTAGAGCTGTTGATCAATTGCGTACGGGTACAAAAAGGCCATGTACAGCAGATGCTCTATTCTCCATCTGAGATACTCCAGCAATTGAAAAGTTATTTGACCTTAGATGATGGGGATGTGGTGATGACCGGTACCCCGCAAGGGGTGGGCGTGGTACGGGCCGGCGATCGTTTTGTTGGGCGGCTTAAGTGTGCTGAACGCACATTGTTGGAAGTGGAGTGGATCGCTGACTAACTGAGTTGGCGATTTTTCGCTACAAAGCAAACGGATTGGATGATTTTATCACTAGAAATCAGCCTATCTGTTCGATAAAATCCGCCGCTTTGCTGTTTCCACAAGATTTTGAACATGATTGATGTTGCTGTATTACCTGTCTATCTCACTGCGGTACTGGCGCTTTTGCTGATCCCTGGCCCCGATATGTTACTGATTGCTAGCTCAAGCATCAGTTACGGACGCCGAGTTGGGCTATTTGCCAGCTTAGGCAATGCCACATCAGGGATGATTTTAACCGGATTAGCCGCTTTAGGGGTGGCAGCATTGATTGCCATGAATCCGTGGGCGCTCAAGTTATTAAACTTATTGGGTGGCGGCTATTTGCTGAAAATGGCGTGGGATTGCTTGCGCGCTGAGGCGCAGCAAGCCCCTGATTTAGCCGCTGCGCATGGGGTGGCGAAAACCTTTTATCAGCGTGCGTTAGTCAGCAACTTACTCAATCCGAAAGCATTGCTGTTTTTTGTGCTGTTTTTGCCGCAGTTTGTGTCGCCAAATATTGCTGCCAGCTCTGCACAGCAAATGCTAGCGCTTGGGCTGATGCTCAATCTGTGCGGCTTGTTGTTTAACTTACTGTTGGTTGGCCTAGTTGGGGTATGTGGGCGCTCACTGCTCGATAATCAGCGTTTTCGCACTTATCAACACAAAGTGATGGGCGGCGTGTTTTTGCTATTGGCAGTGTGGATGCTCAGTGGCCTGCTGGCGTCGTGGTAAATTCTAAGCGGCGGAATGAGTGAAAAGCCAGTGCCTGTGACAAGAGTGAATTAGCCATTTTGCCATAAACCCTCGCCCGATGAGGGGGGGATATCAGTGAGACTTGGCTTGTCGGCAGCTCGATGATGAGAGCTGCCTATTGCGAATTGACTGATTGTAAGTTGGCTGGTAGCGGCTACGGTTTACACCACAACCGCCGAGATAAGGCCGATCAGGCCACCAAATACTCCACCCCAAATCACCAACCAGCCAAGGTGCTGTTTAATCATATTTTGCACGATTTGTTTGACCAGTTGCGGAGTCAGCTCATTTAAACGCTGATCAATAATCGCTTCGATATTGGTTTTGATTTCATCAAGCATACTCGGTGACTGCACCTGATCTTTTAACGCCTCACGTACCGCCTCACTTTGGCTGATCTCAAGCATCGCTTGCTGCATTTTTTCAACAAACGGCTGTTTGAGTGGTTCTAGCATTTGCGCTCCACCAAACATCGCCAACATGCCACCAAATGAGGATTGGCCAATCACTTCGATCAGTGAATCAAAGGTGGGGTTGAAATCGACTTTGGCGATCACCGGTTGTAAATCGAGACTGATTGCGCCATTCATCTCCTGATTCAAAAAGCGATCGATATTGGTATCAGTAAAAAACTGCTCCATCATCAATTGCTTAATCGCCAGTTTGAACTCTTCAAACCGGGCAGGGATCACCCCAGAGCCGTACAGCCCAGGCACTTTTTCAAACAGCATATGGATGGCCAGCCAGTTGGTAATCGCGCCGGAGAAGGCAAAGAGGCCGGCATAAAATAGATAACTGTTAGCTAGCCAGTGGCCTGCGCCCATTACCGCCAGCGCAATAATATTGGTGATCAAACTTTTGTTCATGGTGTTCTCTTGGTCAGGTAACCGCCGCGTATCGCTATAGGCGCATTGCGTTGAGGTTAATTTATCGAAAGTAGCGGAATTTTAAGCAAAACTGGCCCAATCGCAAAGCTCAAGTCATGACTTGTGGCGCAATTGATTGGGCAAGATTGGGATCAGTCGATCGCGATGAGTGGCTCGGCTTCTTTATCGTCACCCATTTCGTCGCCATCTATTTCATCATCACCAATGAAGCCACCCGTTTGATGCGCCCACAGATGAGCATAAATACCGTTTTGCGCAATCAATTCATGGTGTGAGCCTTGCTCTACAATCTGGCCTTTATCAAGCACGATCAGGCGATCCATTGCCGCGATGGTGGAAAGACGGTGCGCAATGGCAATCACGGTTTTACCTTGCATTAGCTCATTAAGACTCTCTTGGATCGCCGCTTCGACTTCTGAATCGAGTGCCGAGGTCGCTTCATCGAGGATGAGCAAGGGGGCATCTTTTAGTAACACGCGCGAAATTGCCACGCGTTGCCGTTGTCCGCCCGACAATTTGACTCCGCGTTCGCCAACTTGCGCATCGTAGCCGATGTTGCCGTGTGGATCGGTTAAACCGAGAATAAACTCATGCGCGTGGGCTTGCGCAGTGGCATTGAGTAGCTGCTGCTCGGTGGCGTTGGGATTACCATACAAAATATTGTCGCGGATCGAACGGTGCAGCAGTGAAGTATCTTGGGTAACCAGCCCAATTTTGCTGCGCAGCGACTCTTGGGTGACCTGATCAATCGGTTGTCCATCAATCAAAATAGTGCCACTTTCGACATCGTGAAAACGCAGCAACAAATTAACCAAGGTTGATTTTCCCGCACCGGAGCGGCCGACTAAGCCGACTTTTTCTCCCGGTTTAATCGCGAGATTAAGATGGTTGATCACCCCTTTGTTTTCGCCGTAGTGAAAACTGACGTCATCGAACGTGATCGCGCCTTGTTTAACCTGCAAGGGTTTGGCGTCGGGTTGGTCGGTCACGGCGATCGGCTTGCTGAGCATGGTCATGCCATCCACCACGGTGCCGATATTTTCAAATAGCGCACTCACTTCCCACATGATCCACTTCGACATACCGTTGATGCGCAGTGATAAACTCACCGCAACCGCAATCGCCCCGATGCTGATCGCGCTAGTGGTCCATAAGTAAATCGACAGCCCAGCAATACTAAACACCAGCAGATAGTTAGCCATTTCGACCCAAATATTAAAGCTGGTCACCAAACGCATTTGGCGATGGACGGTGCCGAGAAAATCTTGCATACCTTGCTCGGCGTATTGGGTTTCCCGTTGGCTATGGGAAAAGAGCTTAACCGTCATGATATTGGTGTAACTATCGACAATCCGTCCACTCATCAGTGAGCGCGCATCGGCCTGCTCAGAGGCGACTCGTTTCAGTTTTGGCACATAGTACAATTGCACTGTGATGTAGATGGTCAGCCACAGCAGCATCGGCAGCATTAAACGCCAATCGGCTTGTGCCAAAATCACTACAATCGCGGTGAAGTAGACCAGCACATACACAAATACATCAAGGCTTTTCATCACGGTTTCCCGCACGGCCAGCGCGGTTTGCATTACTTTAGTCGAGATGCGTCCGGCAAACTCATCTTGATAAAATGCCACACTCTGTTTGAGCAGATAACGGTGCGCTAACCAGCGGATCGACATCGGATAGTTACCGAGCAGGGATTGATGGATCAGCAGCGAATAGAGCGCGATCAACAGCGGCATACCGACCAGCACCAGCAAACCTAATCCAATTAACGTGGTTTGATTTTCGGCTAAAAAGGTGTCTGGTTGGCTAGTCGAAAGCCAGTCAACCAGTTGTCCCATAAAACCGAACAGGGAGACTTCAATAATCGCGATCGAGGTACTGAGCAGCGCCATCACCAATAAAGGCTTTTCAAAACCTCGGGTATAATGGCGACAAAATGCCCACAATGTATTTGGCGGACGTTGTGGCTCACCTGTCGGGAAGGGCTCGGTGAAACCTTCAAATAACTTAAACATCAGAAAATCCTTGCGGTGAAGTGGGCGGTCGCTAGGGAGAGCACGCATTGTGGCGTCCGCCAGTCGGTGATTTTTTTGTGCAAACGCCAGCAGTATAGCGTTATCCCTTAGCGACTTGAAGTTGCAAGCAGGTATTCGTGGGCTGGCTTTTATATCAATGCCAGTTGGCGTTGATTGGGCTTATCATGGTAAAGTCGCGCCCCTTTGGTTTTGTTCGCTGGCTATCATTCATAGTAGGTTATCCATGTCATTTGCTTCCCTCGCATTAAGCGCTGATCTGATCAAGGCGCTGCCTCAAGAGATCACTCAACCCACCACCATTCAAAGCTTGGTGATCCCAGCGATGCTAACCGGTAAAGATGTGCTGGCCCAGGCCAATACTGGCAGTGGCAAAACGTTGGCTTACGCTCTTCCTATCTTGGAACGTTTGAAAATCAGCCCTGATCAGCAAGCTTTGGTGTTGGTGCCCACCCGTGAATTAGCCACGCAAGTTAGCCAAGTCTTTACCCAGATTGGTGAGCGATTGGGGCTGCACACCTTATGTTTGTGTGGTGGGGCAGATAAAACCGAGCAACAGAATGCGCTGACGGCGATCCCGAATATTCTGGTTGCCACCAGTGGACGTTTGCTCGATTTAACCCAAAGTGGATTGAGTTTGCAGCGCGTAACCACACTGGTGTTAGACGAAGCGGATCGTCTGCTTGATATGGGCTTTTGGCCACAAGTGCAAGCGTTGGCAAGCCAAACCGCCAGTGTGCGCCAAACGGTCATGTGTTCAGCGACTTTTGCCGAAGCGCTGAAACTGAAGGCGCAGCAACTGATGGATACCTCGACTCTGGTGGCGGCACGTCCCCAGAATAGAGATCAACCGGCAATACAAGAAAGCTTGTATTTGGTGAATAAAGGCAGCAAAACCCAAGCCTTGATTGCGCTGTTAAAACAGCACGCATGGCCACAAGTGTTGGTGTTTATTGGTGCCAAAGACAATGCGGATAATTTGAGTAAAAAACTCAATAAAGCGGGTTTGGTGACGAGTGCGCTGCATGGCGATAAAAGCCAAGCGCAACGTGAAATGGCCTTGACGGAGTTTAAACACGGTCAAACTCAAGTATTAATTGCCACGGATTTACTGGCGCGCGGCATTGATATTGAGCAGCTTCCGGTCGTGATCAACTTTGAGTTACCGATGCACGCCGAAACCTATGTCCACCGGATTGGTCGTACCGCCAGAGCGGGTCAGCAAGGTATGGCGCTCTCGTTAGTGTGTCATGGTGAAATGGATGCGCTCAATGCGATTCGTCGTTTGACCCAACGCGATTTAGTGGTGCAGGATTTAGAGGGTTTCCCAGTGACCGATCAGCCTGCAACCGGAGAGAGCAAACGTGCGCCGCGTGATAAACAAGCCAATCGTCGCACGCAAAATAAGCACAGTGCGAAACAGTTTCAAAGCAAAGTTAAGCGTTAATCAGCGTGGTGAGTGAGGCTGGAAACCGTGCAGTGATGGGATCAATTTAAGCGGTGCTGACTACCTAATCCGGCATGATCAAAAAAGCCGTTTGACGGCTTTAAATAGCGTTAAACGGCTGGTTGGTATCGGATCGTGACTATGGTACTGACTTAGCCTGCGAGTGAATGCTTACTCAGTAAACAGTTACACGTAGTAAGCTTCTACTGTACCTTTAAGTTGGATCAGCATTGGGTTACCGTAGCGATCTTTGGCTTTTGGCGATGGAATTTTAATCCAGCCTTCACTGATGCAGTACTCTTCAACATCGTGACGTTCTTGGCCGTTAAAGCGAATGCCGATTTGGTGCTCAAAACACTCTTTAATGAAAAATGGGCTACGTGAGTTGCCGGCTAGGCGATCGGGTAACGCTGGTTTGGCTGTGGTGTCGTTCATTGTATGTGACCTGAAGCGAGAAAAGTGCGCCATTGTAGACAGAGCTTGCTCATGGTTCAAGTGATGAGCCAATTTCTAACGGTCGTCAAGCTAATATCATCGGCGCTTAAAATAGAAAATAGGGCGACTCATTATGAATCGCCACTCTGGTTTATTTTACTTGATTGAGAAAGTCGACATTATCGAATGTTATTCTCAATGCTTGATTCACATTATGATAAGCGGAAGCGCTGTACGGTATTTTGCAGTTGGCTAGCCAACTGGTTTAGTTCAACACAAGATTGTGCGGCATTGGCTGAACCTTGTGCGACTTGTTTGGCCGAGTCGTTAATCCGTTCAATATTGCGGCTTAATTCTTCGCTGACCGAATCTTGCTCGCCACAAGCGCTAGCGATTTGGATTGTCATATCAGCAATTTGGCTACTTTGCTGACGGATCAGCTCAATCGCTTGTTGGGTATGCTCACTTTGCTCGACACAGTTATTGATTAATTGGCTGCTATTCGCGGTTGCTTGACGAGCTTTCTCTGCACAACTTTGCAAGCTTCGGATAATATTAACAATATCACCGGTGGATTGTTGGGTTTTACCTGCCAGTGCACGAACTTCATCAGCGACGACCGCAAATCCACGACCTTGTTCACCGGCTCGTGCGGCTTCAATTGCAGCATTGAGTGCCAGTAGGTTGGTTTGATCGGCAATATTGCTGATCACATCCACCACCATATTGATTTGTTGGGCTTGGCTTTCGAGTTCTAATACGCGTTGTTCTGTGTGATTGATCTCTTGATTCACTTGCTGAATCGCATGATTGACGGCATGCATTTGCTGTGAGCCAAGATTGGCGTGTTGATGGCTGTCACGGGAAGCATCTGAAGCTAGTTCGGTATTGCGTGCCACTTCAGCAACGGTGGATTTCATCTCTGCCATTGCGGTGGCAATTTGCATGACTTCTTCTTGCTGGATCTGCATGCCTTGCGAGGTTTGTTCGGATACGGCACTCACTTCATCAACAGCGTGCGCTAATTGGATTGCGCCGGTTATGATCTCTTCTACCATCAAGCGTAGATTGTCTTGCATTTGGTGGCACGCGTCGGCTAGCTCACCTAGTTCGTCATCTCCAATCGTACCACGATTGAGTTGGTAAGCTAAATTGCCTTCCGCTATGGCATGGGCTTGCTGCACCACGGCTCGTAAAGGTCGGCAGATCAGGTTGGTTAATAACCAAGTCAGCACACTCATCAGACTCAGTAGCACGACAATGCTGGCTACGGAAAATTGACTGATGTTATCAATCAGGGCAGTTAACTCATCGCGATTCTCTTCCACATAAGTAAGATTAAGCTTGAGCAGATCGTCAATCGCAACTTCTAATTTTTTAAAAGTGGTGTATGAGCGTTGTAGATCTTGCTGCGCTTTACTCATCTCGTTTTGTAAAATGTCATCGTTAAACGATCCTAGTTGCGTAAGATATTCTCGCCACAGATTTTTGACTGGCATAAATAAATTGCTTTCTTGATTGCTCCCGATACGGCGCTCATAGTGATTGAGATCTTGCTCAATTTGTTGGTAGTGATCATTCATCCAACGCATTTCTTCTGCAATTTCAGCTTGGTCAATCGATGAAAGCAGCGTGATTTGTGCTCTACGCACCGATGACATGTTGTATTTGATGGTGTTCACTAACATCATCGAAGGTAAGGTACTATCCGTCAGATGGAGCTCATTGCTTTTAATTGTATTGTGTAGTGAGTGGTAAAGGTAGCCACTAAAAGCGAGATTGATCAGAGCAATTACACCAAATGAGATCGCAATTTTTTTTCCGATCGCTAAATTTTGGAACCAAGACATACAGAGGAATTCCTTTTGGAAAGTGAGGATATAAATGTGCGCTATGCGGCAGTTATTAGATTAAATAGGCATAATTGCATGATGTCTATCATGTTTTTTTGTTGTGTAGATGGAAAAGATTCATGATATGAAGAATGCAATCATATATTGCTCATAACTTATTAAACAATGTTCAATAAGCATGAGCGGTAAGAGACAAGGCAAGGTTGGTTACAAGTAGAATGGTCTTTATCTTATCGTTACACCGATTTTAGCTTAGGTTGACAGTACAAAATCGACATTGATACTGGAAGTTGTAAAATTTCGCCTTCAACATGGCCATGTGAGGTATGACGCATATTGGTATCGCAAATCAATTGCCACGGCTGCTGGCGATCTTTTGGTAACATAAAACGCGCGGGCGCATTGGTCTGATTAATTAAATACAGCATTTCCGGTCCATCACTACCAATACCAATGTGCAGCGCGACCGAGGAGAGTTGATTCCAATCGTCCATTTCCATGGCTTTGCCATCGACCCGCAGCCAGGCAATTCGATTGCTGTTACGGCTATCGCCACTGAATGCACGAATAAAAGGCACCATGTAGGTTTGTCTTGCCGCCACCATATTGGCTAGCCATTCACGAAAGTCTTGTTTGGTTTCGTTGTTTTCCCAGTTTAACCAACAGATATCGTTGTCCTGACAATAGGCGTTATTATTACCTTGTTGAGTATGAGAAAGCACATCCGCCATCAGAATGTGTGGAATGCCAAACGCAAACAGTAAGCTGGCCATCAAGTTACGCTTTTGCCGCTCACGAATGGCACGAATGGTGAGATTGTCGGTTTCCCCTTCAAAACCATAATTATCCGAACGGTTATCTCCATGGCCATCGCGGTTCTGTTCGCCATTCTGTTCGTTATGTTTGTATTTATACGACACTAAATCCTGCAAAGTGAAACCATCATGATAAGTGATGTAATTTACCGTCAGTTTATAAGGCCAATTTGAAGCACTATAGAGATCTCGAGAGCCCATTAGCCGAGTGGCAAACTCCTTTAAAAAGCCCTGATCACCGCGCCAGAAGCTACGCATAATATCGCGCAGCTTGTCATTGGTTTCATTCCAACCAAAGGGGAAATTACCCACTTGATAACCATTGGGGCCAATATCCCAAGGCTCGGCAATCAGTTTGACTTCGCGCAGTACTGGATCTTGCGCTAGGGCTTTGAAAAAGGCTGCTTCTTTACTGAATTCATCACCTCGGCGACCTAGCGTGGCGGCTAAATCAAACCGAAAACCATCAACCTGATATTCGGTTACCCAACAGCGCAAGCTATCCATCACTAAGTTGAGCGCGGCTTGATTGGCGAGATCGACCGTGTTACCGCACCCGGTGTAATTGGCGTAGTTATCACCATGATGTAGATAGTAGTTGGGATCGAGCGCTTTAAGGTTAAAAACTGGCCCATTAGCACCACCTTCGGCGGTGTGGTTGTACACTACATCCAAAATCACCTGAATACCGTGGCGATGTAATTCACGGATGGTCGTTTTTAATTCGGTTACTGCATCTTGATTGGCATAACGTGGATCGGGAGCCATAAACAGATAAGGGTTATAGCCCCAGTAATTGACTTTGTTACTTTCGAGCAGGTGAGGCTCGTGCATACAAGCGGCAATCGGTAGCAGTTGCAGCGTATTGATATGTTGCTGACGATAAAAATCCAGCATCGGTTGGCTGACTAAACCTAAATATTTACCCCGCTGCATGCGATCAATATCCGGATTGAGTTGCGTTATCCCTTTCACATGGGTTTCAAACAGCACCATCTCATTACGGGCAATGCGTGGCTTGGCGACATTTTGCCAATCAAACTGTGGCTTGGTCACCACACATTTCGGTAGGTCAAAACTTTTGTGGCTGTCAAATGGTGGCTCATAATCCAATATCCCGTCTAAAGCGCGCGCATAAGGGTCGGCGATGTAATGCAATTGATCATCGTCTTGGATTAAATAACCGTACTTCTGGCCAGGGCGAATGCCTGCGATATAAGTGTGTTTAATACCGGCATATCGATGCTCAAGTTGATGGGTTTCATAACTGCCATCCGCATAAAACAGTGCCAATAAAATATCTTTATTGGCCGGGGTATAAATGGCGAAGTTGCAACCCTCGCTATCGAGGGTTGCCCCTAACGGATACGGCGTTGACAGATGTTTTTTCATTTTTAATCGTTGTATTTGCGCACTATTGTTTTAAGTAAAAGGCTTTGTCCGCCTCAGGTCAAGCGCGTGGTCACAAATATTTATCTGTAATTTTATTTCATGGAGTGGGGTGATATAACGCTAAAAAGTGATCGCCAATACGTTTTGTATTGGGTTATTTCGAAAGTGGCTAACCTCCTCCCCCCAAATAACGTGATCTAAGCTTTAAAAACGGCATGCGGTCATTTTTCTCATCCTTTCTCCTCCCCCCTAAATAAAATTGGGGTGGAGGAAGTCGCTTTTACCCTCCCCACGTAAGCTCATCATAGTTGAAACAACTGGGGACTTGTTCCCATCTTACCTCTCTTTTACGCTGTCTATTTTCTGCCTTTAGGCAGCATAAGAGAAAAGAGAGAGAAGAATCCAAAATAAAAACCCTAAATGGAGTTAATTATGAAAAAAGTAAGTGTAATTGCTGCCGCAGTGGCTGCCACGCTCGCAACTGGATCTGTGTTTGCTGTTGATTTTCACGGTTATATGCGTGCTGGTGTTGGTGTCAGCGCGGATGGTGGTCAACAAGTTACATTTGAAAAAAATAAAGTTGGTCGTCTAGGTAACGAAGGCGATATTTATGGAGAAGTGCAACTCGGCAAAGAAGTTTACAATAATAACGGTAAAACATTTTACGTTGATTCGATGTTTGCGATGACATCTAACGGCTCAAATGACTGGGAAGGCACTGCTGCAAACTGTGGTCATTTCGAGAAAACCGATGATAAGGGTAACGTAATAAAAACTGTAGAATGTGTTGATGACGTTCAATTTGCTTTACGTCAATTCAATGTTCAAGCTAAAGGTGTTTTAAATTTCGCGCCAGAAGCCACGCTATGGGCAGGTAAACGCTTTTATCAACGGCATGATATCCATATCTCAGATTTCTACTATTGGAATATTTCCGGTGCGGGTGCCGGTATCGAAAATATCGAAGTCGGTCCTGGTAAACTGTCGTTAGCATGGGTCCGCAATGATCGTAATGATAATTTTAATCGCGGTATGGGCAGCGGTGATACGCCAGATACTGGCAATGATGGTGCAGTTAACGTCAACACCTTAGATGTGCGTTATGCCGGTATTCCTTTATGGTCAAACGCCTCTCTTGAATTAGGTTTAGATTATGCTCTAGTTAATCCAACAGAAAATGCGTCACAAGCGGTTAAAGATGCAAAAGATGGTGTGTTGTTCACGGCTGAATTGACTCAAGGTCTAAGTTCAGGCTTCAACAAAACCGTCTTCCAATATGGTACTGAAGGTTACTCGAAGTCATTTGCATTCTACGGTGATGGTAGCTGGTATGGTGCAGAAGCGAAAGATGGTGCATCTGGTTATCGACTGATCAACATGGGTGTTGTTGGTCTAGGTGACAGTTGGGAAGTTGGCCACCAACTGGTTTACGGAGTTGGCGAAGAGATGTGGGATGGTCAGGACAAGTGGAAAGCGATGTCTGTGGTTGTTCGCCCAGTCTATAAATGGGATGAAAACCATAAAACAATCTTTGAAGCCGGTTATGCGATTGATGACAATGATGGTGATAAAGACAAATTTGGTAAGCTGACGGTTGCTCAAGCATGGTCTGCTGGCTCAAGTTTCTGGGCGCGTCCTGAAATTCGTCTATACGCTTCTTACTTAACAGCAGATAAAGCCGATAATTCAAATACATTCGATGGTGGTCGTTCAGACGATACTTTCCAATTCGGTGTACAAGCGGAAGCTTGGTGGTAATCAAACAAGTAAGTCCTAAATTGACCTAAAATGATACAGCCAGACTTTTATCTGGCTGTATTTATTTAAAAAACATAATAATGATTCGAGGTTGACGATGATGAAAACATGGCTCGCCCCCGTGCTATTGGGATTGGTTATGACTGGTTGTTCTTCTATAGAACAAATTGATGTTAGTCAGAAGGGCCAACAACAGATGGTCACACAATTGAGAGATATTCAGTGGGTAAATATTGATATTCCTGTGGTGACAGAGTTTACTTTGACGGATAAAAGCCAAATGTTGTTGGATGGTAATAGTGTTGGCGCAATCGCTGCACTAGCATTACCGGGCAATCGCGGCAGTCTTGATATTAAACTTGAGACATTTGTAAGCAAGAAGTTGGAGTTTTACGCGCCAAGCGTGATTGTTATGAATACGGCTGGCGAAACACTTTACCAAGCAGATTTTTCGAAATTTAACTACCAACCTGCAAAATTGTTGGATAACGATAAATTTGTCCTTGAAATTAATGTGATTCCTGATGCGTCAGGGAATGACTTACATGTATTGATTTATACGACTTCCGATGATCTTAAAGGAAGTTCTGAGATTCTTCACCCAGCCAAAGCTTTCGCTATCGCACATAATACTCAGCCACCTAATATCGCGGATCCTCAAGCGAAGCATATCCCATTTGGAGAATTCCGTTTTTCCGTCTCTGCGAATGACATCGTGAATACTAAGATTGTTGCCAAAAATGACAATTTGCCTAGAGGTATGGACTTAGAAACTTACTATCAAAGCTCAATTAAGGCTGCTGTTGCTGCCAATGATCTACCTAAAGCCCTCAGCTTATTAGATGAAGCTAAAGCTCTCGGCATCGACGGGGTACAAGAGGTGTTTGTGCAAGCGGTGAATGCTCGTCACTAAACGCTCGTAGTATCAAATGGGTGGCCGATTGCCACCCATTTTTGATCGTGCAGAGTTTCTTGGTAAGACATAGTTTCTCAGTGAGATGTACAGTACAATCCAAGCTGTTTTTATGGTGGTCCACTGGCTCGTATGGTGGCAAATACAATCACCTTATTAGAGAAATTATGAATATTATTGGAATAGCAATTGGTGCGACAGGGTTAACACTGATCCTATTTTTTATCTGGATGATGGTGTTATCAGCAAGACGTAAACGACTAGAAGCTGAGCGTAAAGCGCGCGAAGAAACCTATCGCAAAGCGTTAGAGCGTAACCGAGAGCAAGAACGCAAAGAGCGGTTGTTTAAAGCCGAATCGGGGCATATTCCAACGATTTTGTTTTTAGCCAAAGAGGCTGAGCGTAGTAGTTTAAAAGAAGCGCTATTTTGGTATGAGAAAGCCGCACAGCTGGATAATATCTCCGCCATGTATGGCATGGTGCGCATTTGCCAGCGGATCCGCGATGATGTGATTGCGCAAGAGAAAGCCAAGTTTTGGCAGACTTGCGCTCAGGGCATGGAAGGCGATCTTGTGGCTAAATTTGAAACGGGTATGGCGTGGCTGCATGGTCGCAATATTGAAGTCAATGTTGCGAAAGGGATTGAGCTGATCCAAGCGGCGGCAGAGGCGAATTTGATCGAGGCTATATTGTTCATGGGTGGATGGTGTGTGTCCGCCGATAATATTGCTCCAACGCCGGCCGATTCGACCTTTTGGTATAGCAAAGCGGCCGAAATGGGCAGCGCCGAGGGGATGATGAAGTTTGGATTAAACTTATTACATGGTGTGGGTGGCGCAAGTGATTTTCCCAGCGCATGTTATTGGCTAGAGCGAGCCTCGGAAAAAGGCCATGCCCAAGCGATGTTTCATGCCGGAGAGGCGTGGCTTGATCGTGGTGCTCATGGTAATGCGATTGGCTACATCTGGTTGTTTCTTTCCGCTTCGATGGGCTATGAACCGGCTAAACATTTACGAGATTGGGTGGGCGGTAAATTTGGGGTTGAATCGATCGTTGGTTTGCAATCATTAGCCAAGCCATTGCAACGTAAACTGGCAACCGGCTCGGTGACTAAGCACTCGATTATCCGCGCGTTAAATAAATTGTATAAACGTCAGATCCCGCTGCCGCTTAAAAGTGAAGAGCTTGACTCTGCTGCTGTGCAACCCGTGGAGAGTATTGATGGCTCCCTTGCACCAGTGCCACAGGCTGATCCTGTTGCGCATGGGCGCACTGAAACGTTAGATTTTTCCCAGCCGATGATCGATAACCGATAAGGCTGGTTTGGGTTGATTTAACCAAGCGATTTATTCAGCAACATGTTATGGCAGACAACAATTAACGCCCCGAATTTCGGGGCGTTAGTTTTTTAGATAGGGTCTTGGATAGGGTTTCGGATACGGTGATTACCGCGATCCGAGATTGCTTAGCTTAAGCGCAACTTAGAAGCCAACAATATTTTTCGCTTCAAGCTCAGTGAAGTATTTCACGGTTTTCACTTTCAGCTCTTGAGTCGATGGCTCATCACACACAATCACTGATTTAGGATGCAGTTGCAGGGCAGAAACGGTCCATAGGTGGTTAACGCTACCTTCAACCGCCGCTTGCAGTGCGAGCGCTTTGTTGTGGCCAGTAACTAGGATCATGATTTCTTGTGCATCGAGCAGAGTACCAACACCGATGGTCAGGGCGTATTTAGGCACTTGATTGATATCGCCAGCAAAGAAACGTGAATTGGCAATACGCGTATCTTCCGTCAGGGTTTTGATCCGCGTGCGTGAAGAGAGTGATGATGCAGGTTCGTTAAATGCAATATGCCCATCATTGCCAACACCACCCATGAAGAGGTTAATTTTGCCGTATGATTTGATTTTGTCTTCATAGCGTTGGCATTCCGCTTCTTGGTCCGCGGCATTGCCGTTCAATAGATTGATATTTTGTTCTTGAATATCAATATGATTGAAGAAGTTATTGTACATAAACGAGCGGTAAGACTCTGGGTGATCTGCCGCCAGACCTACGTATTCATCCATGTTAAATGTCACTACGTGCTTAAAGCTGACTTTGCCAGCCTTGTGCAATTCGATCAGTGCCTTATAGGTCGCTAGTGGCGTACCGCCAGTTGGCAGTCCTAGTACAAAAGGACGTTCAGCGGTTGGTTGGAACTCGTTGATACGTTTAACGATGTGTGCTGCTGCCCATTGACCAACTTGTGCTGCGGCTTTCAGTGGGATAAGTCTCATGTATTGCCCCTAAATTTCAATTTATGATGTCTTGTGATCCCATCCTATTTGACGCTGTTTTATCGATCAGCAGCGGGGATGGATAAGTTAATTTGCATTATAAAATAAGACCTCAAAAACTGCTATTGTTTTAGGTCAAAAAATCGAGTCTTGAGTCGATCGTATCGTCAATCGTGGTATGTTGAGCCAATATTCAATCGCTTGAGCTGAGGAAATTTGTGGTTTGGTCTGAGTCAATCACATCTCGCCATTAAAAATTCATTTTGAAAATTAAGTTATTTTGTGAGCATTGCTTAGCACTGAGCACTGAGCACTGAGCACTGAGCACTGAGCACTGATCCTGAATCAATTTAGGCGGAGAGGGCAACCGTGCTTAAGGTTGGCGATTGGTGATTAATAGCGTAGAGATTCAATCAAATATTTGAGGGTCGGTGTCGGTTCGCTGCCTAAATCATCAAATCGAAACTGTGGCTTGATTAACCAACCACGCTCGACCAGCTCATCAATCAAATCAAGATATTGATAGCTGCATTTTCCGACCAATAGATTATCGAGGTTGCGTTTTTGGGCTTGGTGCAAGATGCCTATAAAGCCTTCGAGATAGAGATGATCTTTCGTAAAACCACCGCCACGGTAAACACGGGTGGTGGTGATAAAAGCACTGTCGCGATCCACGCCATATTCATCGGTTAAATAGCTGAAAGTTTGGTGAAAATTCTGCTCTTTAAGCATTGAATCGACCGCCAATACCCGAGTGGCTAAGGTTTTTAAGCGCTCGTGTGACATATAGCCTGCTTTGTATTCAGCCCAAATCGCTAAGCCTTCTTGTGATTCGGTTGCGCCGGGCAAGCCGATGGAAAATACTCGCAAAGGCTGCATCCGACCATTAAAGGTGGTAGCTAAGTGCACACCAATTTCATGCTGGATCAAGCGCTGAATTTCTGCATGTGAATACATCGCTTTACTGTTGAGATACAGGGTAGGTGGTTTTTTACCACTGACCATCGCGCGGGCAGCTAATGACGCTGTTGGGGTAATATGGCAATGCATCCCCCACTGCTGGGCCTTTTCCAGCATGATTTGCGCCGCTTGATCCGCGTTATACAGTGGTCCTTGCTCTTCGGCTAAGGTTTTGGCGTACAGCAAAAATTTCGCGTTTTCGAGCGCCGTGTGTTTGGGTCGACCATAAAAACGCAGTGAGTTATACAAAAATGCTTCTTGGCCAATGCTGGTTAATAAATCGATTTTTTCATTCAATTTATCCACCATCGATCCATAAAGTTGTTTTAAATCGGGATCGGAAATGGTGTCAATCGGCAATTGATAGAGCTGCTGTTTGAACTGATTAGCATTGATTGGTAACTGTTTGTAGCGAAACTCAGGTTTGTAGCGACTGGGTGCCGCTTCAAAGCGTTTTTGCTCGCTATTGAGGTTAGTCGGGTTGACGTATTTAAGCGTTTCGACTTTGCGAGTCAGTTTGGATAACGCGTCATCAATCGCCAAAATTGCAGGCTCAATCGATGAACTGAGCATTTTTGATTTACTGATCCGCCGCCGATTATGCTGGCGCTGAAAATAGGCACTGGTTTGACTAAACGCGCTTTTCAAGCCACTGCACAGGGCGTTCAATACCAAGGGGTAAACCGTGCCGCTAGTTTCTTCCATAAACACTTTTTTTACTTCGGTCGGCAGCACTAAAGTGCGATCGAAGTGCGCATTGGTGTGGGCAATCAAATAGCCACGTCCTTCAAACAGCGCATTGATTTCGGTTTGGTTTTTGATGTGCGGTAGTTGAATTTTGCTTAATTCAGTGCAAAAGCGTTTGACCACCGACCCCCAACGTTGCATATCGATTTGCGCGGTGCCGACATTAAATACCGGCGTGGGTTTATCACCCAGTTGCTGATAGTTATAAGCATACATATCGAACACGATCACCATGCCGTGCATGGCTTCGAGTTTGCGGATCAAGGCTTCATAGAGCTGATAAAATGCACTGTGTTTGCGGTGACTTTCACTGCGTTGCTTATCGCTCAGTGGGCGATTCCAGGCTGATTTGTAGCGAGTGCTGAGGGTTTTAGCGCGATTGAGATCGTATTCGAAACGTGAATCGAGGCCACATAATGTGATCGGCTGTGAGGCGATAAATTGATCGGTGTAAGGCGCTTCTTCTAAATGGCGCTCCGCTTGGCTTAACTGGCACTGTTTGAGCAAATCTTCGCGTAAACGGCTACCGGCATGGATGGCGGTGCAGACCACCGGCAGATAGTTATCCACCTTGATATAACAGCCCGCTGATTCCAGTGATCCAGCAAAAGGCTGTTCACGCTGGATCAGCGAGAGCATCTCATCAAGCGAATAAACATTGCACACTGGGTTCGACATTTTACCTCCAATAAGGACGCAAATTGTCGTCCATCCATGTCACAATGGCGACCGATGGAATGATCGCCGTCAGAATTAATCTTCTTCTGTTAAGCTCGGTTCATCGTCAGTGTAATCTTCAGTCCCATCTGGCTTATTGCGGCCATTTAAGGTGTGAAAGCGTTTACGACCACGCGCTAAACGAGTGTATTTTAACCAAGCTTTTTCTAATTTATGCTCGGCTAAATCTGGGTTTTCTAGCACCTTAATGAAATGCTGTTCTTGGTCATTTTCTGGGGTCAGTTCACCACTCTCTAAACCGAGCATGGTATTTCCGTATAGGCTTAAAATCTCTTCTTCTGCCAGAGTAAAATCTCCAGACTTAGCAAAGCCTCTTGGGAACTTTTTAGTATCGAAAAAACGTTTTTTTCCTTGACGAAATGCTGTCTCAGCCATGTCAACCTCATGTGTCTATGTTCAACCAGCGTGTAAGCGTGGGTCACGGCGAAAGTTAGGCGTAATCTTAATAAAAGAAAAACAAAAATTTTTTATCGTCATAATACCGCTTCCTTGTTAATCTGCGCGGGTAATATCAGAGGAAACTATATGGACGTAAAAGTCTTTCGCACCTTTCTTGAACTGGCTAAAGTGCGCCACTTTGGGCGCGCGGCTGAAAACCTGTATTTGACGCAAGCCGCGGTCAGCGCGCGGATCAAACAACTAGAAAATCATTTTGATGCACAGTTGTTTACCCGAGATCGCAACAACATCAAATTAACTTCGGCGGGTGAACGTTTGGTTGGCTATGCCGAGGTAATGGTAGCGACCCTGCAACAGGCTAAATTTGAATTATCGCTGGAAAGCGGTAAAGCATTACAGCTGACGTTAGGGGGTACGCCCAATATTTGGGATGCGTATTTACAGCACTGTTTGAGTCGGATCACCGATACGTTTGAAGGCTATGGCTTTTTAGCAGAAGTGATGGGGCGTGAACAACTCAACCGTGGCTTGTTAGAGCGAACCTTGGATATGGCGTTTGCTTTTGACCCGATCAAAGCGGAAGAGCTGCATTGTAAAAAAGTCGCTGATCTGGTGTTGCTGTTAGTCTCGACTCAGCCGGCGAATGCACAAAATGTGTTTGAACATCGCTATGTGTATGTTGATTGGGGCGCTCGATTTGCATCCGAGCATGCGGATCGTCATCCGAAAGCGCCTGCACCGTTTTTACGCACTTCGACCGCGAGAATTGCGCTCGATTTTATTATTGAGAAAGGCGGCAGTGCTTATTTGCCTGAAACTATGGTGCGACCTTTGCTAGAAAGCGGACAGTTATATCCAGTGTCTGAGGTCAATCAATGGCATCGACCTCTCTATCTTAGCTATCGTAAAAATAGCTCATCCATCGAAGCGATTGTACAGGTAGAAAAGCTGATCAAAACACTCGATCCACTGGAGACGCTGCGTAGTGCCAGCAGCACAGTGGCTGAAATTATCTGATTGAGACCGTTGGATCTGCGCGTGGTTTAATCGATGACTCGATCAGCGCTGCGAGTTAGCGGGAGGAGCGAGGCAATGAAATATTTTACCCATTATTCATCTCCGATCGGGCGCATGACTTTGCAAGCCGATCAACACGCGTTGCTTGGGGTATGGTTTGCTACTCAAACCACGCAACCGAGCGATTTAGGTCATGAGAGCCAAACGTGGCCGATTCTCAAGCAAACCATTCAACAACTGAATGAGTATTTTGCAGGTCAGCGCCGCCAATTTGATCTGCCATTGGCGGCTACTGGTACACCATTCCAGCAGTCGGTATGGCGTGGATTGTGTGCGATTCCCTACGGAGCAACTTGCAGTTATCAGCAACTGGCTGAGGCGATCGGTAATCCGCAAGCGGTGCGAGCCGTTGGGGTAGCCAATAGTAAAAACCCACTGTCGATCATTGTGCCTTGCCATCGTGTGGTAGGAAAAAATGGTCAATTGACCGGCTATGCGGGCGGTTTAGAGCGCAAAGCATTTCTGCTGGATCTTGAGCAGCGAACAAGCACATAAGCACCGAGTTGGTTTTGAATTGATTATCAATGACGACGATCTAGTTGTTGGGTGAATTGTTCTTTAATGCTTGTTATTGTTAATTTAACAAAATAATGTTTTATTTTTAATCAAAAACTCAGCTTTATCATCTAATTGACTTTGATCATTCCCTCTGGCACGCAATTGGTGCACCATAGCGGCCAATTTTTTTCAATCTTATAGAGGTAATGATGAGTCAATCGACAACTCTAGAGCGAAAAGTGACCTGGGGATGCTACGTTGCGTTAGCATTCGCAGTGGTCTTTTTCTCTGGCTTACTGCAATCTAACCAATGGTATGGTGTATTTGATTTCACCACGTTAAACGGTGCTTTTGGTAAAGTGGCGTACAATGTCAGCGAAACCGCTGATGGGCTACAAGTTGCAACGACTTCGTTGCGTGGCCAAGGGGGCAGTGGTGCTCGTGATGGTTTCCTGTTTGCTCTGACTCTGATCCCAACCGTGATGTTCGCACTGGGTATGATCAATGTGCTGGAACATTACGGCGCACTGGATGCGGCTCGTAAGCTGTTAACACCATTATTGCGCCCAGTGATGGGTATTCCGGGTAATACTGGTTTAGCGCTGATTGCTTCTTTGCAAAGTACCGATGCGGGTTCAGCCATGACTCGTCAGCTTAAAGATGAAGGTCATCTGACTAAGCGTGAAGCGGACGTGTTTACCATGTTCCAATTCTCTGCAGGTGCGACCATTGTTAACTTCTTCTCTTCTGGTGCGGTGCTGTTCACTCTGACGCTGGCTGACGGCTCTGCCGCGGTAACTTCTTCAATCGGTCTTGCGGTTGCGGTGATGTTTATCTTCAAAATTGTCGGTGCCAACTTGTTCCGTATCTATTTGAACCTCACCGAAGGTAAAGGATCTGCTCAGCAAGAGCCAAAATTAGAGGAAGCAAACTGATGAGCGAAGTGAAAGCGAAAAAGCCAATGGTGACGGATATTTTCGTCGAAGGGGCGAAAAAAGGCTGGGTGATTGCAACGACTTCAACAGTACCGAATGTACTGATGGCGTTTGTGATCATCAAAGCGCTGCAAATTACCGGTGCTCTTGATCTGATGGGTACGGTATTTTCACCACTGATGGCTATTTTTGGCTTACCAGGTGAAGCGGCAGCAGTACTGATTGGTGCATGGATGTCGATGGGCGGTGCGGTTGGTGTGGTGATCACCTTGTTTGACCAAGGTATTTTAAATGGTACCCACATTGCGATTTTGGCTCCTGCGATTTATTTGATGGGATCGCAAGTGCAGTATATCGGTCGTATTCTTGGCCCAATTGGTACTGAAGGTCGCTATATCCCAGTGATGATTGCGATTTCAGTACTCAACGCATTTGGCGCGATGTTAGTGATGAACCTATTCCTGTAAGGGTTTATTTGTCCACTGACTGGGCGTGGTGAAACACCATGCTAAGTGGGTGAGGCAGCGCATCGACTCTCCCCATTGATTGACTGAGTGTTAAGTGACTCAAGCCAATCAGTGGGGATTTTTTTATCGCACTTATTGCCTATCTATTTGAAGCTGCCGCAATGTGGACTAGCTCGGTTGATACCAATTACCCACTTGTCTTAGGCTTCACTGAAGCTGCACAACATGACATAAGCTTGCGCTGCAAGCTCCAGTTCTAATTGGCCATTATTTGGCTGCCAAGTTTGACCCGTTAACGTCTCTTGCATAGCTTGTGGCCAAGCGATGGTTACCGACTGCTTACGCTGTGATTTATTGATCGCGACTAAGCCTTGGGTACCGCGGCGGAAGATCAGCAGATCATCGGTGCCGATCAGCACTTGCATCGGTTCGCCATGACATTGATTATGGAAGGCGATCATCTGCGCCATGCGTGGATCTTGCCAGCTATTGACCCAGCGTGGCTGGCCTTGACGATTTTCGATCCCGCTTGGATTGAGGTCGGTATACACCAGAGGGGTTCCTCCATCACGACCTAACACATAAGCGTACGCTAACCATTCATCGGCTTCATCCAACACTAGATTGGCAAATACCGCGTTGTTAGGGATGTCGTGGGTGATCGCAAAGGTAATCGCGCGCCGATTGGAAAGCGCTTGGCCAAAGCAGTAGGGATCAATCAAACTTTTTAAGCTGCCTTGGGCTGAAAAAGCGTTAAATAAAATACTGAACAGCGGAAAGTCGTAGGCACCAAAGCGTGTTTCTTGCAGATAGGGCTGCAGAAAAATTTCATACTCCTGCTCGGTGGCGCCTCCTGCGGTGATAATTTCACCAAAAATATGCATACCATCGGTGATAGCATCGCTCCACACTTGCTTAATATGTTCTAAGGTCATGTGTTTTGCTGCATCGATGCGAAAACCTTTCACGCCCATTTGCTTGAGGGCGAGCAAATAGTTTTTCTGCTGCTCGATCACATGCGGATGCACGCGTAAGGTCGGTAAGCCAGGATCCGTTGGTCCTCCGCTGATGCGGCCATTTTGTACCTGCCACTTATCCTGCCAATTTTTAATCCCAAATGCGGCGACAAAATCTTGCTGGTTAAATAGCGGTTCAGCTAGATTGCCAAATAAGCGTAGTTCGGCGTAGTGTTCTGGATCTTGTTGGTATTCGGCAAGTACGGCTTGACTAGGATAGCTCAGATCACTGCGTTGTTTGGTTTCATTGGCCATGTGGTTAAACACCACATCGGCATAAACTTGCACGCCATGCTGGCTAAGGGCCGTGAGCATGGCTTTGAAATCGAGGGTATTGCCTAGTGGGTTATCGATCACTCGGTAATCTTGTGGTTGATAGCGTTGCCACCATGGCGCGCAGTGAGCACTGCGCATCGGTGGTGAAACCAGTACTGAACCATAGCCCAGTTGCTGAATTAATTTGGCTTGTTTGGCGATCTCTGCATATGGCCAATCAAAGGCATGCAAAATAACGTTGGCATTGGATTTGGACAATGGTGTGACTCCCTGCAACTACGCCGCCACACATTTTTGTCGTGTGGTGCATGGGTTTGAAGCAATTCAATGGCTGGGATTATAGACGTGGCTTGCTGGGCGTCATCCTCCTTGATCGAAGGCTGATCTGGAGGATTGGTGAGGCGTAGTAATGATCTATTTACCGACTAACTGCGTAAGCAGGTCTGAAAATAGATCATCTCTTTGCTGGCTAAGCGATAGACCATCGCAGGTTTGCCGCCTTTGCCTTTGTTGGAGGCGACAATCCGGTTAGTGCTGACTATCACACCGGTGTCGATTAAGCGGCGTTTGATGGTCATGCGGTTCACTTCGACGCCGAATTTAGCGTAGGCATCAATAATGTCGGCGACCAAAAATTCTTTTTCAAGCAAGAATAGGGCGACAGAGGTGTATTCGACCGCAGCGCGCAGTTTTTTCCAAGCGTGCTGAATTTGTGCCACGTGATCAAAGGCCAGAGTCTGCTTACCTTGTAATATATTCTCCAGCGCAAACCAATTGACACGGCTTTTGGCCATGCCCGCTTCTTCAATTTGTTTAATGTTGGTGTGATTGAGTAGGGCGTAGTGGGAAATACTGATACTCCAACCATCAGGATCGCGTTTAGGGTTGCCATCGACCAGTGGATCGCTGATGAAATTCGGGTAGGTATGGATTTTTTGGCGGCAGATGCGCCGCCGCGCAGAGTCAAAATCTTTATCGGCCGGCTCTCCGCCTTGGGCGCTGAGATCTTCATCAAACACCCAGCCGCCAGGCAATGCCCATAAGCCACAGTCAGAGCGGTGTGGATTGTTGCGCTTGACTAATAAGGTCTCAATACCCGCTGGGGCTAGGCGCAAGCAGACCATATCAATGGTGACAATCATACAAGGCTCCTAAAGTGAGATAGGAGTATTCTAGGTAACTGAAAGGTAAGGGTCAAATATAAATAACAAAATGTGACAAACTTAGGTTTCAGACATAATGGTGCCACTATCGATAATCAAAAGAGCTGTGTCTATCCCCTTCCGAGTTGAAGCTGCAGCGGTGTTGGCGACGTTCGTTTACCCCAATCACATAGTTTGTCTATGCCCATGCGGACTCACTTCCTTGCCGCCTACCTGCAACTCCAAGTTATTTGGATATAGTCATAGCTGGTGATAAGAGTGATGATGGCCATTTTTATGCTTGGTTTGTCACAAAAGTTGACAAACGCTGGTGGCTCGATTATCGTGCCAGCAAAAGTTAGCAACAATATGTTACTAACATCGAAAGTGAACTGAAGGAGGGCAATCATGAGTCCACGCCTGTTTTCTCCCCACATCATTCGTAGTCTGCTTGACCTTGATGCTTATAAAATCAATATGATGCAGGCGATACACCATTTTTATCCCGATGTATCGGTACGTTACGAGTTGATTGTGCGCAGTGATGAGGATGTCAGTTCACTACTCGCCGAAATTCGCCAAGCGATCGCCGAGCTGGGTTCACTGCGTTTTTCAGACGCGGATATTCACTATTTAATCCAGCATGCGCCCCATCTTAAGCCGACTTTTTTGCAATCTCTGCGCTATTTTCATTTTACGCCGCAAGAGCAGGTGGAAATCGGTGTGCTGCAGCAGGCAGGTAAACAGCAACTGCGGATTGGTATTCGCGGTAGTTGGCGTGACACCATCTTATATGAAACCTTAGTGATGGCGATTGTGGCCGAAGTGCGCAGTCGTCAGCGTTGGGCGGATGTTCCCGCTGATTTGCCGCTCAAGGTGTTACAGCGCAAATTAACTAAACTCAAAGCCGACATTGCTCGCCGTGGCATCACCAATTTCTCACTCACGGAAATGGGCACGCGGCGTCGTTTCTCCAGCCAAGTACAACGTGATGTGGTGGCGTGTTTGCAGCAAGAAATTCCACAATGGATGTTGGGCACCAGCAATTATCATTTCGCGCGTGAGTTTGGTTTAAAACCGATTGGCACGATTGCCCATGAGTGGTTTATGGGCCATCAAGCACTGGTGAATGAGCGTGATTCACAACAAGTGGCATTACAGCGTTGGCTCAGCGCTTTTGATGGCATGTTGGCGATTGCTCCAACCGATACTTTAACCATTGATGCTTTCTTGAGTGATTTTAATCGTCACTTGGCCAATGCTTATGATGGGGTGCGCCACGATTCCGGTTGTCCATTCCGCTGGGGGGATCGCATGATTGCTCATTATCAGCAGCTCGGTATTGATCCAATGAGCAAGCTGTTTATTTTTTCTGATGGCTTGGATTTCGATCAGGCGTTGGATTTGTGTGAGTATTTTGCTGGACGAGTGAAAATTTCGTTTGGGATTGGCACCTTTTTGACCAATGATTTAGCCCAGTGGCGCAACGCGACAGGGGTTGAATATCGTCCGTTATCGATGGTGATTAAGCTGGCTGAGTGTCAAGGTCGTCCGGTGGCAAAAATCAGTGACCAACCTGAGAAAGCGATGTGTGAAGACCCGATCTTTCTCGCCAACCTTAAGCGCCGTTTTAATATTGAACTGAATCTAGATGCGCTGATCCAAGAGCTTGCACAGCAAACCCGTTCGCCACGCAATTATATTTCAGCGGCATAATTGATCGCCGCGCTTCTCTTTTGATCTCTCGGTTCACCATGGTTGTCGGTCGGATGAGGCGGTGACGCGCTAGAGTCGCATTACTGCTCATCACCGACTTACCGTGTCGGTGTTGGATGGAGAGTAAATTGCAAAACTTGCTCTAGTGGCATCGGCTTAGCATAGAAATAACCTTGGATCCAATATACGCCGCGTTGCGCTAAATAATCGACCTGATACTGATGTTCCACCCCCTCGGCGATCACTTCAATATTACCGCCCTGGGCTGAGCCAATAATCGAATCTAATACGCTGATTTTTACATCACTGGTGTTGATGGTATCGACGAACATTTTGTCGATTTTAATGCTGGTAATTTGTAAGTTTTGTAGATAAGCAAATCCACCATAGCCAGTTCCAAAATCATCCAGTTTAAACTGGTAGCCTTGTCGCAATAGACTAGCCACTTCATCTTGCGCTTGGGTCATGACTTTGATCGGTGTTCTTTCGGTTAATTCAAACGTAATACGTTCACTGTATGGCCAGTGTAACTGTTCCAATAATTGGGAAAGATGGTGTTGCTCTAGATGATCAGCGACCACGTTTATACTTATCCAACAGTGAGCCGGAATATGCTCTAAATCTAAGCAGACTCTTTGGATCAGTTGATTGGTCATTTCGACCACTAAACCGGAATTTTCGGCAGCAGAGATAAATAGGCTTGGCGGTAACAATTGCTGGCCTTTCTGCCAGCGTAGTAGGACTTCATAACCGACCACTTCACGGGTTCTAGAATCGACGATCGGTTGATAGTAAGGAATAAACTCTTCATCTCGGATCCCTTTCTCAATCAAGCCTTCAATTGAGTTACGATAGTTACGCAAAATCAGATAGCTGCTGGAAAACAGTAAGCCAAGCAGCAGAGAGATAGGGATCCCCCATGCGAAAATTTGTTGGCGGGCGAAAGTGTGTAGAGCCGCTCCTGCGATCAAGGTCTGTTCGCTCTCAAAGGGCGCCTGGCCGGATTGTCGATAAACCGACAGCTTCTCGGTTTGCGCCAAAATGGCCAAATTGCCGCGTTGGATGGTGAGCGCACTCAGGGCCGGGTCTAAAAAGCGAAATTTCAGATAAAAACACTCGGTACAAGGCTCACGTAGCAGTTCTTGTGCCCAGCTACCATCCACTACCCAAAATACCCGGCCACGCGGCTCAACATATTGAATTAACAGCTCCCGTGACGCACTTTCGGTTTGCGGTGTGGCAGAAAGGTGATAGCCCATGCTCATTATGGTTGAGTTAGGCAACTCAGCGGGTAGTGGGATCGGGTAACCTATGGTTGAGCAACCGACTCCTTGCGCAGTTTCAATCCCGATCAGACGGATAAAGCGATTGTAAAACAGTGGATTATTAATTAGTTGCATATCATTCGTGTCACAACTAAAAGTCATCGACTGCACTTGAGTGGTGATCATGTTATCCAAAGCTAGATTACGTTGCTCAACATATTGATTAATTTCTGTAAATTTTTGATTGAGCAAAAACTGTATCGCATAAGTAACCCACAACTGTTGGGTCAGCAACAGAATAATCAGTGGAGAGATAAAAATGGCTAACGCGATTCTGGTCGGTATTTTCGCAAGCACTGGCTATTCCTTAGCGATTATTGGCTTGGAGATATACCCTTCCTACTTGAAGCTGCAGCGGTGTTGGCTACGTTCGTTCACCCCAATCACATAGTTTGCCTATGCTCATGGGGACTCACTCACTTGCCGTCTACCTGCAACTCCCAGTTATTTGGGTATAGTTGACATTTCTATCATAGTAGATGAACAGAACTGAATTGTAATGGGAATACCGAAAAATGGTTTATTTCCATGATGTTGATAACATAATCTCTAAGTATGAAAAGGAAGAGTACCTATGGACTCAGTGACTATCGCGATTCAGCAATGGGCAGATCAAAAGCCAGAGTGGAATACCTTACCGATGGCCATTATTGACCGTACCTTGCGCATCACTAAACGCATTGAATTGGCAATGGCGAAGTTTTACCAGCAAATTGGCTTAACCCCAGGTGAATTTGAAGTGTTGCTTGCGCTGCGTCGTGCTGGAGCGCCTTACTGTTTAACCCCCGCTATGTTGCAAAGTCTGACCTTGCTGAGTTCGGGGGCGATGACTCATCGTCTGGATCAGCTTGAACACAAAGGCTGGCTGATTCGGACCATGAGCCAAGCGGATCGGCGCAGTATTGACGTTACGCTCAGTGAGCAAGGTGTGTACCGCATCGACGCCTTGTTAGTCGAATATTTGGCGTGGCAAACGCGCATTTTGAACGGTTTTTCTGAGCTTGAGCAAGATGCGCTGTCCAATCAATTGCAGCAATGGCTAAGCCATTATGAACAGCGCTGGGATGGGCATTTTCAATAAGAGGCTAGCCGTTACCTCCTGAGCGATTTATGCCTGAGTTAAGCACTGAGTTTGGAGTTTTTTGGCTCCGCGTAGCATCGCCTCAATCAATTCGGTCGCATTAAATTTCTCTAATGCTTCATGAGCCCCGACTTGGTGGGCGCGATCAAGACAGATTTCGCTGGATAAGGAGGTGTGCAAAATACAGTAGGCCTGGTTTAACGCGGGATCATTTTGCACTTCAAACGCCAGTTCATAGCCATCTAAGCCGGGCATTTCAATGTCACTGACCAGAATATTGATTGCGCGATGTTCTCTCGCCATGTTACGCATCAGTTCGATCGCATCATTGCCATTTTTACATATCTGATAGGCAATATTAATACGGTCTAACGCATCAGAGAGCTGTTTACGGGCAATCGAAGAATCATCGACGAGCAGAATATTGAGTGGCTTAAGCCGTTCACGTTCAATATCGGTCAACATGGGTATTTTCGATGACTCATACTGAGGATAGATTTTTGACAGCAGTAATTCTACATCAAGGAGCTGGACTATCTTATCTTGAAAGTGAGTGATACCGGTGACAAACACATTATGCCCAGCAGAAGGCGGCGAGGACTCAATTTGTCGCCAATCGCATTCGATGATTTTTTCAATACTACGCACCATAAACGCGACCACGGTGCGCAAACAATCGGTCACGATCAGATAGCATTGTTGATATTCACTGGGCTGGATAGCACGAAAGCCAATTGCAGCCGCCATATCAATCACCGGGATGGTTAAATTGCGAATGGTCACAGTACCAATCACATGATGATGGGAGTAGGGTATTTGCGTCATCGGTTGGTAAGTGACAATTTCCCGCACTTTTAGAGTACCAATCGCGAAAAGTTGTTGTTGAGCACTGAGGGTGAACATCAACATGCCCTGTGCTTGATTCGCTTTACTGACCACTTTTGCCATAACGCTATCTTTATCTCGTGAAGGTGATTGATACTAGACGAAATTACCTTATCGGTAATGCAATATCCCCTTCCGACTTGAAGCTGCAGTGGTGTTGGCTACGTTTGCTCACCCCAATCACATCGTTTGCCTATGCTCGTGGGGACTCACTCACTTGCCGCCTACCTGCAGCTCCAAGTTGTTTGGGTATAGCTTGAATTTAGCTGATATTTAAGCCATTTATTTTGATCTAAGCCATACGTTTACATTTATGGCTGTTCAGGTACACTACGCGGCTAATTAAAATCGGGGGATCCTATGGCTCGTACTGCGGCAGCGTTGCATATTTTAGTCAAACATCAACAACAAGCGGATGATATTCTCGCGCAACTCAAGCAAGGGGCTAAGTTTCATCTGTTAGCCAAAAAATATTCGTTGTGCCCTTCAGGTAAAAAAGGCGGCGATCTGGGTGAGTTTCGCCAAGGTCAAATGGTGCCTGCTTTTGATAAAGCGTGTTTTCAGGGGGAGATATTAACCCCGCAGCTGGTTAAAACCAAATTTGGTTGGCATATCATCAAAGTGCTTTATCGTACGTAATTTTTGCCAATTAATTAAGCAACTTGGTTGATATTTGATTAATGCTTGCCGTGGTTGTGATTAATATATTCTTAATATTGAGAAATAACGCTCAACATGATGCATTATGCTCATTATGGTCTTAAATTTCCCTGCTTAAACGTTTGTCTTATTTTTGAAGATTGACTTCGCCTTACTTAACGTTAGTTTAATTACGTTGGTCTTGCTGCGTTAGGAAGGATGAAATGAAAGGTCAGGAAAAGCTAAACGTTAGAATGTTGTCTGATGTTGGTATGCAATCGAGATTGTTGAAAGAAGCACTGGAATCAAAGCTTCCCGTGGCGCTGGAGATCACGCCATTTTCACAAATCTGGCTTGAGGAAAATAAGCCCGCCAGTCGAAATATTCAGATATTGATGATTGATTACTCGAGAATTGCAGACAATGCCTTAAATGATTATAGCGCTTTCAGGCAGCTATGCTGCCCTGATGCTAAAGAAGTCATTATAAATTGTCCGCTCGATATTGAGCATAAAGCATTGTTCAAGTGGAATAATCTGGTCGGTGTTTTTTATGTAGAGGATGATATCGATAAGCTGATCAAAGGTATGGGCAACGTTTTGCAAGACGAAATGTGGTTAACGCGTAAACTGGCTCAAGAATATATCCTGCATTATCGTACCGGCCATTCTGTGGTGACTTCGCAAATGTACGCAAAATTAACCAAAAGAGAGCAACAAATTATTAAGTTGCTGGGCAGTGGGGCATCTAATATTGAAATTGCCGATCAGCTTTTTGTCAGTGAAAATACCGTTAAAACCCATTTGCATAATGTATTTAAAAAAATTAATGCCAAAAACCGCCTGCAGGCTCTGATTTGGGCCAAAAATAATATCGGTCTTGAAGATGTTGATGCTTAATTAGGCATAATAAAAAGCCCTCTTAAATAAGAGGGCGTAGTCAGTAAAGATAGGCTTAACGCTTGGATTCGGTGCCTTTTTCTTGGTATAGACGGCGGCAAGCTCGACCATCGCTGTGAAACAGATGGCAGCGATAGGCAGGGATGCCAATTGTCAACGAGTCACCGGTTTCAACATCGAGGGTATCGGGTTGGCGATAAATGACATCAGAGTCAGAACCTTTTAGATTCATATAGACTTGTGTTTCGTTGCCCAATTTCTCAACGATCATCACTTTACCTTCGATTTGAGCGTCACCTTTTTCCGCTTCGACTAAATGCTCTGGACGGATACCGAGCGACATACGTTGACCGCGTGTGACGGTGGTACCATCGACAGGGATCCAGAATGTTGCTCCTTTAGAAAGTTGTACTTGTACGCGATCTTTTTCTACCGCCTCAATAAACACACTCATAAAGTTCATTTTTGGTGAACCTATAAAGCCGGCCACAAAGCGATTTTCTGGGTAGTGGTACAGTTCAAGTGGTTTACCCACTTGTGAGACAAAACCAGCATCCAACACAACGATTTTATCGGCCATGGTCATCGCTTCGACTTGGTCGTGAGTAACGTAAATCATGGTGCAGCCTAGTTTGCGTTGTAGCTTGGTAATTTCTGAGCGCATCTGCACGCGTAGCGCCGCGTCAAGGTTAGACAGCGGTTCATCGAGTAAAAAGACGTTAGGCTGCGAAACCAGAGTACGACCAATCGCTACTCGCTGGCGCTGACCACCAGACAGGGCTTTTGGTTGACGGTCGAGCAGATGACTGAGCTGCAGAATTTCAGCAGCGTGATCGACGCGTTGTTTGATCTCATTTTTGTCCGATTTAGACAGTTTCAAGCCAAACGACATGTTGTCATAGAGGTTGAGATGCGGATAAAGTGCGTAGGATTGAAACACCATACCCACTCCGCGTTTGGACGGTTCAATATCATTCATCCGTTGCTCACCGATATACAGATCGCCCGAGGTAATGTCTTCGAGCCCGGCAATACAACGCAGTAGGGTTGATTTACCACAACCTGAAGGGCCGACGAATACCACAAATTCGCCTTCTTGAATCTCTAGGTCGACATCCTTAGAAATCAGCACATCGCCATAAGCTTTACATACATTTTTTAACGTGACACTCGCCATCTAGCTCGTCCTCGATCAAGATTTTTAATCATTACTGCGGCTCATTATATGAATTATTGTGCACGCAATAACAGCAGGAATTGGATAAGGCGAACCACAGTGGCTCGATTGACAGCGCCGCCTTATTAGGTAAGAAAAGAAAGGGTGAAGACTCCGGCTATGAAGCCATTCACCCGTCTGCCACGAAAAGTCGGTTGTTTCCCCCGTATAAAAAATCATATCTCTCCCGTAATGCTCACTACCAATATGATTTTATATCGACAACCGACTTGGCGGTGGAACCAGTCACAAGTTGTGAACTGGAAAAGGCTCTTACCATCCTCTTTAGGATGCAGTGAGTTTGTGTGAAATGGTCAATGCTTGCATCCTCCTCATCATTTTTTTTGTAGGGGGAGTAGTCAAGGATGAGGTGGAGGAGGGGGCGTCAGGCGTAGTTAGATCCAGTTCAAATAATTGATGGCGGATAAGTTGCGTAGGATCACACCAATCCTGCTTTTTGTGATTTAGCTCGCTGACATGCATCGATAGAGATCACGAAAATACGCCATAATACCGAGGGCGTAGGGATTGGGATGATGAGTTGCATGCGCTTTTTTCTGATCATGAATGGCGAAATACGGCAAAACCTCTTGGTGAGCCCTACAACACAAAAAAAAGGATATAAATATGAAAAATGCCCTAAGCACAGTCGCGCTGAGCACTTTGGTTGCTCTTGGTTCGTTTGGTGCCCATGCTGCTATAGAACAAGGACAACTCACTATTTGGATTAATGGTGATAAAGGTTATAACGGTCTGGCGGAAGTCGGTAAAAAATTTGAAGCGGACACTGGGGTGAAAGTGACCGTGGCTCACCCTGATGGCCTGCAAGATCGATTCCCACAAACGGCGGCCACGGGTGATGGTCCTGACATTGTGTTCTGGGCTCATGACCGCTTTGGTGGTTATGCTGATGCGGGTCTGTTGGTTGAGATCAAACCTTCCAAGAAAATCCAAGAGGGTACCGTGGACTTTGCTTGGGATGCGGTGAAATACAAAGGTAAGCTGATCGGTTATCCGATTGCTGTTGAATCGCTATCTTTGATTTACAACAAAGATTTAGTGCCTAACCCACCGAAGAACTGGGAAGAAGTGGCTGAACTGGATGCCAAACTGAAAAAAGAAGGCAAGTCCGCGATTATGTGGAACCTCAAAGAACCGTATTTCACTTGGCCGCTAATGGCTGCTGATGGTGGTTATGCGTTCAAATATGGCATGGATGGTTACGATGTCAAAGATGCTGGCGTTAACAACAAAGGTGTCAAAGAGGCGATGAACTTCGTCAAAGGCCTAGTTGATAAAGGGATCATTTCACCAGATATGGATTATTCGGTATCTGAAGCAGCCTTTAACCAAGGTACCACAGCGATGACCATCAACGGCCCATGGTCATGGGGCAACATTGATAAGTCAGGCATCAATTATGGTGTGACAACGTTGCCTAAATTTAACTCTCAAGCGTCAAAACCTTTTGTCGGCGTACTGACTGCGGGTATCAGTACCGCTTCTCCAAACAAAGATCTAGCGGTTGAGTTTATCGAAAACTATCTGTTGACCAATGATGGTCTACGTATGGTGAACAATGATAAACCACTGGGTGCTGTAGCACTGAATTCATTCCAGCGTGAATTGGATGCGGATACACGTATTGCCGCGACCATGGATAACGCTATGAATGGTGAAATCATGCCTAATATTCCAGAAATGAACGCATTCTGGAGTGCAGTGAAAAATGCCATCATCAACATTGTTGATGGTCGCCAAACCGTTGATGCCGCACTGGCTGATGCTGAAAAACAGATGACTCGATAACCCATCGTCATATCTTGGAGGGGGCATTTTCCCCCTCCCATTTCTTGGTAACAACACGCTAGCAGGTTATTTATGCAGTCAGCTCAAGGTACACAGGCTATGTCCGAACCAACTGCGGTACGTCCAATCGACAAACGTGCATTTTTAAAATGGGCAGTACTTGGCGCAGTAGGTATCGTGAATGGCTACGCAACCATTATTATGTATTCTCGCGGTGAGGTAGCGTTTGCATTGCTGACGCTGATCCTGACCACATTGGCTTTGTATGTATTTGCCAGTCCTAAAACATACGCACATCGTTATATCTATCCCGGTATTGCGGGAATGATCCTGTTTATTCTGTTCCCCCTCGCGTATACCGTGAACCTGGCTTTTACCAACTACAGTGCGAAAAATCAGCTCTCGTTGGAGCGGGCGCAGTCGGTGCTGATGGATCAGACCTTTCAAAGTGGCGAGAGTTATACATTCCAACTTTATAACACTGAGCAAGGTTATCGTTTACTGATTGAAGATGGAGATCAGCTTTTAGCTACTGAAGCTTTCTCGCTGAGTGAGAATATTCCATCGGATCTCAATATCGAAGTGGTAGAGGGTGTTGCGGGTGAACTTGAACCGATCAAAACCATCATCAGTTATCGTTCGGTATTAAGTGGCATTGATCTGCATTTCCCTGATGGTGAAGATATCCGTATGAGCGGGTTACGCAAATTCGCCGCAGTCAAACCTTTGTATACCCTACAAGCGGATGGTGAAACGCTGATCAATAATCAGTCGGGTCAAAAGCTTAGTCCTAATATGGAAATCGGTTTTTACCAACCAGTCAATGATAGCGGTGAATTTATCGGTGATCGCGTCTCGCCTGGATTTGTGGTATCGATTGGGACTCACAACTTTGAACGAGTCTGGAAAGATGAGGGCATTAAAGAGCCGTTTATCAATATCTTTATTTGGACGGTGATCTTCTCAGTTTTAACGGTGATTTTTACCCTGATCATTGGGCTGGTACTGGCAAGTGTTGTGCAGTGGGAAGCACTCAAAGGCCGCGCGGTTTATCGTGTGCTACTGATTCTGCCCTATGCGGTTCCGGCATTTATCTCGATTTTGATTTTCCGCGGTTTGTTTAACCAAAGCTTCGGTGAAATCAATATGGTACTGAATGGCTTATTTGGGATCAGTCCGGCTTGGTTCTCTGAGCCACTGCTGGCCAAAACCATGGTATTGATTGTCAATACTTGGCTTGGTTTCCCTTATATGATGATTTTGTGTATGGGGCTACTTAAAGCGATCCCGGATGATCTGTATGAAGCATCGGCGATTGATGGTGCGAATTTTATTAATAATTTCACCAAAATTACGTTGCCAATGATGATTAAGCCACTGACACCGTTACTGATCGCAAGTTTTGCTTTTAACTTTAACAACTTTGTTATGATTCAGTTGTTAACTCAAGGTGGACCTAACCGTATCGGCACTTCAGAGCCTGCGGGTTACACCGATCTGCTGGTCAGCTATACCTACCGGATTGCGTTTGAAGGCGCGGGCGGCCAAGACTTCGGTCTGGCGAGTGCGATTGCCACGTTGATCTTCTTACTGGTAGGCGCCTTAGCGCTGCTTAACCTGCGCTTTACTAAGCTGAGCCAATAATAAGGAGCATTCATATGGCTATGGTACAAGGTAAATCTCTTAAGTATCGCGTGTGGGCAACCCACGCGGCACTGTGGGTGTTCTTAGCAATGATTATTTTCCCGTTGTTAATGATTATCGCGATTTCGTTTCGTGAAGGTAACTTCGCGACTGGCAGCTTAATTCCGGATCGCCCATCGCTGGAGCATTGGAAATTAGCACTTGGTATTGCGGTGCAAAATGCTGATGGTACGGTGACACCACCTCCGTTTCCGGTGATGACTTGGCTGTGGAACTCAGTCAAAGTGGCGGGGATCACGTCGGTATTGATCGTTGCACTGTCAACCACCTCTGCGTATGCCTTTGCTCGGATGCGTTTTAAAGGTAAAGAGACGATTTTAAAAGCGATGATGATTTTCCAGATGTTCCCTGCGGTGCTGGCTTTGGTGGCGTTGTATGCGCTGTTTGATAAGCTTGGTCAGTACATTCCATTCTTGGGCTTAAATACTCATGGTGGCTTGATTTTCTCTTATCTTGGTGGGATTGCGCTGCACGTTTGGACGATTAAAGGTTACTTTGAAACGATCGATCGTTCATTAGAAGAAGCGGCAGCGTTGGATGGCGCTACCCCTTGGCAAGCGTTTAGACTGGTGTTGTTGCCGTTATCCGTGCCGATTTTGGCGGTGGTGTTTATTTTGTCATTTATCGGTGTGGTGGGCGAAGTTCCGGTGGCATCGCTGCTGCTTTCTGATGTAAACTCGTACACTCTTGCGGTTGGTATGCAGCAGTATCTTTATCCTCAGAACTATCTGTGGGGTGATTTTGCCGCCGCAGCGGTGCTCTCAGCATTCCCAATCACGATTGTATTTTTACTTGCGCAGCGCTGGTTAGTCGGAGGACTTACGGCTGGTGGTGTGAAAGGATAATAACCATAAGGGCGACCTAAGGTCGCCCATTGTATCCCTTCTTAACAACTATTGGTTTGGCCGCCGACAAGTTAAGAAGCTGCAATTCTGGCGTTACGCATAGCTGGCTGTTAGCTCTATTCCTTACTAGTTCACGACTAACAGTTTTTGTAACCAAAACCTGAGCTTAGCTCGGGTTTTTTTATGGCTGATCTCTGTTATATACCCAAACAACGTAGTTGCAGCTTCAAGTAAGAAGGATATAGAACACGCTTGCCAGTATAAGCACAACCTTATTTGCCAACAGAGCTAGCATGATAGGTTGCGAGTCAGATCAGAAATTGAGTGGTAATCAAGAATGAAGAGTACAGAAAAATTAGAACTCTCGACTAGAAGGCGCACAATTTAAGTATCTCAGCAGCAAATAGAGACTCTCCTCATGCATCGCAACGCGACGGAACAGATCGGCAAAAGTGGTATCACCACCAAAACAGGTTTGAATATAGTGGTTAATTGCTTCTGGTTGATAGCCTTGCACGTACAGTGTTCTGACCCATTGATATTCGACCGATTTTAGG
Source organism: Vibrio chanodichtyis (assembly GCF_028863985.1). NCBI lineage: Bacteria > Pseudomonadati > Pseudomonadota > Gammaproteobacteria > Vibrionales > Vibrionaceae > Vibrio > Vibrio chanodichtyis. The sequence goes on along the minus strand of NZ_JARBFT010000002.1, from coordinate 43,966 downwards.
TTGTTTAAAGTCGTTTCGGTTAGAGTAATTTTATCGAGGGTTAGCGCCATAACAAAAGCGTACAATCCGTGAGCTAGAGATGGGCAAACATTTAAGCAAAGTTTGATGACAATTGGATGACAGGCGCTGGTGAATAACCTTACAGCGCCTGACAACTCTTTAATTTTTCACAAATTTGAGCAGTATTGATCCTTTTTGCGCTGTTGCAGCGCTGACCGGCTAAACCACTTGAATGGCGACTTCATGCAATTTAGCAAATTCGGCGATCTCTTGCGGTGGGGCTTGATCGGTAATGATCAAATCCACATCGGCTAAGGTCCCGAGTTTTACCATCGCATTACGGCCAAATTTACTGTGATCAACGGCAAGGAATACACTGCGGCTGTTTTCAATAATCGCACGTTTGACTCGTACTTCATGGTAATCAAAATCGAGTAATGAGCCATCATAATCGATACCACTGATGCCCAAAATGCCAAAATCTAAACGAAACTGGGAGATGAAGTCTAGGGTGGCTTCACCTGTAACACCACCATCTTTATTGCGCACTTCTCCGCCGGCTAGAATCACGCTGAAATCAGGTTTATTCATCAACATGGTGGCAACATTGAGGTTATTGGTCACAACCCTTAGTTGATGATGGTTGACCATCAATGCGCGGGCGATGGCTTCTGGTGTGGTACCAATATCAATAAAAAGCGTCGCTCCATCGGGAATATGTTGTACCAACGCGCTAGCCACGAGCTCTTTTTCGGCTTGATAAGAGACTTGTCGGGTGTAATACGAGGAGTTTTCCGAACTGATAGGAATCGTGGCACCGCCGTGGTTACGGCGTAATTGATTGGCTTCGGCTAATTCGTTGAGATCGCGGCGGATGGTTTGTGGGCTGACATCAAACCGTGCAACCAACTCTTCAGTACTGACAAAACCTTGAGCTTGAACTAATTCAATGATTTCTTGATGGCGCTTGACTGCTTTCACCGTAATATCCTTATCATTTCAATGGCCTCCAGTTTACGAAGTCACGGCGCAATTTTAAACCATGATTTGCGTATTCTTTTCGTTTTTAATCCTTTTTTACAAAAACGAACTATCGTGATCAAAATGCACTATCGCTTCTCAGCTGTCGTGCAACGGGGGAGTCGTCATGACGCTAACCTGGGGTTAGCGCGTTGAGTCAACATCAAATCTGAGAGACTTTTTCTACCGCATCACTGCGCCAACGTTGAAGTTTCAACTGAGATAACACCACCCCACTGACCACCAACATGCCACCAATCAAATGGTAAAAATGGACCGTTTCGCCTAATAAGGTTGCCGCTAACGAAACCGAAAAGACCGGTAATAAGTTCATAAACATCGCGGTAGAATCGGCCCCGATCGCATCAATCGCCTTGACCCACATCCAAGGAGCCAGTAATGATGCGCCAATCCCTGCGTAGGCAATCAATGGCAGTGAGCCGGAGGTCGGTAATAGCTGATCACTGGTCAGCCAAAGTGGGATCAGCATTAACACCGCGCACATTCCTTGCAAATAAATCAGCATCCAATTGCTAAATGGCATTTTCCATCGTTTGAGCAACACACAGTATAGCGCATAAACCAGCGCGGCCATCACCATTAAAGCATCGCCTTCGGTGATGGTTTGATGCAAGAAAAAGAGCGGGTTGCCTGCGCCAAGCATATAAGCCAGACCGGTTAGCGATAGTATTCCGCCAATTACACTCAGTGGTGAAATCGGTTTATTGAGTAGCGGCACACTGATAAATACACTCATCAGTGGCACGAAAGAGGAGATAAGGGACATATTGGTGGCGGTAGTGGTTAATCCCGCGTAATAGCCGAGCGATTGATTCAGTACCATGCCCAGCAATGCCAAGCCGGCGAGTTTGCTCAAGTAACGTTTGATGGTCGGCCATTGACGGATCGCGCTCGGTAGGCAGAATGGCGTTAATAGCAGCATGGCTAGTAACCAACGATAAAAACTCATCGCGCTTGGTTCGATGGTGACGGAGGCGAGCTTGTTGACAATCGAGTTGCCACCCCAAATCAGCACCGTTAAAAATGGCAGAAGATAAATCATGTGAGTCTCATCACTCTTTGTTACTTGGATCATAGTGTGGCAGGTCTTTATAATTATAACTATCTTTGAAAAGACATTGTGAGCGATAGGAAGACAAGTTTGAGCAAACGTCCACGCCATTTGCACCCTTCATTATCCATCGAACATCCACCCTCGGATGTGTTTATGAATTTCGAAGCTTTTCTGTCCAATACCGAAACCCGCGAACATAGTCATCCTTGGGGACAGGTACAATTGATTGCTGGTGGCATTTTGGAAATGCAAGCGCAGGATACCCGCTTTCTTGCTCCGCCTCATTTGGCAATTTGGGTACCCGCAGGGATTTTGCACCGCAGCTATAACCGCAAGCCAATTGAATATTGCTCACTGAATATTGCCTCGAATTTAACTGCCGCGTTTCCAACCAAAACCAGCTTAATTAAAGTCACCCCCATTGTGTCTGCGATTATTGATGATTTTCGAGCGCGGCAGATTAATGTCGCCGACAGTGGTGAAGATCAGCGCTTAGTACAGGTACTGCTTGATCAACTGGCAACTCGTGAAACGCAACACCATTTTCTGCCCTCGACCCATCACAAATATTTAGCGCCGATTTTGGCGTGTGTCGAAGAGAACCCGACCGATAATACCACCTTGCAGCAGTGGGCTGAGCGAGTACACACCACGGAACGCACGCTGGCACGTCATTGTCAGGCGGAATTGGGGATGAGTTTTACTGAATGGCGTTTGCGAGTGCGCTACCTCTATGCGATGGAACTGCTGCGCCAAGGCCATGCGGTGAAAGAGGTGGCATTGACACTGGGTTACAATCAAGCCAGCCCGTTCATCACTATGTTTAAAAAATACGCCGGTTTAACCCCTGAGCAGTATAAAAATCGGTTGTTAGTCGAGTGATCCTGCTTGTTATTTTCAGGCAGGCCAATAAACTAGCGGCTTTGCTTTTTCGGTGGTGGATAGTATGCAATGTGAGTTCTTTATTCAAAAGCGGTGTAGCTCTTGCCAACAGTGTGCGCTGCCGTATTCCCAGCAAGTTGAGAATAAAGATCAGCAGTTGCGAGCCTTGATTACGCCGAGCTTGGATGTCGAGTGGTTAGCGCCGGTCACCAGTGTTGAAACGGGGTTTCGTAATAAAGCCAAGATGGTGGTGCTTGGAGCCGCTCACGCGCCGATTTTAGGTATTGAAGATCGGCAAGGCGAGCCGTTATCGCTGGTCAGTTGCCCACTTTATCCTCAGCCAATGCAAGAGCTACTCGTGTATCTGCAAAACTGGATCCGGGTTGCTGGCATTGCGCCGTATAACAAGTTGAAGAAAAAAGGTGAGTTGAAGTTTATTCTGCTCACCCGCAGTGCGATTCGTGGCCAATATATGCTGCGTTTTGTGGCGCGCAGTCATGCCGTGCTTGAGCGGATTGAACGTAATTTACCTGCGTTGCTGGCGGCGTTTCCGAGTATTGCTGTGGTGTCGGTCAATATTCAGCCGGTGCATATGGCGCGCTTAGAAGGTGAAGAGGAAATTTTCCTGACCGCCACGCAAAGCTTGCTTGAGCAGTTCAATGATGTGCCGATGGTGATCCGCCCGAAAAGTTTTTTCCAAACCAATCCTCAAGTTGCCGAGCAGCTTTACGCGACTGCGCGAGCTTGGGTACGTGAAATTGCACCACAGCAAATGTGGGATCTGTTTTGTGGGGTTGGCGGTTTTGCACTGCATTGCGCTGCGCCACAAACTTCCGTCACGGGGATTGAAATCGAGCCAGAGGCGATTGCCAGTGCGCAGCGCTCAGCTCAACTGATGGGGATTGAAAATCTCAGCTTTGCCGCCCTGGATTCGGCTAAATTTTCCCACACGCAAATCAGTGCGCCGGAATTAGTGTTGGTTAATCCTCCGCGGCGTGGCTTAGGGGGGGAACTGACCGCACAACTGCAAGCCCTTGCGCCCAAACATATTCTCTACTCTAGCTGTAATCCGCATACCATGGTCAAAGACATCGCTGAGCTTGCTCGTTATCAACTGATCCGAGTGCAGTGGTTTGATATGTTTCCCCACACCGATCATGCGGAAGTGCTGACGTTATTGGTAAGACGGGATTGATGAACATATCCGCTTCCTAGTTGAAGCTGCAGCGGTGTTGGCTAGGTTGGTTCACCCCAATCACATAGTTTGCCTATGCTCATCAGGACTCACTTGCCGCGTACCTGCAACGCCAAGTGGTTTGGGTATATAAGGAGAGGCGAGCCTCTCCTGTTGGATATCGACCAATATTCGATATTTGCAGCGTGCTTAGCTAACCGTCCATTCGATCTGCTCACCGGCGCGGATCGGCACCACGCTATCGCTGCCAAACGGCATGCTGTGTGCCACTGGCCATGCTTGCTTGGTCAGAGTGACAGTGGTTGGGTTGCGTGGCAAACCATAGAAATCAGGGCCATTCAAGCTGGCAAACGCCTCCAGATTCTCTAGTTTACCTTCTTTTTCAAACACTTCTGCATACAGCTCAAGCGCTGCATGGGCAGTATAAGATCCCGCACAACCACAAGCTGCCTCTTTACGATCTTTGGCGTGAGGGGCGGAGTCAGTCCCGAGGAAAAATTGTTTACTGCCCGAGGTGGCGGCAGCCACTAAGGCTTGTTGGTGAGTGGCGCGTTTTAAAATCGGTAAACAGTAGAAATGGGGACGAATGCCACCGACCAGCATATGGTTACGGTTAAACAGTAAATGGTGCGCGGTGATCGTGGCAGCAACGTTAGCGCCCGCTTGGCGCACAAAATTGACTGCGTCGGCGGTGGTAATGTGCTCTAGGATGATTTTCAACTGTGGAAAATCGGCCACGATTGGTGCAAGCACTTGATTAAGAAACGCTTGTTCACGGTCAAAAATGTCGATGTCGTGCGTTGTGACTTCACCATGCACCAGCAGCAACATCCCCACCTCTTGCATCGCTTGCAGCACCGGATAGATTTTCTGCGCCGAGGTGACTCCAGAATCTGAATTGGTGGTGGCACCCGCAGGATAAAGCTTGGCGGCCACCACTTGGCCCGATGCTTTAGCGTGACGAATTTCATCGGCGGTGGTGTTATCAGTAAGATACAGCGTCATCAACGGGGTAAAATGCGCCGAGGGCTGAGCGGCCATGATCCGCTCTTGATAGGCTAACGCCATGGCGGTGGTGGTGACCGGTGGCACGGTATTGGGCATGATCAGTGCGCGGCCGTTATAGCGGCTAATATCACGTACCGTATCGGTAAGAACCTCACCATCGCGAAGGTGAACGTGCCAGTCGTCTGGGCGTGTAATGGTCAGTGTTGTCATGAAGTGCTCCCACCATAAAGGCATAAAATGATTGGAGCCTAGCGCGCCGCGCAAACGGTTCCGCTTAGGCGTGCGGATGATAGAGCAAAGCCTAATCCTTTTCACCCTTTATTTCTGCTGCACTCGCTTAACTATCCCCTTCCTACTGGAAGCTGCAGCGGTGTTGGCTAGGTTCATTCACCCCAATCACATAGTTTGTCTATGCTCATCGGGACTCACTTGCCGCCTACCTGCAACGCCAAGTGGCTTGGCTATAACGTTCGGCATGCTCACAATTTGTTATCCCGGATCAGAGCTTTGTTTTATGATGCCCTATCTAGACCGCGCACAGGAAAACCGCATGTCAGCAGGACAACTCTCACAAATCAATGTCTTTCCGGTTAAATCATTAGCCGGGATCGCCATGTCATCGGCTTGGGTTGAAACACAAGGGATAAGCTTTGATCGGCGCTTTATGTTGGCGGATGGTGATGGCCGCATGGTCACCGCGCGTCAATTTCCGCAACTGGTGCGGATCAAAACCGCATTACGGCATGATGGGTTACAGTTTTACGCGCCCGGTCACGCTGCACTGACAATTCGTTATGCCGATTTGCAACGGCAAACTGTTGCAGCTCAAGTTTGGTCCGATAATTTTCCGGCTTATACCACCACCGATGCGGCTAATCACTGGTTTAGCGCGCTGCTTGGAATGACGGTGCGTTTGCTGTATTGCGGTGAGCAGTCTCATCGTGTGCGTGAAAAGCTCGGACATAACGTCAGTTTTGCTGATGGTTATCCACTGCTGGTCATCAGTCAGGCCTCTTTAGATGAACTGAATCGACGCAGTCCTGAGTCGCATGTCATGGATCAATTTCGCACCAATTTGGTGGTGGCGGGCAGCGAGCCGTTTGCCGAAGATAGCTGGAAGCGGATCCGGATTGGCGAGGTGGAGTTTACGCTGGTGAAACCTTGCCAACGCTGCATTTTAACCACCATTGATCTCGCGCAAGGCGCATTTAGACCAAGCCAAGAGCCGCTGCGCACCTTGGCTCAATTTCGAGCTAATCCGCAGGGGAGTGTGTTTTTTGGCCAAAATTTGCTGGCCAAAAATGAAGGGATGATTACGGTTGGCGACTCGATTGAAGTGTTGGAATATCAGTCGCCACCGCTTTACCTTGAGCAGCCTCTTTAGCCTATGAAGCACGCGAACAAGAGATGGTTCGGCAGGTTTAATCGATTAGTGGGCCAGTGAATGGCTCACGCTTGGCCTAAAATAATCGAACGCAGCTGCTGATATTGCTCAGCATTGCCGGCAAACAGTTGATCAATAATGCGCGGCGTCGCCACGCCAGATTGTGAGCGTTTTAGCGCTTCACGAACCAGTAATACCAGATGATGCTCTTTGCTGATGCCCGATGGCGCTTCTGGTTGCCACTGGCTGAGCGCTTGAGTGAGTGGCGAATGGATGAGTTTAGGCTCGCAGCCGATGAGCTCAAGCATCAGCAGTTGGGTCAAGTGGGCAAATGCGGGGTGCTCGCGCGGGCAATCTTGCAAGCGATCAAGTACCATGCTGACCAGCGGCGACAGTTGCACCAGCCCAGCTTGGTGGGCAAACGATGCGCTTAAACGTACCGAAAAATCTACGCGAGTGATGCGAGTATCTGGAAAAAAGGTGAGACCACACAGGCAGTCACAAGGGATCCACAGTGTTTGACCGCGTTCCACGGCATACTCGTGTTTGCCGAGTCGAAACAGCAGTAAACCTTGTTCAACTCGGATCAGACTGTGTTTGAGTGTGCGTTTACGCGCGGTTAGTGCTAAGTGCTCAAAGTGGCGGGCTTGCGACTCAATTGCGTAGTTCATAAAAGGCCTTGGAAATGTTAACGGCGCTAAGATTACCCCTTATCACGGCAAAAGCCAATTGCTGTGCTTGAGGAATAACCGCACTGGTCTGACCTTTTCGATGTTTGCTGATGGCGCGGCTAACTATGCGTAGAATAGGCCAGTTTTTTATCTGATGTACAAACTTATGACTTCAACAACTGATCCTTATATTGATATTCGGCCATACAACGATGACGAAATCCCAGCCGCGCTTGCTCGGTTGATCAATGACCAAGAGTTCACTGCGGCGATTTTGAAACATCGCTTTAAACACCAGTCTGCTTGGTTACGCGCTTTAATGACTCCACTGGTTAAGTTTTACCTTAAGCGCAAGTGGGCGAAATTGGACAGTATTGAAGCGATCCAACTTGAGGTGAAAAAGTACCTCCGCCAAACGTTAGCTCAAACCACACAAGGGGTGAGCTTCAGCGGGTTAGATAAGTTAGATACTCAGCAAGCCTATTTATTTGTGTGTAATCACCGTGATATCGCGATGGATCCGGCATTAGTCAATTACGGATTATATCTGGCCGGTCATCGTACAGTGCGCATCGCGATTGGCGATAATTTATTGACCAAACCCTGTGCTACTGAGCTGATGCGCTTAAATAAAAGTTTTATTGTCAAACGTTCGGCTAAGGGGCCGCGTGAGATGATGAAAATGTTGGGCACCCTGTCGGGCTACATCAAGCATTCATTAGAGACCGGACATTCGATCTGGATTGCCCAGAAAGAGGGACGCGCCAAAGATGGCAACGATCAGACCGATCCGGCGATTTTGAAAATGTTCCATGTTGAAGGGCGTCATCAAAAAATACCGTTTGCGGAGTATATGCGTAGTTTGCAGATTGTTCCGGTGGCGATCTCTTATGAAAACGATCCGTGTGATATTGCCAAAGCGCGCGAATTGTACGAAAAAGATACCCAAGGTCGCTACGAAAAAGGTGAGTTTGAAGATATCGAAAGCATTATCCAAGGCATTATCGGTGAAAAAGGTCGAGTGCATGTTGCTTTTGGTGAAGTGATCGGCGAAGACTTCGAGACCCCAGAAGCGTTGGCACAAGAGATTGATCGACAAATCCACCACAACTATGTGCTCTATCCGATCAACCGTTTGGCGGCTGGGCAAGATGATAGCGAGATCACCGCTGAGGTACGTGAGCGGTTAAACGCTAAGCTGGCTGAGTTGCCAGAGCCGGCTCAGCGTTATCTACTGGATGCTTACGCTAACCCGGTGCGTAATCATCTTCATAGCTAATGGATGTTGTTAATCGCTAGGTTGCTGTGCCGTTACTGTTTGGTATAGCGCATTCCGATCACCAGAGGAGCTCACGCTCCTCTTTTTGTCGGTGTTTGATGGTAGGTAATCACTTAGCGTTTTAGCGCGCCACTGCGCCGCCGAGTGTCAGTTCGGTTGGCCATTGACTGATTTGATTGCCACCTAAATAAATATTGCCGTTTACTGTCATCCGCTCAGGAAAACGGGTGATTTGTGAGCCACCTATATACAAATTACCTTCAATAATAATGCCATTCGGTAGCTCAGTCAGTGGGGTGCGGATCACGCTTAAATCGCCTTTGACAGTCAGCCGAGCGGGTAAGGAGGCTAATGGTGTATCGGTAAAATTGAGATAGCCACCGACGCGAATGCCTGCCGGCCAAGCTTTGATTTTGCTGCCCAGTAAATTGGCGTAGCCTTTGATGCTGGTACCGCGCGGCACGTTGGCTAACCCACTGTTCGCTGCTTCAAGACTGCCATCGATGCTAAGGCCTCTGGGCAGCGATGTGATCGCGGTGTTACCGATATTCAGATTGCCCTTGATGTGAAAATTTTCCGGCAATGAGCGGTAGGGTTTGGCGCGTAAATCCAGATTACCGTAGTTATCGAGATGATTGAGCACCATATACTGATCCAGTGCTATGGCTTGTGAGCCACTGGCTAAACATGAACAACAGAGTACTAAAGTACGCCACATCATTGATAACGATCGATCCTTGGCTTGAATGGAAATACGCGGCTTTAGTGTTGCAAACAATGTTGCAAGCGCCAGTTATAATTGGCTAGCTGCGCAGAAAAAGCGGGCATGATGCCCGCTGAGTGAGTATTGATTTAGCTGCGTGCTAGGGCACGAGTCTTGAGTTCGAAAATTAATTTTTCAGCACTCACTTCAAATTTAAATCGAGCGTGTAATTCGGTGGCATCCTCTGCGGCCGGTGCCACTTCGTATTCCACTGCAGCACAAACCTGCTGAGCTAAACTGATGTACTCGGCTAATTTGCCTTGCAGATGTGCTGGATCAGCACCAAATATGGAGACCTCTGCCACATCATCGCCTTCACGAATGATAAAACCAATCTCTCCGGCACAACCACAAGCTTCACACACTTCATTTTCGACACAAGTTTGGTTACTCATATCCTAATCCTCTTACCAATAATCGAACTATTTTAGTCCGCAGCGAATGGTTATACCACAAAAAAGCTCAGCGATGAGTGTAGGAATTGAGTCAGTCAGAGCTATCGCAGCTCGAAACCACGAGTGATGAAGCGAATTTGCGCAGCTCAGTGTGAGCTTCTGCACTAATTTGGTTTTCCAATGTCGGAGAATTGTCAGAGTTGCCGCTAGCGCATTGTTATGGTCAATCGATTGATGGATTATTAGTCATGTAGCGATATGCATTTTTGCACTGAGTCGATGGCGTGATAAGAACTGGGTATTTTAAAAACAGTCAAAAAAATTATGCAAAAGAGTGAATTCATCTACTGAGTGACTAGTATTAAAAGATCCGACCAAACCATAATTGAGCTTGTTTGGTGGTGACTTTTGTGCTGACTATTTTAATCATTATGATGCTTGCTCATGATTCATCCAGACAAGTCATCGACGTTAGAAAAGAGCCTAATCATGCCTAAGCGTAGTAAACAAGATACACAAATAACCATTCAGACCATCATGGATGCGGTAGTGGACCAGTTGTTGCGACTCGGTTATGACCAAATGTCGTATACCACTCTTAGTCAGCAAACCGGCATTTCTCGGACTGGGATCAGTCATCATTTTCCGAAGAAAACCGATTTTGCCTCGGCGCTGGATGGGCGGATTTTCAAGCTATTTATTGAACACCTTGATTTTGAACATGATATTGAAGCGTTTCGTCGCAGTTGGCTGCAAGCATTGCAACAATCGCCATTTACCGCGATTTTACGCCTGTTATTTCATCATATTGTAAGTGCGGAACGTGCCGATGATTTTGCTTATAAAGAGATCAATGGCTTATATAAGCTAGCTGCAGAGAAATTTGGCCAAGATAGCCAAAAAGAAGTGGAATGGTTACTGGGCCGTTCACTGGTCAGTATGATCCACTGAGTCGTGATCATACAGAACGGCCTTGATGGTTAAGCACCGTCGCCAGCCACGAATGTTTAAAGCGCCGGATGTTCAACACTTCGGCGGTTTTTCAGGCGCTGGCTTACGGTTGAAATCGCGGGTGATTCAGGCTGGATAGACCATCGGAAAATCGCGGGTAGGATGCGCCGCCACGAGGGCTTGATAACCGTAGACTTGCTCAATTCGCTCAGCGGTCAGCGCTTGCCACGGCGCGGCATCACACACAATCTTACCTTGGTGCAGCAAGATCATCCGATCGGCATATTGCGCTGCAAGGTTTAAATCATGCAATACCACCACCACAGCACATCCTTGCTGATCGGCTAAGTCGCGTGCCAGTTGTAAGGTATTATGCTGATGGGCTAAATCCAGCGCCGAAGTTGGTTCATCCAGCATTAAAATGCGCTGTTGACCCGCTTGATGTAACTGAGTCAAGACTCGCGCTAAATGCAGGCGCTGTTTTTCACCTCCAGACAGCGATGGGTAGAGGCTAGTGGCCAGATGCAACACATCGGTTTGTTGCATATAATGCCGCGCCACTTGCTGCACTTCTTTGCGCGATAAATTGAGTGGGATAGCGCCCAATTCCACCACTTCTTGTGCGCTAAATGGGAAGCTTAGCGAACTCTGCTGGGGCAAAATACCCAAATGAGTGGCCAATTTTGCGGCTGGCCATTGGTTGGCTGGAATATCAAAATAGCGCAGTGTTCCTGCACCACTCATTTCACCGCTGAGCAGTTTTAATAAGGTGCTTTTGCCCGCACCATTCGGACCGAGTAACGCCGCCACTTCACCACCACGCAAAGTGATATCTACATGGTCGAGCACGGAGCGTGAGCCATAAGTGACACAAAGATCAGTGCCTTGAATTGCCATCGAGTGCATCAGAAAATTCGGCCTTTTTGTTGGAATAACAGATACAAGAAGAACGGAGCACCGACCAAGGCGGTGACAATACCAATCGGTAATTCCGCTGGCGCGACCGCAATTCGCGCGATCATATCGGCGAGGGTGAGCATCAATGCGCCGAGTAGGGCAGAAATCGGCACTAGATTACGATGATCCGGCCCGACCAACATACGACCAATATGCGGTACCACCAATCCGACAAAGCCAATCATGCCTGCCGCACTCACCGCAACGCCTACTCCAATCGCTGACAGTAAAATCATTTCGCGTTTGAGTCGTTGTACAGGTACACCTAAATGACGTGCTTCGGCTTCACCGAGTAGCAAAGCGTTTAGCGCCATCGCTCGCCAGCAAAAATAACCTAATAAGATCAATAAGGTGATCCCGCACAGCACAATACTTGACTGGGTGGCGCCAGCCATCGAACCCATCGACCATAGCGTCAAATCACGCAGCATCTGATCGCTGGCTAAATAGTTAAGATAGCCAATGCCTGCTCCGGCAAGGGCCGAAATCGCCACTCCAGCCAGCAGCATGATGGTGACTGAGGTGCCAAATTTAGAGGTGCCCAAACGATAGACTAATACCGTGGTGAGCGCGCCGCCGATAAATGCCGCCACCGGTAACATCAGGCTATTTAACCAAGGTAAACGGAAGGTTAAATCGCTCAATAATACAATCGCCAAGGCGGCACCGAGCGAGGCGCCAGCAGAAACACCGATGATACCAGGTTCTGCCAGTGGGTTACGAAACAGCCCCTGCATCGCCGTACCACATAACGCCAATATTGCGCCAATCAGTAAGCAAAGTAACGTACGTGGCAAACGAATATCATGGATCACCAGATGGATGGCACTGGCCTGCTGATCAGAGCGAAACAGCAGGCTACGAATACTGTCGGTCATCGTGATATTCATCGGACCGACAGTAATCGAGTAGATCCCAGCCAACATCACTGCCACAAGCAGCAGACTTATGGTCAGCATAAACGGAAATCGTCTTAACACTAGGATCGGCCTCAGGGATAAAGCAGAGATTGAATACGCTGAGCCTCTTGCAGGCTTTTCAGCCCTAAGCCGCCAACCAAAGCATGACCATCGATCGCCACGATATTTTTGTTTTGACCTGCCGGGGTGGCCGCTAATACTGGCACGGCACTCAGTACGGCATCGACACCGCCTAAAACGTCTAGGCTGCGGCCGCTGACTAAAATCATCTCCGGTTGCATTTCGAGCATAGATTCCATCGATAGGGGTTTATAAGAGGTGACCTGGCTGGCTGGATTATGCCCACCCGCTAAGCGAATGATGGTATCGGGAACGGTATCACTGCCGGCAACGTTAGCGGCGCGACCTTCATGCAACAGTAAGAACAACACTTTTTTCGGGGTGGTCGGCTGTTTGGCTTGTAAGCTGGCAATTTGCTGTTGCACGCTCTGTTTTAACTGCTGCGCATGTGACTCACTATTGGTGAGCTGAGCAATTTGGTCAATGCGAGTTAATAAACCTTGTGGGCTTGCATCGCTATTAATCACACTGACTCGCACTCCCGCATTACGCAGTTGTTGCAAGGCGTTATTGGGACCCATTTCATCCGATCCAATCAGTTGGGTCGGCGCTAACGCCAGCAAACCTTCTGCGGCTAAGCGACGGTGATAACCAATCTTGGGCAGATTGAGCGAACTCGGTAGTTCGCTGGTCACATCGACCGCGACCAATTGTTGCTGAGCGCCGAGTGCGAGCATAAGTTCAGTGACGGCACTGCCTGCACTAACGATCCTTTCTTGCGCCAGAGTGATGCCCGATGAGCAACAGGCCAGCAATACAACCAATGATTGAGTGAGTTTCATCTTGTTTCCATTACGAGTGAGGAGTTTCAGTAAGTAATTGAGTGGCCTGAATGCCATGTTGCTGTAAAAAACCGAGCAGTTTAACCAGTTGCTGTACCTCAGCACCTTGATCTGCGGCGATCACAATTGGCCGTTGGCTGTTATGTACCATTTCGAGCAGTGCCACTGAGAAATCATGCCAATCGGGGTAGGTTTTACCATCAATTGCCCAGTAAGGTTGGCTGGCCAATAGATTGATGGTGATCGACTGTTGATTAATTTCATTAACCACCGGTGCATCGGTGGTGGGTAGCGCAACGTCTAAAGATTCCAGCCGCACGGAAGCCGTTAGCAGCAGGAATACCATCACAATAAAAATGATATCGAGCAGGGGAGTGAGATCGGGAGTGAGCCCAAAATCCTGCTGCTTGGCAGAAGACTTAATCATCGCGGCTCATTTCCTGTCTCAGTCGGCATACTTGCAGAGTCTTGCCGGGTAACGATGCTCAGTGCAGCGTTGGCATGTAGCGTCATCCCTTCGAGCCAAAGATTGACGTAATTGAGCGTGTGCTCTAATTTGGCCATGGTACGATCGGCCCATAAATTCAGCAGTTGTGCTCCGGCGACCGCCGGCACCGCCACGATCAAACCTGCGGCAGTGGTGTACATCGCGACACCTAATCCATCCGCCAGTACGTTTGGCGTAATGTTGCCTGTGGTTGCGGCCACCCCTTTAAACATCGCAATCAGGCCTAATACCGTGCCGAGCAGACCAAGCAGCGGACTGATCACGCCAATCAGGGTCAGCAAACGTAAGCCAGAGTTAAATTGGTGACGCTGCTCTTGCAGCCAAATACCCGCGGCATCTTCGCGCAGGGATTTCTCAAATTGATGATGGGCTAATAACATCGCCACCCCACGGTACAACACAGGTCGTTTATGGCTGAAATGTTCGGTGAGCGCAGCGATTTGATCTGGGTTGCTAGGTGATACCGCTTGCAAGGCTTGACGTATTGCACCTTTACCAACCGTCAAACTGAGCAACACTTGGCAAAGACGTTCGGCTAACAGCATCACAGTTAGCGCAGAACAAATGAAAAGTGGCCAAGCCATCAAGCCTAGCTGTTGTTGGAGTTGTTGTAACGATTCCATTAGCCTTCCAATTTGAAACGAACAGGGATATGAACTCGGTGTGCCACTGGCGCACCATCAAGAATACGTGGCGAAAACTGCCACTGTTTAATGGCTTCCAGCGCCGATTGATCCAGTAGTTCCGTGCCGGATGAAGAGATCAGTTGTTGCTTGATTTGACGCCCTTGTTCATCGAGCCAAATTTCATACATCACAGTGCCTTCAATACCGCGTTTTTGCGCAATACGTGGATAGCGAGGTTGCACCGGTGCGCTCACGAAAGCCGGTTTATCAAGCAAAATCGGCTGGCTACTGATCCCTTTACTCACCTCGCTAGGCTGAGTTGGCGACGCTTCACGCGCCACTTCATTATGGGTGATCGGCTCGATAGGCTCTGTAACCGGTTTTTGGGTCGACTGTGGTTTAGCTGGCGTGGTAGCCACAGGCTTGGCGATCTTGGCCGGTTTTGGTTTGGCCACAGTGGCTGGTGTTGGCGCGGTTTTTTGCGGCTCGACGGCGGCAGGTAACACCGGTTCAGGTTGTGCGGGTGCGCTTGGTTTTGGCATCGAAACCATATTAATGGCTACCGATTGGCTCGGATTTCCAGCTGGCATGGCAAACACTTGAGCTTGATCGGTGGTGATCAGCAACAGTGCATGAAGCGCGATGGATGCTCCCCCTGCAATAATATATCTGTGCAGATTCAACTGATTACCCCCTAGCAACATCATTACATCATTCTGTGACTTGACTGCGTTTTGACCATTTACGCCTCAGCGCTAAGGATTATCCCTCAGCTTGCAAATAATAGCAATTATCAATTGCATTATCATTAGCGTCAATTTATGATCCTGCCGCATAAGATTAAATAAACCGCAACCCTTGTCGCACTAGGTGTTGGCTTGAGAAATAGTATGTTGAATTTAGATAATTTTGATGAATCAATCTTGGGCGCTGATACCCCAGATCCACTGCGTTTTGCGTTCAAAAATAAGCACTCGGCGCATGCCGGTGGTATCGCGATGCCTGTTGCACCTCCTGAACAAGCTAAAGTCTGGCAGCAAATATCGCAGCAGCCGAGCTCACCTCAGCAAACTCGATGCCTTTATATCCATGTGCCTTTTTGTCGAGTGCGTTGCACCTTCTGTAACTTCTTCCAAAATGCCGCCAGCCGTCAGCTGGTGGATGCCTACTTCGATGCCTTGCTCGAAGAGATCAAACAAAAAGCCGCTCTACCTTGGACCCAAAGTGGGGTATTTCATGCGGTGTATATTGGTGGCGGCACACCTACTGAGCTTTCACCGCTGCAGATCCGCCAACTGGGAGAGGCGATCCGTCACTACTTTCCGCTCACCGCGGATTGCGAGATGACCTTAGAAGGACGTACCCATCGTTTTAGTGATGAGATGTTCGAACAAGCGTTAGAAGGCGGTTTTAACCGTTTCTCGTTTGGTGTGCAGAGCTTTGATACTCAAGTGCGCCGCCGTGCTAAACGTCTCGATGATCGTGATGTGGTGATGGCACGCGTCGCTTCTTTAGCGGCGACCGGACAAGCGCCGATTGTGATCGATCTGTTGTATGGCTTACCTTACCAAACAGAGCAAGTTTTCGAACAAGATTTGCTCGATTTTATGGCCACTGGCGCGCAAGGTATCGACTTGTATCAACTGGTGGTGGGCGGCAGTGCACCCATGTTGACTATGGTTGAGCAAGGTCGTTTACCCGCGCCCGCCACTACGCCAGAAAAAGCCACCTTGTACCAAATCGGGGTGGAGTTTATGGCGAAACATCATCTGCGCCAACTGAGTGTTAACCACTGGGCACGTGATAATCGTGAGCGCAGTCTGTACAACAGCTTGGCAAAAACTTACGCCGAAGTGTTGCCGATCGGCTGTGGCGCAGGGGGCAATATTGGCGGTTATGGACTCATGCAACATCGCCAGCTCACCACTTATTTAGACGCACTGAAAAATGGTCAGCCACTGAGCGCGATGATGATGCGTCAGCATACATATGAACCGCTGTTCGCGGCCTTAAAATCCGGTTTTGATGCTGGCGTGGTAGCCAAACAACGTTTACCTGCTTTTCAGCATCAGTCTGCTTTTGAATGGTTAATGCCACTCTTTTTACGTTGGCAAGCGCTGGGGCTAGCCACTGTCGAAGAGGATTACTTGATCTTGACCACTGCAGGCTGTTTCTGGTCGGTGAGTTTAGCGCAAGCCTGTATTCAAGTTCTCATTCATTCGCATCAACAAGATCAACATCAACAACCGCTTATTGCCTAAGCACAACCAGATTGGAAAACACAATGGAATCATTAGCACAGCAAGTCATGCAGCTGCTTGAGCAGCAACCGATGTTATTACCTGCCGCGATGGCGGAGCAATTGGGAGTTACCGAGTTTGAGGTTGTCAGTTCACTACCGCAAGAGATGGTCGCGATTATCGATGGTGCGCAAGCGCAAGCCATTTTAGAAAGCTTACCTGATTGGGGACCGGTCACGACCATTATGACCGTGGCTGGCTCAATTTTTGAGGTGAAAGCGCCGTTTCCAAAAGGTAAGGTTGCGCGCGGTTATTACAACTTAATGGGTCGTGAGGGCGAATTGCATGGCCATTTGCTGCTGGACAACATTAGCCATGTTGCATTGGTCAGCAAACCGTTTATGGGGCGTGAAAGCCACTACTTTGGATTTTTTACCGCACAAGGCGAGAACGCATTCAAAATCTATCTCGGTCGTGATGAAAAACGCGAATTAATTGCCGAGCAAGTGGCACGTTTTAAAGCGATGCAGCAACAGCAGTCAGTATAATTATATCCCCCTTCCGACTTGAAGTTGCAGCGGTGTTGGCGACGTTGGTTCACCCCCATCACATAGTTTGTCTATGCTCATAGGGACTCACTCACTTGCCACCTAGCTGCAACTCCAAGTTGTTTGGGTATAAAAATAATAACGATAATGCCCATCATTGAGGAGAAAGAGATGGATCAGCAAGTTAAACAAGAGCGTTTACAGGGCCGCTTAGAGCCAGAAATCAAAGAGTTTCGCCAACAACGCCAAACACTGCAACTCGCCACGGTGGATGCCGAAGGTCGCCCGAATGTCAGCTACGCGCCTTTCGTGCAAAATCAGCAAGGTTATTTTGTGCTGATTTCACGCATTGCCCGTCACGCACGTAATTTGGAAGTCAATCCACAGGTTTCGATTATGTTGATTGAAGATGAAGGGCAAGCCAAGCAGTTGTTTGCGCGCAAGCGTCTAACTTTTGATTCAGTCGCGAGCATCATTGAGCGCGACAGTGAGCTATGGCAACCGGTGATTGCGCAAATGAGTGAGCGGTTTGGTGAAATTATTGATGGTTTAAGCCAACTACAAGACTTTATTTTGTTTCGCTTGCAGCCAGAACAAGGCCTGTATGTGAAAGGTTTTGGTCAGGCCTACCAAGTCTCTGGTGATGATCTGGTGGATTTTGTCCATCTACAAGAAGGCCATCGTAAAATTGCTGATGACTAAATAAAAAAGCACCTGCGGGTGCTTTTTTTATCGGTTCCAATCACGATATTGCTGGGTAGCGATCATAATCCGCCTTGCTGCTGTGCTTGTTTCACCATCTGCTGGCGCTGAGCTTCCTTCTCAGATGCAACGTCACTATCCTGATGTATTGGCGTTTGTAACGCTTGTGGTACCAAAACATAGTACTTGTTGATTGTCATCATCGATTCTCTTAAAAAGCCAATGTGCAGAAAAAATAAAGGATGTCGGCCAAACCGACATCCTCCTTAAACGGCGAAATTATAGGCTGAGAGCAAAGAAGTAGCTAGTCCTATTTTTCATCCTTATTTGGCGATAGCTAAATCGTAAGTTTATACGTCGTAGGTGGTTGAAGCGGTATTACCGCCGGTTCCGGTCCAGTTAGTATGGAAGAACTCGCCACGTGGACGGTCGATGCGCTCATAAGTATGGGCACCGAAGTAGTCACGCTGTGCTTGCAGCAGATTTGCTGGCAGGCGTGCGGTGGTATAACCATCAAGGAACGTCAATGCAGAGGTGGTACAAGGCATTGGAATACCAACTTCCAGTGACTTAGCGGCCACTTTACGCCAGGCGGCCAAGCAGTTCTCCAAAATCCCTTTGAAGTAGGCATCTGAACCTAAGAATGCCAGATCAGGATTGTGTTCAAACGCATCACGAATATTGCCAAGGAATGCAGAGCGGATGATACAGCCACCGCGCCACATCAGAGCCACGTTACCGTAGTTCAGGTTCCATCCATTCTCATTTGATGCTTCACGCATCAGCATAAAGCCTTGTGCGTAAGAGATGATTTTTGAAGCCAGCAGCGCTTGACGCAGGGCATCAACCCACTCTTGTTTATCACCAGTCACCTGAGTTTGAGTTTTGCCAAACAGTTGTTCGGCTGCTACACGTTGATCTTTGAGTGCTGATAGGCAGCGCGAGAACACAGATTCGGTGATCAGCGTGAGAGGAATCCCCATATCAAGCGCGTTGATGCCTGTCCATTTACCGGTGCCTTTTTGGCCTGCGGTATCGAGGATTTTCTCAACCAGCGCTTCACCATCTTGATCTTTGTAGCCCAAGATATCAGCGGTGATTTCAACTAAATAGCTGTCTAGCTCAGTTTTGTTCCAGTTGGCAAACACCGCTTGCATCTCGTCAGCCGACATCCCAAGACCATCTTTCATAAACTGGTATGCTTCAGTGATCAGCTGCATGTCGCCGTATTCGATACCGTTGTGCACCATTTTCACGAAGTGGCCAGCACCATCGTTACCGACCCAGTCACAGCAAGGCTCGCCAGCGTCAGTTTTAGCCGAAATAGCTTGGAAAATCGGTTTCACCGCTTGCCATGCTTCAGGTGCGCCACCTGGCATGATCGAAGGTCCGAAACGTGCGCCTTCTTCACCGCCAGATACGCCAGTACCAATAAAGTGAATGCCTTTGTCACGCAGCGCTTTGACGCGGCGGTTAGTATCTGGGAAGTTGGTGTTACCTCCATCAATAATGATGTCGCCTTGCTCAAGCAGCGGAACCAACTGCTCGATGAAATCATCCACCACTTGACCAGCTCGCACCATCAGCATCACTTTACGTGGGGTAGCTAATTTTTCCACCAGCTCTGGCAGCGAATAAGCACCAACAATGTTAGTGCCTTTGGCTGGGCCGGCTAAAAACTCGTCGACTTTCGCCGCAGTACGGTTGTGCGCCACCACTTTGAAGCCGTGGTCATTCATGTTGAGGATCAGGTTTTGGCCCATAACAGCCAAGCCGATTACACCGATATCACCTTTCATTTTTTGCTCTCCTTCACGCAATCTTTGCTGCGGCGTCTGAATCTAAATACCACTCGGTTACTCCACTCGTAGAGTGAATTTTGGCTGCCGGATAGGGCAGTTGTTCCGCTGGAGTGGTGTGAATTTGTTGTACGATCTCGGCTTTACCTGCACCAAGTACTAAATAACTGATGCGTTTGGCCGCTTGCAGCACTTTGGCGGTTTTTGATACGCGCAGTTGCCCAGATTGTGGATGGCTGGCCACCACGGCCAGATGCGGATCCGCGTAGTCGGTTTGCTCTGGAAACAGGGATGCTGTGTGACCATCGGCCCCCACGCCAAGCAAAATCCAGTCGAACACTGGCGTACCATTATTATCAACAGGGATCAGCTCGGCCATTGCTTGGGCAAAACGCTCCGCTTCCGCCTGAGGTGGATTTTCACCTAAAATGCGATGGATATTTTGCTCAGGCATGTTGATGTGGCTAAACAGCAGCGCATTGGCTTCACCGTAATTGCTTTCTGCATCATCGGGAGCCACACAGCGCTCATCACCCCACCAGAAATGCAGATTTTGCCACTGAATATCATGCGCATAAGGTTGGCTAGCCAGCAATTGAAACAGCATTTTTGGCGTGCTGCCGCCGGAAAGTGAAATATGCACCGGTTGGCTTTGTTGGCTGTAACTGAGCAACTCGTCAGCCAAACGGGTCACGACTGCATCCGCAGTAACAAAAATTTTATGATTGATCATAATTCGCAGTAATCCGTATCCGTTAGGTTTTTACAAGGAAAGCGCCATGTGCGCTGGTCCGCTTGCAGTAAAGTATCGGCTTGTTGTGGTCCCCATGTGCCACAGGCGTATCCATACAGCGATTGTGGGTCTTGTTTGAAATCGAGGATGGGTTGTACAAACTTCCAACACGCTTCTACCGCATCGGTACGCGCAAACAGTGTCGCATCACCATTAAGTGCATCAAGCAACAAACGCTCATAGGCGGTAAGCATTTTGATCTGCTCCAGTGAGGCATAGTGGAAATTCATCGACACTTCTTTGGCTTTGAAACCCGCGCCGGGCTCTTTTAAACCAAAGCTCATCAGAATACCTTCATCCGGCTGAATACGAATGATCAGTTTGTTTTCCGGGGCATTTTGGCCAAACACCGGATGCGGCGTACGTTTAAAGTGGATCACCACTTCGGTGACGCGGGTTGGTAAACGTTTACCACTGCGCACATAGAAAGGTACGCCATTCCAACGCCAGTTATTGATGAACATTTTCAGCGCAACATAGGTTTCAGTGCGTGAATCGGCAGCAACGCCAGGTTCATTACGATAACTCGGCAAAAACTGCCCACGCACTGCTGATTCGGTATATTGTCCCAACACCAAATTGTTGCGCAGATCGCTCTCAGACAGTGGCAGTAGGCTTTGCAGTACTTTATTGACTTCGTCACGAATCGAATCTGCATTGATCGCCGCGGGTGGTTCCATACTGACCATCGCTAGCACTTGCAGCAGATGGTTTTGGAACATATCACGCACCGCGCCAGAGCCATCGTAATAGCCGCCGCGCTCTTCAACCCCAAGAAACTCTGCGCCAGTGATTTCGACATAATCAATAAAGTTACGGTTCCACAACGGCTCAAACATGCCGTTCGCAAAGCGGAATACCAGCAAATTTTGCACCGTTTCTTTACCAAGATAATGGTCGATGCGGTAGATCTGGTGTTCTTGGAAATGGTGATGGATCTCCACATCCAGCGCTTGCGCTGATTGCAGATCGTAACCAAAGGGTTTTTCGATGATCAGCCGCTTCCAGCCTTGGCGCTCATCGTTGAGACCATGGGCAGCCAGACAAGCTGGGATCACCCCATACAGGCTTGGTGGGGTGGCAAGATAAAACAGCGTATTGCGCTGGGTTAATTGATGTTGGTTGGCCAGCTGATCGAGCTTAGTCACCAAGTGTTGGTAGTCATTCACCGCTGAGGTATTCAGAGCTTGGTAATGCACATGCTGCATGAACGCCGCTAAAATGGCGGGTTCAGTCTTTTCCAGCTCTTGCAGCGAACGTTGCAATTTGTCACGGTAAGTTTCATCGCTGTACTCAGTACGGCTCACCCCTAAAATCACAAATGATTTTGGCAGTTGTTGACTGGCATAGAGGTGATACAGCGCAGGAATAAGCTTACGGTAGGTCAAATCTCCCGAGGCACCGAAAATTACGATGCTGCTGTTTTCAGGTATTACCATCATCTTTCCTTTCGAAACGAGGTATTTCCCATCTTTGCGGGCAAAAAATGACCATTCCCCCGCAAAATATTTGGGTATGCTTAGTATGCGCCAACCCTAGCAGCGCATTACACAAATCAAAAACCGATCCTATCTATAGTTTCAATAGATAAAATCAATCAAGTACAAAGTCGACTGCGTGAGCGAGAGGCCGACTCAACTTGGTGGCGTATTGTCTACGACTCTTTGACATACATCAACTCTTGATGGCGCAATCGATTAAATTGTGACACGTAAAAATGGTTATATTTAGATTTTTGATGCTCAAGCCAGCGATTTTGTCTATGAACAGCGCGGTTGAATGAGGTGACGCAAGGTTTGCGGCTTGGGCTGTTCCAGTTGGTAAGATTAAACATAGCACGGATAACCGAGTGATCGGCTGGGCAAGTCAAACTTACAGCATAATCTGCAACGTAGTAACTGATCGGGCGGGCTGTTACACTGGCGGCAATGCGTATGCAAGGATGATTAAAATGAAATTTGTTGTAGATACACACACTCATACTTACGCCAGTGGCCACGCTTACAGCACGCTGATTGAAAATGCGCGCGCAGCCAAAGCCAATGGTTTGACCCTGTTTTGCACCACAGATCATGCACACTCAATGCCCGGAGCGCCTCATTATTGGTTTTTCTCTAACCAACGTATTTTGCCGCGTTTTTTGGAAGGGGTGGGGGTACTGCGTGGGGTTGAAGCCAATATTCTTAATCCGCAAGGGGAGATTGATCTGCATCCGAGTGTGGATGCCAACCTTGATTGGGTGATTGCCAGTTTTCATGAGCCGGTTTTTACTCCAGCCGATAAAGCGACCCACACCGCAGCACTGATCAATACCATTGAAAGTGGTCGGGTTGACGCATTAGGCCATTTGGGCAATCCCAATTTTGATTTCGATTTTGCCGAGGTGATTGCTTGTGCCAAAGCTCATCATGTGGCGATTGAGATCAATAACAGCACACTTAAGGGCAATAGTCGGATCGGCAGTATCGATCGCTGCTATCAGATTGCTCAGGTCGCCAAAACCCTCGATGCTTATATTACGACTGGGAGCGATGCCCATTTTTGCTTAGATCTCGGTGAATTATCTTTAGCCAGTCAACTGATTGATCAAGTCGGGATCCCGACATCGCGGGTGATCACGCACACTGCTCGGCAGTTTTTAGATTTTCTGCAGTTACGTGGCCGTCAGCCGATTGCCGAGTTTGCCGATTTGGTTTAAGCATTGCGTTTAACTGTTTCGTTTAAGTTTTTCGTTTAAAGAAAGAGCACGTTGCGTGATATGAGTCGCGATTGAGATTAGATCTGATACAGCTCAAGTGGTAAGCCATCCGGATCGGCGAAAAACGTGTAGGCTTTGCCAGTGTATTGATCGATCCGAATCGGTTCTACCTCGATGCCTTGCTGTTCTAGTTGAGCTTTGCAGTGGGCGACATCTTCCACGGCAAACGCTAAATGACGTAATCCTTGCGCTTCCGGAAAACTGGCGCGGGCTGGTGGGTGAGCAAATGAAAATAGCTCAATTTGCGACCCATCAGGCAGAGCTAAATCGAGTTTGTAAGAGTCTCGCTCGGCGCGATAGTGCTCGGCGATCACGCGTAAGCCGAGAATCTCGCTATAAAATGCCTTTGAGCGTGGGTAATCGGCACAGATGATCGCGGCATGATGAATACGTTTTAGCATGTTGACTCCTTATCCCCTTCCTACTTGAAGCTGCCGTGGTGTTGGCTACGCTCGTTGACCCCAATCACATCGTTTATCTAATGACATATTTATCTAATTACACAGTTTGCCTATGCTCATGGGGACTCACTCACTTGCCGCCTACCTGCAACTTCAAGTGGTTTGGGTGTAGAATGCTTCGGGCATAAATGCTCAAGCACAAAATCAATAAACACCCGCAAACGAGTGGGCATGTATTTGGTTTGTGCATACTGCATGGCAATCGCGCCGTGATAATTACTTTTAATACTCCACGCTTGCAGCACCTGCACTACCTTGCCGGTCGCAAGGGCATCTTGCACCACAAAATCGTGGAAAATACCGATGCCAAGATGATTTTTTACCCCAGTTAAACGCAGTTGTGACTGATTGACCGCGTAGCGACCACTCACCGCTACGGTGTGTGTTTCTTGGCCTTGGGCGAAGCTCCAGATATGATCTTTCTCCGTTTCGGCCAGATACAAACAGTCATGCTCGGCCAGCTCAGTGGGATGGCTTGGCGTACCGCGCAGCGCGAGATAGTCTGGGCTAGCGCATAGCACTAAGTTGGTTTTGCACAGCTCACGCAGCACTAAGTTTTCATCCGGTTTATCGGTTAAACGAAATGCCACATCAATATTGTGTTTGAACAGATCAATTTCACCATCGGCAGCGCGCAGTTTGAGCTGAATGTGTGGATAACGGGCGAGAAACGGTAGCACAAACGGCTGTAATACCGAATTTAAAAATGCTTCTGGCGCAGCAACCGTCAGCGCGCCGGCAGGTTCAGCATGTTCAGCATTGGAAATCTCCATCGCTTGCTGGGCAGCATTGACCATTAAGCGGCTTTGCTCATACACCTTTTGTCCCGCTTGAGTAATGATCAGTTTGCGCGTAGTTCGCTCAAACAGTTTGATCGATAACGCTTGTTCTAGGCGAGTGATCAGTTTACTCAGCGCCGAAGGAGTCACGCCAAGTTTGCCAGCGGCAGCGGTAAAACTGCCTTCATTGACCACCACAATAAAGGTGGCGAGATCGGGCAGTAGGGCAATCAATTTAGCGGGTAACATCAGGCTTTGTAGAGTCAGGCAACAAGTCGCGCCACTGTCGCAGAATCTGCTGATAAATGCAATTTGCTGGGCCAAAAGTGCAGAGTTTAGCGGTAAGCTGCTCCGTCTCGCATGAGAGGGAGCAAGCTAAGCGCTGGAATCACCAGCGCCGTGTTAAGCGTTGAGAGCTTGTTCGAGATCGGCCAACAGATCATCGATATGTTCTATTCCAACCGATAAGCGGATCATCTCTGGTCTCACGCCTGCTTTAGATTGCTCTTGCTCACTCATTTGCCGATGAGTCGTCGACGCGGGATGGCAAGCCAGTGATTTGGCATCACCAATATTGACCAAACGTTTGAAGATTTGCAGCGTATCGTAAAAACGCACCCCAGCTTGATAACCCTCTTGCAAACCAAAGGAGAGAATCGCCGAAGGTTTGCCGCCCATGTATTGTTGTGCTAACTCATAATACGGTGAGTCAGGGAGGCCGGCATAGCTGACCCAACTGACTTTTGGGTGCTGTTTTAAGTACTGGGCGACTTTGAGCGCATTTTCAGTGTGGCGTTCCATGCGCAGTGGCAAGGTTTCCAAACCTTGCAGGATCATAAACGCATTCATCGGCGAGAGGGCGGAGCCAGTATTGCGCAGTGGTACGGTACGCGCGCGGCCAATAAACGCCGCGTCACCAAAGGCTTCAGTGTACACCACACCGTGATAAGACGGTTCAGGTTGATTAAACACTGGGAAGCGCTCTGGATGCTGCGCCCACGGGAATTTGCCTGAATCGACAATCACGCCACCTAAGGTGGTGCCGTGTCCACCGCAATACTTGGTCAACGAATGAACGACAATGTCAGCACCAAATTGGATCGGTTTACACAATGCAGGACTGGCGACGGTATTGTCGACTATCACCGGCACGCCTTGTGCGTGGGCTAGCTCAGCCAGCCGTTGTAAATCAATAATATTACCAGCCGGATTACCAATGCTTTCGCAGTACACCGCTTTGGTGCGCTCATCAATCAGCTCAATCAAACTTTCAGGGTGATCATCTTTAGCAAAACGCACTTCAATCCCTTGGCTTGGCAGCATATGCGCAAACAGAGTGTAGGTGCCGCCATACAGTTGCGGGGTGGAAACAATATTATCCCCGGCTTGAGCCAAAGTGAGAATGGCATAGTTGATCGCGGCGCTGCCTGCACTCACCACTAAAGCGCCAATGCCACCTTCCAGTGCGGCCATGCGTTTTTCCAGCACATCGTTGGTTGGGTTCATGATCCGGGTATAAATGTTGCCCGGCACCGCCAAGTTAAACAGATCCGCGCCATGCTGCGCATTATCAAATTCATAAGCGACGGTTTGATAAATCGGCGTGGCCACCGATTTGGTGGTGGGATCGGTGGTGTAACCATAATGGATCGCTAAGGTTGCGTCTTTCATCGTCGGTCCTTTGACTCAAGAAGTGGGACCACATCTTTGAAGTTTCCGGCGCAGAAATCAAGCGCTATTGCATGAACTGGCCGTATTGCGCCCTCAACGCCACCTCCTTATTCCAGCTGCAAGATTAGATTTGTGCTTGAAATTCACCAATGCTTTTCCACTGTGACAGATAATCGCTGATGAGCGCTTCGACTACACTTACAGCAATCGGCTTTTTACAGTGTAAATAGGGTGTGTTTGCGCATCCTGTTCCCTGCAAAATCAAAATAATAAGGAATACACCATGTCGTCTGCTTTTTATCAGCAAATCCGCACTCAACTTGAGCAAGTCAAAGCTGAAGGGCTTTATAAATCGGAACGTGTCATCACTTCGCAGCAACAAGCAGCGGTCGAAATTTCTACTGGTGAAGAGGTACTTAACTTCTGCGCCAATAACTACCTTGGTTTGGCCAATCACCCGGCGCTAATAGAAGCGGCACAACAGGGCATGAATAGCCACGGTTTTGGCATGGCATCGGTGCGTTTTATCTGCGGCACGCAAGATATTCATAAACAGCTGGAACAAAAGCTCTCGCAATTTTTAGGTCAGGAAGAGACCATTCTTTACACCTCATGCTTTGATGCCAACACCGGTCTGTTTGAAACTCTGCTTGATAAAGAAGATGCGATCATTTCTGATGCGCTCAACCACGCTTCGATCATTGATGGGGTGCGCCTATGTAAAGCGATGCGTTTCCGCTACTCCAACAACAACATGCAAGAGCTGGAAGAGCAACTTATCGCCGCTGATGCTGCCGGCGCTCGTCACAAGCTGATCGTGACTGACGGTGTATTTTCAATGGACGGCGTGGTGGCAAATTTGCCAGCCATTTGTGATTTGGCGGATAAATACAACGCGTTAGTGATGGTTGATGATTCACACGCGGTAGGTTTTATGGGCGCAAATGGTCGCGGTACTCATGAATACCACGATGTGATTGATCGCATTGATATCATCACCGGCACACTCGGCAAAGCGATGGGTGGTGCATCAGGCGGTTACACGTCAGGCAAAAAAGAGGTGATCGATTGGCTGCGTCAACGTTCACGTCCTTACCTGTTTTCTAACTCGGTGGCTCCGGCGATTGTGGCGGCATCGCTGCGCGTGTTGGATTTGCTACAAGAGAGTGGTGACCTGCGTGAGCGCCTATGGGCAAACGCCGCGCACTTCCGCACTCGTATGGAAGCGGCGGGTTTCATTATGGGCGGCGCTGACCATGCGATCATTCCAATTATGCTCGGCGATGCCAAAGTGGCGGCAGAATTTGCCGAGCGTGCCTTGGCCAAAGGCATTTACGTGGTCGGTTTCTCATTCCCGGTTGTGCCTAAAGGGCAGGCGCGCATTCGTACGCAAATGTCTGCTGCACACAGCCGTCAACAACTGGACAAAGCCATCGACACTTTCATTGAAGTCGGTCGTGATATGGGACTCATTTAATTATGAAAATCAAAGCACTTTCTAAACTCAAACCTGAGCAGGGCATCTGGATCAACCAAGTCGACATGCCTGAGCTTGGCCACAATGATCTGCTGATCAAAATTAAGAAAACCGCGATTTGTGGTACTGACGTACACATTTATAACTGGGATGAGTGGTCACAAAAAACCATTCCAGTACCTATGGTGGTTGGCCACGAATACGTGGGTGAAGTGGTTGGCATTGGCCAAGAAGTGCGTGGTTTCCAAATCGGTGATCGCGTTTCTGGTGAAGGGCATATCACTTGTGGTCATTGCCGTAACTGTCGTGGTGGCCGTACGCACCTGTGCCGCAACACGATTGGTGTTGGTGTCAACCGCACCGGTTGTTTCTCGGAATATTTGGTGATCCCAGCGTTTAATGCCTTCAAAATTCCAGATGGCATCTCTGATGATTTGGCCTCGATTTTCGACCCGTTTGGCAACGCGGTGCACACTGCGCTTTCTTTCGACTTAGTCGGCGAAGATGTGCTGATCACTGGTGCAGGCCCAATCGGCATTATGGCGGCAGCGGTGGCTAAACATGTTGGCGCACGACATGTGGTGATCACAGATGTTAATGAATACCGTCTTGATTTAGCTCGTAAAATGGGCGTAACTCGCGCGGTGAACGTGGCAGAGCAAAATCTAGAAGAGGTGATGCAAGAGCTTGGCATGACCGAAGGCTTTGATGTTGGCTTAGAAATGTCTGGTGTACCAAGTGCGTTCAGCGCCATGCTTAAAACCATGAACCACGGTGGCCGTATCGCGCTATTGGGCATTCCACCTTCATCGATGGCGATTGACTGGAACCAAGTGATCTTCAAAGGTTTGGTGATCAAAGGCATCTACGGTCGCGAAATGTTCGAAACTTGGTATAAAATGGCGAGCCTCATTCAATCGGGTCTCGATATCAGCCCAATCATTACTCATCACTTCAAAGTCGACGACTTCCAAAAAGGCTTCGACATCATGCGCAGCGGGGCTTCCGGCAAAGTTATCCTTGATTGGCAGTAACCGAAAATCTCTCCACATAGCGCTCCGCAAGGGGCGCTTTGTTTTTGGATAACACTGTTTTTATAAACAGTAAAGTGGAAAATAAAACCGTATTCAACCTTTCAAAAAGCCCCAATTTAGCCCCAAACACTCCCCAATTTCAATCCATGCCTCTGTGGAAAGCACGGCCAAAATGTCAAAAAACGACCATGACACAGTGTTGAGCTCCCATTTTTAAACGTTTATTCAATGAGTTCTCTGGTTTGTGCTGCGGTGTAACGTTATTATGCTTATCTATGCAGTGCAATCCTTACTGGTCGCTGAGCTGGCGAGATAAATCAACTCGTTATACTGCATTCCATTCTATACACCGAAAGTCACTATAACGCCTTCCCCTTTTGAAGGTTTATGAAAGATAAAAGCCAATATCGATATAAGTTCAAGCGACGGAGCTGCAACGGTATATCGAGAACATTATGCCGTGGGAGCCGCGTTGATGAATGATTGTAACCCGAGTGAATCTTATATTGCCCATCCAGATATTGAGACTGGTCATCACCAAAGCGTTTATGCTCACTTAAATGCGGTTAGTGAATTAGCTGGTCGGCTGGGTGCAAAAATAGGTTTTGCCGAGCTAGGGCGACTGATTGGCTTAATGCATGATTTTGGTAAATACAGTGGTGCTTTTCAAAAATACATGCGCCTTATTGTTGAAGAGCAAACGGGCTATAGCCCAGATAATGATGAGGGTAGCTTCGAAAGTTCAACGAGTAAAAGTTTAAAAGGAAAAATTGACCACTCAAGTGCAGGCGCTCAGTGGGTTATAAATTCGCTTGTCCCTCATTTAGCCAAGTTAAAACAACAAGATGCAACACTTGCCCCATACGGATTAGCCATTACTCAAGCACTCAGTATGTGTATTGCCTCACATCACAGCGGGTTGATTGATAGTTTGTCAGAACATGAAAACGTTTTTGCAAACCGGATTAAAAAGCACGATGAATTAACCCACTTAAAAGAATGTAGTGAAAATGCTGACCCTGATCTACTTTCACAAGCGCAGTCACTGGCGAGTTTTGAGTTTATCTTAGAAAGTAGCCAACACCTTAAAAGTCTGTTTGAACAGTTCGAGTTGTCAGCAATTGAACATGATTATTACCTTGGCATGTTTACTAAAATGCTGTTCAGCTGTCTTATTGATGCCGACCGAATTGACAGTGCCGATTTTGATCAGCCAAGCAATAAACCTGAGCGTTTTAAACAACCTGATTGGACGTCGGCTTGCGATAAAATTGAAAGTTTCATCGCACAGTTTGAGCCCGTCAATCCAATTGACCATATTCGTGCTGAAATATCAGACAACTGTTTTAATCGCGCACAAGGCGAAACGGGTATCTACAGTTTGACGGTTCCAACGGGGGGCGGGAAAACTTATGCCAGCCTGCGCTTTGCGCTGCATCATGCTCAAAAGCATAACCTTGATCGGATCATCTACATAATTCCGTTTACCTCAATTATTGAGCAAAATGCTAATGCCATTCGTGGTGTTTTGGATGAAATAAACGCCGATGATTGGGTGTTAGAACATCATTCAAGTTTAGAGCCAGAGCAACAAACGTGGCGTTCAAAACTCGCATGTGAAAATTGGGATAAGCCCATAGTGCTCACAACCATGGTGCAGTTTCTTGAAAGTCTGTTCGCAAGTGGTACGCGTGGGTCAAGGCGGTTACATCAACTCAGTAATGCGGTATTGGTGTTTGATGAAATCCAAACGCTCCCTATTCGTTGTGTTCATTTATTCAATAACACCATTAACTATTTAACCCGTTTTGCTAACAGCACAGCGTTAATGTGTACCGCGACTCAACCTTTACTCAATCAGTTACCCGAACAAATCAAACTGTTTGGTGAGTTGCAATTGCCGCTAGAAAATGAACTAACCCCAAATATTGAAAAGCTTTATCAACAGCTAGAGCGCGTGAGTTTAAAGAACGTAACCAAAAAAGAGGGTTGGAGTGCGGCCGAAATCACTGAACTAGTGCAACAACAACTATCAGAAGCACAAAGCTGTTTGGTGATTGTCAATACCAAAGCCTGGGCAAAAACCTTGTTTCAAGCGTTGCAAAGTCAACTGACTAACGAAACGAAAATATTTCATTTAAGCACTGGCATGTGTTCAGCTCATCGCAAACAAATTCTAGATGAGGTCAGAGCGCGTTTATCAAGTGGGGTGGCAACTTTGTGTATCAGTACCCAACTTATTGAAGCGGGTGTTGATGTGGATTTTGGTTGCGTTATACGTTTTGTCGCCGGTCTTGACTCAATGGCTCAAGCCGCAGGGCGTTGCAATCGAAATGGTAAGCAACAAAAAGGCCATGTGTTTGTGCTAAACCCTACCCAAGAAAATGTCGGTATGCTCCACGATATTAAAACCGGTATTGCTGCTTCAAAGCGCATATTTACTGAGTTTTCAGAACAAGACTTACTTAAACCGCAAGCAATGAGCCAGTATTTTCAATACTACTTTTATGAGCGCCATAAAGAGATGACCTATCCCGTTAAGCAAGCTCAAACTTTACTTAACTTGCTAAGCAGTAATCAAAGAAATATCAATCAAACACCGTTTACCCTAAAGCAATCTTTTATGACGGCTGCGAAACAGTTTAAAGCTATTGATGCACCTGTGCATTCCGTGATCGTGCCATTCAATGATGAAGCGCAAAGCATCATCACACAATTATGTGCGCTTGATCAGCGCTTTGATGCTGCAAGTTACCGCTGTTTATTAAAGTCGGCACAAAAATACAGTGTGAATATATTTCCGAATGTATGGCAAAAATTAACGGATCAGCAGGCGGTGTTCCCCATAGCCCAAGACGAAGCGGTGTTTTATTTAAGTGAAGAATTTTACAGCCAAGATTTTGGTTTGAGCTTAGAAGTAACAAATGCTCAGCAAGATTTAATTTTTTAAAAATAACCATGTTTTTAACAAGGAGAACCATGTGAAAAACAGTATTAGTTTTAGATTATGGGGCAGGTATGCATTATTTACCGACCCTATAACTAAAGTGGGGGGGGAAAAGTGCACTTATCACATTCCTACCTACGAGGCGATTAAAGGGATTTTAAAATCCATCTACTGGAAGCCCACGCTTGTTTGGCATGTTGATAGAGTCAGGGTGATAAAACCACTTCGCACCCAAACTAAGGGCACCAAGCCGTTGAACTGGGGAGGAGGTAATACTTTGGCGTATTACACCTTTTTGCATGACGTTGAATACCAAATTGAAGCCCATTTTGAGTGGAATGAACACAGACCTGAATTAGCGAAAGATCGTGTTGATGGCAAACATTTTGCTATTGCTAAACGCATGCTTGAAAAAGGTGGGCGACAAGACATTTTTCTCGGTACCCGCGATTGCCAAGGTTATGTTGAACCTTGTCTATTTGGTGAAGGTGAAGGCGCTTACGATCAGATTGACGAGCTAGGTTTTGGCTTAATGTTTCACAGTTTTGGTTACCCAGATGAAATCGGTAACAACGAACTGATTAGTCGATTCTGGCATGGCGTAATGAAAAATGGCGTAATTGAATATCCTCACGTTACAGCGTGCCCAGTAACGCGTCATGTGAGAAAAATGAGCGTAAAAAGTTTTGATCTTGAACAAAATGTGCAGAGTGTTGAGCAAACGGAGATCGGCCTATGACTTGGTTAACGACACTCTACAAAACCTATGATGAGCTTGAAAAGCTTAATGACAGCTTGCCATTTGAACAGCAAGTGATGCCGATTTGCCATACCCTTCAAAATGCGCACATACATGTTGTGATAAATGAACAAGGTGAGTTTGTTCGTGCGGAAGTACTTGAAAAAACACAAATAGTCTTACCCGCCACGGAACAGTCCGCAGGGCGCAGCAGTGGTTTATGTGCACATGCATTGGCCGATAAAATTCAATACGTTGCGAAAGATTACTCTGATTTCGCTGGTATAAAAAAATCTGGGTTTGAGTTGTATCAAGCGCAATTAAAAGCTTGGTGTGATTCAGAGCATCGCCATCCTGCAGTACAGGCTGTGTACCAATATATTGCCAAAGGTACTATGGTTGCAGACTTGGTGGCCGAAAATGTGCTACATGAACAAAATGGGCAATTGCTAACCAAATGGAATAATGAAGGGGAAGCCCCGGCATTACTAAGAATTTTACCCAAAGAAAAAGGGTTGTTCGACCAAGGCTCTGCGCTTGTATGTTGGAGTGTTGAAACACCCGGTGTCCCACAATCCAAAACTTGGCTCGACCCAAGCATTCAACAAAGTTGGATTGCATTTGATAGTCAAAATAGCGATAGCACCAGCTTATGTTATGCCATTGGTGAAGAGAAGCTCGTGGCTAGTAATCATCCAGCAAAAATACGTCATAGTGGTGACAAAGCCAAATTAATCTCTGCCAACGATAAAAGTGGTTATACCTTCCGAGGTCGTTTTTTATCAAATGAAGAAGCTTGCAACATTAGCTTTGAAGTGACACAAAAAGCGCACAATGCACTACGTTGTTTGTTAACAAAGCAAAGTGTTTTCAGAAATGGCGATCAAGTTTATTTAGCTTGGGCGGTATCGGGTAAAGAATTGCCCAAACCTACCGAACCAGACTTTACTGATTTGGCCAGTTTGTTAGAAGAAACCGACAGCGTTGATCACACACAGGATTTAGGTCGAGCCTACGCCAATCAGTTAAAACATTACTTTAACGGGATCAAAACGAAAAATCAGTTGGATGACAACGAACAAATTGCTCTATTAGGGTTAGATTCGGCTACCCCAGGACGAATGGGTATTCTGTATTACCGTGAAACCATTGCAAAGGAGTTTTTAGCACGATTAGAGCAATGGCAACTCGATCTTGGCTGGCAACAGAGAGTCAGAATAAACGAACAGTGGCAATGGGTTTATAGTGCTCCGAGTCTATTCCGAGTACTTGATAGTGTATACGGTGATGTACTTAAATCAGCGGATACTTTAAAGAAAAACCTGATCACCCGTTTATACCCATGCATTGTAGAGGGTAAACCTATCCCGCAAGACATCATGCAAAGTGCATTTCACCGTGCGGTTAATCGTGTCGCCTATAAATCAGATCAAACTTGGCTTTGGTTACAGAACTTAGGCATTGCCTGCTCACTGATCAAAGGATTTTATACCCGCACAACTCATTCAACTATTCAAAAGGAATACCCAATGGCATTACAACAAGATCATGCCAGTCGCGACTATTTATTTGGTCGTTTACTGGCGGTAGCAAACAAAGTTGAAAAAATTGCGCTCTCAAGCAGTGAAGCAAATCGTTTAACCACGGCGGAGCGTTTTATGACGCAGTTTGTTAATCGACCCGCTTCAACGTGGTTAAACATCAGCAATGCCTTAGTGCCTTACCAACAAAGATTGTTTAATCATTATCAAGGGTATGACCAAGCCACTAAAGCACTTATTAGTCAAATAACCGATATGTTTAATCCGGCTGACTTTACGTCAAACCAAAAACTAAGCCCCGAATTTTTGCTTGGTTTTCACAATCAAATGATGTGGTTAGCAACCCACAAAGTTGAAAAAGGCCAATGGGTTAAAAAAGTTACTGACACACAGACAACAGAATCATTTGAAGAAACAGTCTAAGAAAAGGAACATCACTATGTCTTTACAAAATAAAATCGATTTTGCATTAATTTTTAACGTATTAAACGCTAACCCAAATGGTGACCCACTCAATGGCAACCGTCCGCGTACGGATTACGATGGTTTTGGCGAAATTACCGATGTTTGTTTAAAGCGCAAAATTCGAGATCGTTTACAAGAAGCGGGAGAGAGCATTTTTGTTCAATCGGATGAAAAGAAAACCGATGGCATGACAAGCTTACGCAACCGTGCAGAATCAGACGAGGTTGGTTTGGGGAAAGAGGTGTTCAACAGTAAAAAAACAGCGCCAGATCAGGCCGCAAAATTATGTTGTGAAAAATGGTTAGATGTCCGTACTTTCGGCCAAGTTTTTGCGTTTAAAGGTACGGGTACGGAGGGTGTTTCTATTCCAATTCGTGGACCTGTCACTATTCAAAGCGCATTTAGTATTGAGCCAGTCAGTATCACTAGCACACAAATTACCAAGAGTGTGAGTGGTGAGGGTGATGGCACCAAAAAATCATCAGATACCATGGGAATGAAGCACCGCGTAGACAAAGCAACCTATGTTGCCTTCGGTGCGATGACACCTCAGTTGGCAGAAAAAACCGGCTTCAGTGATGAAGATGCAGAAAAGATTAAAGCGGTATTAGTCAAGTTATTTGAAGGTGATGCATCATCAGCGCGCCCTGAAGGTTCTATGGGTATTTCGCACCTTGTATGGTGGAAACATGACTCTAAGTCTGGCCAGTATTCTTCGGCAAAAGTGCATCAAACGCTAAGAGCGCATATTGAACAAGGCTTACCGCTTGAAACATCGGCATTAAATGATTCGCTGGTAAGCGCTTTGCAAGGGCTAGAGCCAGAAGTGATCGAAGGTTTCTAATGATTGACGCAAGCCTAATCAACATATCCGCTTTACAACATTTTGCTTTTTGTCAGCGCCAATGTGCGCTGATCCACTTAGAGCAAGTGTGGCAAGAAAACTACCTAACGGCACACGGGCGGCAGTTACATGAGCGAGTTGATAATGGCGATCCAGAAACCCGTAAAGGCGTGCGTTTTGAACGTGGCGTAGTGGTTACTGCGCCACAATTAGGCGTAACAGGTAAATTAGACTTACTAGAGTACCATAAACTCAGTCACCAATTCGTCCCAGTTGAGTATAAACGAGGCAAGCCCAAAGCAAGCGATATCGACAAAGTACAGTTGTGCGCGCAAGCCTTATGTATCGAAGAAATGCTATCAGTTGAAGTTACAAATGGCGCACTTTGGTATTGGCAAACACGCAAACGTATTGACGTTGAATTCGATAACCAATTGCGAATGCGCACAAAAGCTTTAATTACGAAAGTGCAACAGTTATTTACAAACGGAAAAACGCCTCTGCCAATGAAAGGTAAACATTGTAAGGCATGTTCCTTGATTGAAATATGTCAGCCAGATTTAACCAATAATGATGCTTCAAGCGGTTACGTAGCCGCATTATTTAATACGGAGGCTGAATGAAAAAGCTGCAAAACTCACTTTATATCACCAAAGACGGC
Organism: Vibrio chanodichtyis; assembly: GCF_028863985.1. Classification (NCBI taxonomy): domain Bacteria; kingdom Pseudomonadati; phylum Pseudomonadota; class Gammaproteobacteria; order Vibrionales; family Vibrionaceae; genus Vibrio; species Vibrio chanodichtyis. Next base: position 7,971 of record NZ_JARBFT010000002.1, on the reverse strand, counting down.
GTTTATTTGCATAAGCAACGTGACACCTTGTTAATTGAACAAAAAGTGGATGGTGAAAAGCAAAAACTGATGCAGCTTCCCATTCATTCGATTGGCAGTATATTTTGTTTTGGCAATATTATGGTATCGCCGCAGTTACTGGGCTTTTGTGGTGAAAATGGCACACATCTCGCCTTTTTTGATATGCGTGGCCGTTTCCTCGCTAATGTTGTTGGTAAACAAACCGGTAACGTATTGCTGCGTAGGCAGCAGTTTAACGTTAAAGAGCCGGCGGCAAACGAACTTGCTAAGCATATTGTTGCGGCAAAAATACATTCATCTCGAATGTTGCTTTTACGTTTTAGACGCAATCACGGCACTACACCACAGTTAGAAAAAGCCATTGCGCGTTTAAAGCAAATTATTGAGCAACTAAAAGGCGTTACCACCTACGACACAATTTTAGGGCTAGAGGGAGAAGCGGCATCACATTACTTCTCCGCATTTGCTGACATGTTTAAAGGCAACGAAAGCAAACAGTTGTTTGATAAGCGCACTCGAAGACCGCCTAAAGACCCAGTTAATGCAGTTATTTCACTACTTTACTCTGTTTTAGGGCAAGAAATCAGTGGGGCATTACAAGGTGTAGGGTTAGATCCACAAGTCGGTTTTTTACACAAAGAAAGACCCGGTAGGAATAGTTTAGCCCTCGATCTTCTAGAAGAGTTTAGAGCCTACATTGTTGATAGTATTGCCTTAAAACTCTTTAATAACAAAACCCTCACCACTAAGAACTTTGAGACAGATTGTCTTGGTGGTGTAACCATCAAAGACGAAGCGCGCAAGTTAGTTTTTCAGGCTTATCAAGCTAAAAAACAAGAAGAAGTCATGCATTCATTTTTGCAAGAAAAGATACAAATTGGCTTATTACCACATGTACAAGCCATGCTGCTGGCACGCCATTTGCGTGGTGATTTGGCCCATTATCCGCCATTTGTAATCAAAAAATAGGAGAGCAAACAATGATGGTACTGGTCACCTACGATGTCTCTTTTGACAGTGAAAATGGTCAAAAACGCCTCAGGCAATTAGCAAATGTATGCTTAGATTATGGTGTAAGAGTGCAATATTCTGTATTTGAATGTGAAATAGACTCAACACAATGGTTGGTGTTTAAAGATAAACTGTTATCTATTTATGATTCTGAAGTAGACAGTTTGCGTTTTTATAAGCTCGGCAAAAACTGGCACAACAAAGTAGAGCATCACGGTGCGAAAGTCGCCATCGATATATTCAGAAATCCCCTTATTTTATAATCGCTAGGCTGGAGTTCTCATTAAAACACTGGGGATCTAGCGATAGCATAAGCTATTTAAAAATATAGAAAATATTTATTTGTATAGATTCACATCAAATAGTCTTGTTCTACTGTGCAAAGTTAGCGGTAAACAATAGAATGTGTTAGTTTATACGCGCCTTTGAGAAGAGGCGGTCGCGCCTCCCACAGGCGCGTGGATTGAAACGATAAATGCTGCTTGAAGTTGTTTGATAGTGAAGGTCGCGCCTCCCACAGGCGCGTGGATTGAAACTTGCTGCTTCCGCATTAATGACAGCTCCACTTGGTCGCGCCTCCCACAGGCGCGTGGATTGAAACCCTAAAGCACAACGGATCGAGTGTTATTGTCACGTCGCGCCTCCCACAGGCGCGTGGATTGAAACAGCCAAAGACATCACCATCCTTGGATTTACAATGTCGCGCCTCCCACAGGCGCGTGGATTGAAACACAAATGATGATGCAGAAGTAAACGTCAACAAAAGTCGCGCCTCCCACAGGCGCGTGGATTGAAACAATTGAAGTCAAAGCAGCTAATGATGAAGGTGGGTCGCGCCTCCCACAGGCGCGTGGATTGAAACAAGATTACCAAGCGCACCAATGCCACCGTTGCCAGTCGCGCCTCCCACAGGCGCGTGGATTGAAACAAACTCGCGTTGGTTGGTCATTAACGGGTGTATCGTCGCGCCTCCCACAGGCGCGTGGATTGAAACATCGAGTCTAACAACATCAAAGCTGGCAAGATTTGTCGCGCCTCCCACAGGCGCGTGGATTGAAACCACATCCAGAATGGAACTGGAATTGTATTTTGTGTCGCGCCTCCCACAGGCGCGTGGATTGAAACTCGCTCATCCTGCGAGTGCCGGGCACGGACTTAAGTCGCGCCTCCCACAGGCGCGTGGATTGAAACACGTGAAACAAACAAGCATGCATTGGGTGAATACACGTCGCGCCTCCCACAGGCGCGTGGATTGAAACTTCTACATACTCAGTTGCTACAGTTACGTAAGGCGTCGCGCCTCCCACAGGCGCGTGGATTGAAACATCAATCGTGTCTTTAGTGACAAGATGGACAACTGTCGCGCCTCCCACAGGCGCGTGGATTGAAACTCGCTCATCCTGCGAGTGCCGGGCACGGACTTAACGTCGCGCCTCCCACAGGCGCGTGGATTGAAACAGAAGTTCCAGAGCGCACGCTGCACGACTGGTTTAGTCGCGCCTCCCACAGGCGCGTGGATTGAAACTGGTTTGCTGAGTGCGAAGATTGTGGAAACATGAGTCGCGCCTCCCACAGGCGCGTGGATTGAAACATATTTTACCCTTTATCAAAAATGACCATGATATGTCGCGCCTCCCACAGGCGCGTGGATTGAAACGTATTTTGTTCAACGTACTCGCCGTGAATCAGTGTCGCGCCTCCCACAGGCGCGTGGATTGAAACAGTGTTAGCAGTAACGCCAATGCACGATGAGCAGTCGCGCCTCCCACAGGCGCGTGGATTGAAACGCGGTTTGTATGCCGAAGATGTGTCAAATACGGAAGTCGCGCCTCCCACAGGCGCGTGGATTGAAACTTTTACTGAGTAATACGCTCGTTCAAAATCAACAGTCGCGCCTCCCACAGGCGCGTGGATTGAAACATCAATAAAAGGGATAAAAAGTTCATAGAGCAATGTCGCGCCTCCCACAGGCGCGTGGATTGAAACATGGACAACCTTGTTAAATTAAATGGTGCTCATGGTCGCGCCTCCCACAGGCGCGTGGATTGAAACACAAACCAGTCCTCAGCTCGCATACGAGTAAAGAGTCGCGCCTCCCACAGGCGCGTGGATTGAAACCTTCACTCGGTCATCTTCTAACGGAAGAGGCTCAGTCGCGCCTCCCACAGGCGCGTGGATTGAAACTAGCACTAATGCGGTTTTGCGCGTCATGTAGTGGTCGCGCCTCCCACAGGCGCGTGGATTGAAACGAACCAGCAGGGTCGCCAAAAGTAACGCCAGTCAGGTCGCGCCTCCCACAGGCGCGTGGATTGAAACGGAGAAGTATTGACGCTGTGATTAATATCGTGCGTCGCGCCTCCCACAGGCGCGTGGATTGAAACTCGCTTTAATGTCAGGTGTAAATAAATCGGCTTGTCGCGCCTCCCACAGGCGCGTGGATTGAAACCCGACCACGACAAACACAAACGCGGGCTTTTCTCGTCGCGCCTCCCACAGGCGCGTGGATTGAAACTGTGCCACTAACAATGAAATTACCAAAACAGTCAGTCGCGCCTCCCACAGGCGCGTGGATTGAAACAAACGATGAAATCTCCAAGTCGGCCGAGTTTCGAAGTCGCGCCTCCCACAGGCGCGTGGATTGAAACGTTATTCATATTGCGCTCCGTTGTTGATGTTGTGGTCGCGCCTCCCACAGGCGCGTGGATTGAAACGCTATACAGCAGTTACAGATAGTTATTTCAAAGGTCGCGCCTCCCACAGGCGCGTGGATTGAAACCTTTCAACTCAACGCAAGTGCTTGAGATAGACCCAGTCGCGCCTCCCACAGGCGCGTGGATTGAAACCGGCAGCAAGTGAAATCTTTAATCATGCTGGAGGTCGCGCCTCCCACAGGCGCGTGGATTGAAACCGGCGGTGCTGGTAGTATTAATAGCGGATCAATGGTCGCGCCTCCCACAGGCGCGTGGATTGAAACGATAAAGTTATCAAGCGTTAATTCGTCGTCAAAGTCGCGCCTCCCACAGGCGCGTGGATTGAAACAACATTTGGAGCGGCAAGTCAAAGCACACCAATGTCGCGCCTCCCACAGGCGCGTGGATTGAAACCAATGCCTGCGTTAGCTTCTGGCACTTGTCAGTAGTCGCGCCTCCCACAGGCGCGTGGATTGAAACAACTCCATCGCTGCCGATTTAGCTTGTTGCTCAGTCGCGCCTCCCACAGGCGCGTGGATTGAAACATTTTTTGAGCGCATAAAAAAAGACCAGCAACTAGTCGCGCCTCCCACAGGCGCGTGGATTGAAACTTACAGCGACATCTGCCACGGCTTTGCTGTGACGTCGCGCCTCCCACAGGCGCGTGGATTGAAACGCGATGCGCTTGCGTTTGCAGAGTCATATGATGTTGTCGCGCCTCCCACAGGCGCGTGGATTGAAACGGCCTAGGGCTGCACTTTGAGCAAATCAAAATAGGTCGCGCCTCCCACAGGCGCGTGGATTGAAACCTGGTACACAGGTGAAAGCTGTACCGGCTCCGCGTCGCGCCTCCCACAGGCGCGTGGATTGAAACAGCGTCATAGAGTTGCTTAACACGCCTTGCTAGGTCGCGCCTCCCACAGGCGCGTGGATTGAAACACACAAACCCACGAAATCAAGCGCTACCCTATCAAGTCGCGCCTCCCACAGGCGCGTGGATTGAAACATTCATAATTTACACCATTGGAGCCGTACTTGCGTCGCGCCTCCCACAGGCGCGTGGATTGAAACTCGTAATCGTCTAGAGAGGAGCAATCCGAATTGGTCGCGCCTCCCACAGGCGCGTGGATTGAAACCATTTTAAATCCAAATAAATGTTGACGGCACGAAGTCGCGCCTCCCACAGGCGCGTGGATTGAAACTCAATACCTCGATCAGCAACTTTCAGCAGACAAAGTCGCGCCTCCCACAGGCGCGTGGATTGAAACAGTGACTCTCGTGGCGATCAACTGCAGGCCAAAGTCGCGCCTCCCACAGGCGCGTGGATTGAAACAGTTGATGAGATCGAGCGTGCATCAATGGCTGGCGTCGCGCCTCCCACAGGCGCGTGGATTGAAACCGCTTTCAAGGTTGCGTACACAATAATATCAATTGTCGCGCCTCCCACAGGCGCGTGGATTGAAACTTTTGTTAAATACAGCAACTTATACTTAGCGTTAGTCGCGCCTCCCACAGGCGCGTGGATTGAAACACGCTTTGTATCATCGCTTAACTCTGGGTTAACGTCGCGCCTCCCACAGGCGCGTGGATTGAAACACTGAAAGGGTTGGCCGATATTGCCAACGCGAACGTCGCGCCTCCCACAGGCGCGTGGATTGAAACATTTCCTATGCCGTTGATGAAGACAAAGAAGAGGTCGCGCCTCCCACAGGCGCGTGGATTGAAACTTGCTCTTGTGTCGAATGTTGCAGTCATGTCGGTGTCGCGCCTCCCACAGGCGCGTGGATTGAAACCTTTCAGTGTTAAGTAGTTAAATAGTAGATAGAGGTCGCGCCTCCCACAGGCGCGTGGATTGAAACAAATACTGGGAGAGAGACATCATCTTGGGCCGAAAGTCGCGCCTCCCACAGGCGCGTGGATTGAAACTAGGGCCGCTTGGATGTAAGGCTTGGCAAGTAGAGTCGCGCCTCCCACAGGCGCGTGGATTGAAACCCTAACCAAGCCAACAGCGAATGAAGTACCGTTGGTCGCGCCTCCCACAGGCGCGTGGATTGAAACCGAGTTGCTGGTTGCCAGGTCAAGCAAGTGCAAGGTCGCGCCTCCCACAGGCGCGTGGATTGAAACACAACGTTTATAAGCTTCTTGTGGAGGGAAAAGGTCGCGCCTCCCACAGGCGCGTGGATTGAAACCTGAAGCGTGGTATTACGAGTGACACACAAACGCGTCGCGCCTCCCACAGGCGCGTGGATTGAAACTAGAAGAATTATAGCAACGACAAGGCAATCGCCGGTCGCGCCTCCCACAGGCGCGTGGATTGAAACGAGTTCACGGAAACCGAGATCAGGTGTTTGTCAGTCGCGCCTCCCACAGGCGCGTGGATTGAAACAAGAATGAATTGTGGCACTGCATCATCGAATTCGTCGCGCCTCCCACAGGCGCGTGGATTGAAACTAATTTTGGTACGGCTTAATCGCGTGGGTACGCCGTCGCGCCTCCCACAGGCGCGTGGATTGAAACTCAATTCTTGTTCTTCAGATATTTTTTTGCCCAAGTCGCGCCTCCCACAGGCGCGTGGATTGAAACAACTAAATACTTGTCCCCAATGAAAGATGCACTTGTCGCGCCTCCCACAGGCGCGTGGATTGAAACGGCTACTAGTTGGCTTGACTTCCGGCTTGTAGAGTCGCGCCTCCCACAGGCGCGTGGATTGAAACGCATTAATGTCCGAACGGAACTAGTAAATAAATGGTCGCGCCTCCCACAGGCGCGTGGATTGAAACGGCACCTATTCAGCAAGGAGTTATAAAATGAAAGGTCGCGCCTCCCACAGGCGCGTGGATTGAAACAAGAGCGAGAGAGCAAAGGGTGGCAATGTTGAGAAGTCGCGCCTCCCACAGGCGCGTGGATTGAAACTGGGTGGCCGAAAGATGAAACGCCGTCAATGTATGTCGCGCCTCCCACAGGCGCGTGGATTGAAACTAGGTAAGAAGCTGTAGCCTGCGCATCACTTGAAGTCGCGCCTCCCACAGGCGCGTGGATTGAAACGAGAACCAAACACATAACCGCTATAATCCGGATCGTCGCGCCTCCCACAGGCGCGTGGATTGAAACCTGTCAAACCTTTGGGAGGATGTTAAAATCCTAGGTCGCGCCTCCCACAGGCGCGTGGATTGAAACGAGTGAGACGTTAGCAAAACCATACATCAAGGCGTCGCGCCTCCCACAGGCGCGTGGATTGAAACACTAGCCACTTGAGCAACGAACTCTGCATAAAGCGTCGCGCCTCCCACAGGTGCGTGGATTGAAACCAGCAAAGCATACTTGATAGCGTTAATTTGCTCTGTCGCGCCTCCCACAGGCGCGTGGATTGAAACAAGTTCGACAAGTTTAGTAATGATTGGGTTCTTGGTCGCGCCTCCCACAGGCGCGTGGATTGAAACTTGGCATCAAATAGCATCTGCTCATAATAGGCATGTCGCGCCTCCCACAGGCGCGTGGATTGAAACATTACTCCGAATAGAAAAATGCCCCTAAAAGAAGTCGCGCCTCCCACAGGCGCGTGGATTGAAACAAAAACGCATCCCTGCAGATGAAATCGAAGCGACAAGTCGCGCCTCCCACAGGCGCGTGGATTGAAACTACTTGGCGGAAACCAAACCCATAGATCATGACGTCGCGCCTCCCACAGGCGCGTGGATTGAAACATGTTGGGCAGCTCATCAACGCATATTAGCTCGGAGTCGCGCCTCCCACAGGCGCGTGGATTGAAACCACTCTACCAACATAAGCATTTTGAGAGCCATCGTCGCGCCTCCCACAGGCGCGTGGATTGAAACAAGGATATGAACGATTTTGACAAAGATAGTGAAGTCGCGCCTCCCACAGGCGCGTGGATTGAAACTCGTAATCGTCTAGAGAGGAGCAATCCGAATTGAGGTCGCGCCTCCCACAGGCGCGTGGATTGAAACTGGTGCTGTCAGTAAAATGTAAATAGCCACCAAAGTCGCGCCTCCCACAGGCGCGTGGATTGAAACTTTGGTTAAGGCTTTATCACGGCGAGATTCAATGTCGCGCCTCCCACAGGCGCGTGGATTGAAACAAAAAATCATCATAACAATTATGTTGTTTATCATGTCGCGCCTCCCACAGGCGCGTGGATTGAAACCTTCGCTCTGTAGTGGTCAACTAAAATTGGCCACGGTTTTAGAGTTTTCCCAATACAATCGTTCTGACTCATTGGGTGTCAAGC